>CANRDP010000011.1 GCA_947629415.1 uncultured Bacilli bacterium
GACAATGAATATTATGGTGAAACCGATTGGCGAAAAAGACCACATGGATTTGGCATTATTCGTTTTAAAAACGGAGACGAATTTCGTGGCAACTTTGTCCATGGTCTCGCTCATGGAAGCGGAACAACAGAATACAAAAACGGAGATGAGGTCAGCTGCGATTATGTAAATGGCGTTCCTCATGGCACTGCCTTTTATCATGCTGCAAACGGAGAGGAATATCTTCTCAAAGTTTCCAATGGAAAAATTATTTCAGAAGAGAAACTTTAATATTTTTTCTTTTTTACTTTTTACTGAGATTCAAAAGAACCCTTTGACTTTAAACTATTTTTCAGTTTGTAAGATAGTAACTTATTTGTTACTCTCTTTTTTTATTGTTTTATGAAAATATGTTTTTTCTAAAAATTTCAAAAAAGCTTCGATTCCTTCTTTTATATCACTCAAAGCTTCGGTAAAATTTCCTGTATACCATGGATCATCAACATCTCTTGGAGAAGATGTAAAATCCAACAATCGTTTCATTTTATTTTTTGGATCTCCGGGAAACATTTTATCCAAAAAATAAAAATTATAATGATCCATATAAAGAATATAATCGAATGTCTCATAATCCGTTTTTGTTATTTTTCGGGCATATTTTCCCTTGCAAGAAATATCGTATTCTTTTTTTAACAATTCTTGCACACGAAAATCCACGGGATTTCCCAATTCTTCATTGCTTACTGCCGCGGATTCAATGAAAAAATCATTTTCCATCTGTTTCTTTTTTATAATGTCTTTCATTAAAAATTCTGCCATGGGAGAACGGCAAATATTGCCATGGCAGATGAAAAGTATTTTGATCATAGTTATTATATCCCTTCATAAGCCTGTAAACCTTGATTTTTCAAGGGGTTTGGTGTTTTACTCTGATTTTGGTTTTTGCCTTGATTTCATGTAAATCTTTATAAATTTACATAATTTTATGGGCAAATGGTGTAGTAACCTTCTTAATTTTTAATCTGATTTTCTCTGTTTCCTCCGCGCTCCATCATCTTTAAAATCAATGATTTTCGTCATCTGCTCTGCCGCCCTATCAAAACTCGCATGAGTATAAACATTTTTTAGCCTCTGCCCCATGCATTTTTATAGCATCAATTTAACTTTGCACTCCAAATTTAAAATTTCAAGTTACGGATAAATATCAGTACACATTGTAATCTTTATAACACTCTCCAATACCCCGTCTTCTTTGCCCCTACTCTCTCTATATATCCGTTTTCTTTTAAAAAGGATATATTCTTCTCCACCGCTGTTTCACTCACGCCCAATATGACATGAAGCTCTGCAGTTGTAATGTTTGGATTATTCCTCATTTCCAAAATAATTTTTTGCTTTCGTGAATTTAAAGCTTTTTTATTCCCAACCTTTTTCCCAACTTTATTCCCAACCATTTCTATTATGGCACGTTGGGAATAAAATTGGTAATAAATATAAAATAATTCTAGAAAAAATAATGTCATATCAAAGCTCTTTCCCAAGTGGTGTAGTAAACACCCTTACTTGCCATGAAATCATTGATTTTACAGGATTTTCCGGAACTTTTCAACATTCTGCCGTGGCAGATGAAAAGTATTTTTATCATATTTTAATTATTTTTTTTATCGTATTGCAAAACTAAATTTTCAAATTTTTGCATATCCGGTAATTCGTCTTTTTTCAGTGAATATCGTTTAACGATATTTTTCAATACCGCGTCACTATGTAAAGCCGTTGTTAAGGTATCGTATTGATGGGCTTCATTTTCCAACCGCAAAATATCTTTTTCCAAAACTCGAATATCATCAAAATAACGAACACGCATCATCGAATCAACTTCTTGTAATGCCGAACGTGTAATTTGATCTTGTTTTCTTTTTAAACGTTCGATTTGTCCGTAAGCAAATTCTCTTAATCGAGTAATATTCCATAATTCTTCATCAAATTTTCGATAATCTTCAATGGCATAAGGAGATTTTCCCACTTGTCGATCCGCTACTAAAGATTGCACTCGATGAAGTGCCAGCTGAAGTCCATAATTTGTTCCTTTTTTCAGCATTTCCTGTGCATCCATCAATGTGCTTTTTATTAAAGAAGTCAGTAATAATTCCATCTTCAAATCTTCCGTATCCATTTGTGAAATACGAACGGATTTATAATCAAGATCCAAATCGATTTTAAAAAATTCTTCTGAAATGATTTTATCTTTTTTTTGTTTCACTTCTTTTTTTAATTCTTTATACAAATCATAAAGTTCATTATTCGCTTTTTTTAAGTCACTTGTCGTAAATTCCGGCTTTGCTCTTTTGAACATCTTACTTCCCTCTTATTTTATTCTTCAATACCATAGGTTAAAAAAGCAAGTACGCGCTCATAGGATAAATTATCTTTACCGACAAAAATAATTTTATCTCCGGCTTTTAAAGGAAAATCCGGGCCGGGACTGGTTTGCAGTAACCCGTCTTCTTTTCTTTTGACGGCAACAATCGTCGCTTCCGTATAATTCCAGAAATTCACTTCTCCGATTGTCTTATTTACAATCCAACTATCTTCGGAAATCTCTACTTCGGAAAAACGAATTGATTCTTTCACTTGAAAGCGAAAATTTTCCGCCATAGTGGAAACAGCATCTTCTATTTTTTTGTTCAGATCTTTTGCATCTTCCAAAAGTTTTTTCACATCATCTAATTCTTCCACTAAAGTCGGTTGCCCGTTCCAAGTATTCGCGTATTCTTCTGCCTTAGCTTGGGAATCGACAAAAACTCCCACACCATGTTTCACATAAAGAATTTTTTCTTCCACCAATATTTGTACTGCTTTTCGAATCGTTTCCGGAGAAACACCATAAATAGATGCAAGTAAACTTCTTCCTTTTAAAATGCTTCCTTCCGGAAATTCTCCACGGATGATTTTTTCTGTAATATCATGTGCAATTCTTACATATTTTGCAAGTTGTTCTTCCATTTTGAATATCTCCTTTTTTGTATTATTCTAAATTTATCTTAGCATATTTTAAATAAATTTAAAAACTTTTCGCGTTGCTTTAACCGAATATTCTTTTTTTGCAAAATAAAAACGATGATGATGAATAAATTCTTCATAAATTATCGCGATTTTTTCATCTACCAATTTCTTTTTTTCTAAAATGTTTTTTTCCGTTTTTCTATTTTATTTTTTCCAAAAACCATGAATATTGCAATATTCATAAGCCGCAAGAACCTCTTCACCCTCATTTAGTAAAAAAGCTGCTTTCGGTTCCATTCCCGGTTTTAAATGTCTTATCAACGTTTTTTCGTTTGTTAAAAGAACAATCCATTCAATATAATGTTCGTTTAACATGGGATGAGGAACACTTCCGATCTCCACGACAACTTTATTTCCTTCTTGACGCACTACCGGAACATGTTTTTCCTGTGCTCCATCGGTAATATTCGGAACCAATTCTTCCATTTTTTCACCGCAACATACCACCGGGACAGAGGAAGATGTCAAAAAAGTAATAATATTTCCACAATGCTTACAACGATAAACTTTGAATTCCATATTGTTTCTCCTTTTCAATAATATTTTAACACATTTACTCGTAGCAGGATTCTAAAATTTGCAAAACCTCTTGCTGCGTTAAATCATGATAACCGCCTCCCAAATCCGTAGAAGCTGCGATAAGCGGTAACATTTCTCTTGTAGCATTCAATTCTTTCAATGTGGAACACATACCTGTATCCTTAATAAATTTTGCCAAAGCATCAATTCCCATTTTTGCCACTTCTTCCACGGAACGATTTTTTGTCTCGACTTGAAACACATTCACAGCAAATTGAGCAAATTTTTGAGGTGCAAAAGATAAAAGAAAACGATAATACGGAACGGAAATTGCAGCAAGTCCCATACCATGCGCACAATCCGTATATGCTCCCAACTGATGTTCAATGCTATGTACTTGCCAATCCTGAGTTTTCGACACTTCGGTTAATCCATTTAATGCCAAGGTCGAAATCCATTCTATATTGCTTCTTGCTTCATAATTACAAGGATCTTTGATCGCTTTATATGTATTTTTTATAAGACTTTTCATCAACGCTTCCAATAAATCATCGGAAACATTATCATCTTGATTGGAAAAATATTGTTCCATTAAATGGGAGAAAATATCGAAAATTCCACTGAGCATTTGATATTTTGGCACCGAATATGTAATTTTCGGATCAAGAATAGAAAATTTCGGATAAACTTTTTGTGGAAATACTCTTCCTTTTTTTAATTTTTTTTCTTCATTGGTGATAACACTTCCGCCATTCATTTCCGAACCGGTTCCGACCATGGTCAAAACCGATCCGACCGGTATAACCTCATGCAATACATCTTCATGATTTATCCAATATTTTTCCCATGGATTCTTTTGATATGCCGCAACGGATATTCCTTTGGCACAATCGATAACGCTTCCGCCTCCGACCGCTAAAATAAAATCAATATGATGTTTTTCGATAAGATGTGCACCTTCCATCATTTTTTCATAGGTCGGGTTTGGCATTACTCCTGCCAATTCAAAAACATTCTTTGAAGTTTCTTGTAATATTTTTATGATGGAATCGTAAAGACCGATTTTTTTAATGGACCCTCCACCATAAACAAAAAGAATATTTTTGCCGTAATGATTTAATTCCGTTTTTAAATTGTTTAAAGATTCTTTTCCAAAATAAATTTTTGTAGGATTATAAAATTCAAAATCGTATAACACTTTTTTGTTCTCCTTTCTTTACTTATTTAAAAACATGACAGGTTTTGTCATGTTTTTTTATTTTTTTACTCTTTTGATTTTTCGCTTTTTACATCTTTTTTCAAAAGATCGCGAATCTCGACAAGTAAATCTTCGGTTGTCACCGGTTTTGGTGCATTGGCCTTCGCTTCTTCTTCCAATCGTCTTGCTTCCTCTTGTGCTGCCAACTTTCTTTTTTCACGTATTTCATGAGCACGATTAATGAAGGTAACAATAGTAAAAAGAATGAATCCAATGAGTACAAAATTGATAACCGCCATAACGAGATTTCCCCAATTCATGGTAATTGCCTCGGGGTTTGCAATTAAGTTTCCATCGGCATCCGTAATGGTTGCCGGTTTTCCATTTAAGACAACAACCAATCCGGTTAAATCACCATTTCCGACGGCAAGAGAAATCAAAGGCATAAAGATATCATTTACAACAGAATTTACAATTGTCGTAAAAGCACCGCCTATAATAACACCAACCGCTAAATCAACAACGTTGCCTCTTAAAAGAAACTTTTTGAACTCACTAAAAAATTTCATATTTAGACTCCTTCTTCATTTATTATAAAAAAAATATGTTATACTTTACAAGAAGGAACGAAAAGAATGAAAAAATTAAAATATATTCCATTAGTTTGTGTCTTTCTACTTGGTATCCTTATTTGGATTATCTCTTCTTTTGAGGAAACCAGTGAATGGTGGACTGTGCATATTTCATCCATTTATATCTTTTTGATTGGATCCATTACCAATTTGCTTCCCTTCTCTCTTTTTGAAGTAACCGTTCTTTTCTTTGTACTTGTCGGTGCCTTTTTGTTATTTCGTCTTATTGCTTCTTTCTTTACAAAAAACGGAAAATACATTTTAAAATGTTTCTATAAAGTTTTTATGTTTGCAATGATTTTACTCCTTTCCTATCAAGGAATAGCAGGAATTGCTTACCATCGAAAAGAAGTAGATATTCTTCAATATAATGAAGAAAACATTACCCCTATTTTCGTAAGCGATTGCATTCAATTTTATTTGGACGACTATAATTCTATTGCATCTATCTTGCCGCGAGATGAAAAGAATGCCTTGGTTTGTCCTTATAGCTACGATGAATTGGCTTCACTTGTTCAAAAAGAAATGGAAAAATTGGATTCTCCGTATTTTTATACTTATACCGGAAAACCAAAGGCCACTTTTCTATCTCCGATTTTAAGTGAATTACATATTACCGGAATTAATTTTGCTTTCACTGCAGAGGCAAATGTCAATACCGCGATGCCTTGGATGGATTTACCATTTACCATGGCGCACGAATTAGCCCATTTAAAAGGTGTTCTCCGCGAAGATGATGCAAATTTAACTGCTTTATCCGTGTTATTAACTTCCGATGTTCCGTTTTTAAGATACTCTGCTTATTTTCGTAGCTTTTTTCGCTTATTGGAAATTAAGGCTTTAACAAATTATGACGAATATGAACAATATTATAAACAAATTCATCAAAACATTTTTCTCGATAATTTCGAATATTCCGATTATTTTCAAGAACATGATATCTTGACAAAAATATCCGATTTTTTCAATGATCTTTATTTAAAATTTCATGGTCAAGAAGAAGGCACCCATTCGTATGTAGATACCAGTGATTTTGAGGATAGTGGAGAACAAGATGATTCCGGCCATCCCATTTATACTTATATTTCTTATTCTCCTTATCAAAAATTTATGTTTGCCAATTATGCATCCATTCAGGAAGCAAAAAATACAAATTCGATCAAACAATAGAAAAAATTCCTACCGAGCAACAAATCATAATAATGGCAAATAAAGAAAAAATAGAGACAATCGAAGTCCAAACGACAAATTGACCGGCAAGTTCGCCATCTTGATTCATTTCAAAGGCCATGGGAACACTGCTTACCGCAACCGGGGTGGCAAAAAGTGCAATTAATGTCGGAAATTCCAACTCCCGAAAACCAAGTGCATAGCCGATGAGCAAGCAAATGGCGGGAACAATAATCGCTCTTAATGTTGTTCCCAAAATAATTTGCGGAGCCAATCGTTTAACACTGGAAAATTTAAATTTTCCTCCCAAAACCATTAACGCCAAAGGCGAGGCAATATTTTTTACATTTTCAATTGCTTTAAATAAGAAGTTTGAAGAAATGGCTGCTTTAGATAAATCAATACCGTTTTCGATAAAAAGCATTCGTATTCCTAAAACGACTAATCCGGCAACAACTCCCAAAATCAAAGGATTTGTTACCACTTTTTTTATCGTTGCTCCAACGGAAATCTTCTCTTTTTTATCTTCTTTGAAAATAGATAACGCAATCACGGCAAAGATATTGAATAGAGGAATAGAAACGGCAGCAACGATAGAAGCAAGTCCCACACAAGCATCCCGAATTACCTCAGGAGCTAAAAATTCGCAAAGAGGTATTCCGATAATCGCATAATTCGATCGAAAAATACTTTGTAAAACCACACCTTTTTGTCGCGGATCTTTTACCAAGAAAATAACCAATACCAAACCAAGAAAAAACAAAACAACAATTGAAAGAAAAGCATAAAGAATCAATGCCCAATTGATTGTTGCAAAAGCTTCTTTATCAATAAAACCGACATTATAAAAAAGTAAAATCGGTATTAATACCCGGAAACATAATTTATTGGCCTTATCTAAAAAATCATCATGAAAAACATTTCTTGATCTTAAAAAATAACCGAATAATACAATTAAAACAATCGGTAGTACTGCATTACAAGAAAAAACAAAAATATTCCAAATATCCATAATCCATGCCTCTCAAAGATTATTTTATCACAGGAACTAAAGAAAAAAAGAATTTTATTTTATCCCAAGTAAAAGAAACAAAGGTTGAATAGAAATATTGAAAGATGTGGAAATTAAAGAGTATATTATAGATGTAGAAAATAATTTAATTAAAATTTTCGACTTTAAGAATTATAAAAATCCAAATTCGGAGACTAAGAATAAAATTATATCTTTAATTAAAGCGTTAGGAGAAAATTTCAATGGATCAGAAGAATCAAAAGTCAACAGAACGTACGTGGATCAGTCCACTAGACGAAGCACTTATAGAGCTTGGTTATCCGATGGCGACTTACAAAAAACCCAATCCGGGGGAATATGTGATAATGTTTCCCAAGAAGGGTTCGCCAATATACAATCATTTTCAAAAGCAGAACTCAACCTCATCCGAAAAGCCTACAAAAGACAAGATAAATTCATAAAAAGCCAAAGTAATGATATTTTAAAAGAATAATGAGAATACTTCTAAAGTAAGTTTTGATACTATCTTAAAAGAAGCATATTGGAGAACTACTATACTTTATCCCAATAATATATCTAAAGACATCATAAGCAAAAAACCGAAAAGAAATGAGAGATCACGCAATATTTTTCGCATTCCTTTTTCTTCGTTAACAAGCTCTCCGATGACGACATAAAGCATTGCTCCCGCACCAAAAGCAAGAATAAATGGCATCCATTTTTCTAAAGTACTGGAAAGGAATAAACCTATCAGCGCGGCAATAGGTTCCACACTCCCGGAAATAATTCCGTAAAGGCAAGCTTTTTTCGTGGATTTTGTTTCTTCAAGCATAGGAAATGATGCCGCAGCGCCTTCGGGAAAATTTTGAATTCCGATACCAAAAGCAAGAAGCAAAGGGGTAAGAAAAGAAGTCCAATCATTTCCTTGTAAGGCAACACCGAAAGCAAGACCTACAGATAAGCCCTCGGGAATATTATGAATTGTCATGGCAAAAAAAAGTTTTTTCCCTTTTTGATATTCTTTTTTTGATACTTTTTCCATAATTAAATCAAATATCAATATAAACGTTGCACCGAAAATAAGTCCGAATAAAACGGGAATTAAAGGAAGCGTATTTTGTTCTTTCGCTTGGTTTACCGCGGGTAGCAATAAAGAAAATAAAGCCGCAGCCAGCATCACGCCACCAGAAAAAGATAAGAAATACGATGTATGTATTTGTTTGTCCTTCTTTTTATGAAATAAAACCGTCAACGCACCAAATGATGTCATTAAAAAAATAAATAGTATTCCTACAAAAGATAATAAATATGGCATAAATTTTCTCCCTTTTTAATTTATGCTGTTTTTTTCATTTTCTTCGGGCGGTTTTTTATAATTTGTTTCTTAAACTTTATTTTGAACTTTTGTTTCACTTATTTCTATACATGCTTTTTTTACTTCTTGTTTTATTAATCTTGCACCGTATTTTGCGTATTCCTTTTCTTCTTTATCTAAGAAAGATTCAATATCCGCAAATTCTACATGCATAGCTTCCGGCATGGATTTTAGATAACGTTCTGCAATATTTTTTCTTGCCTTATTTTCTAAATAGGAGAACACAATAATATCATCAAGCCGGGATAAAAATTCAAAGCGAAAGCGTTGTTGTAATTTTTGAATCGTTTCATTTTCTTCGGCATCCTTTCTTCTTAACTGCTGAGAAAATAATCGTTCGTCATCAAAACCATAATTGCTGGTCATAATGAACATTGCATTGTGTACATCGATAATTCTTCCTTTTCCATCTTGAAAATAGCCTCGATCCAAAATACCCAAAAAGAAATCCAAAATTTCATTCCCGGCCTTTTCAATTTCATCCAAAAGTATCAAGGAATGCGGATGACTACGTAATCTGCGGACAAAAGCGCTCCCTTCTTCTCCATACGCTCCTTGACTCGGTGAAATTAATCTTTGCAATGCATAAGGATCCTGATAAGAAGACATATTTAAGCGAAGAATATTTTCCGGCCCGAAAAGTGTATTTCCCATGATTTCCGCAACCTTTGTTTTTCCTACTCCGGATGGTCCCAAAAAGAAAAGACTTAACAAAGGTTTTTCTTCTTCTTTCGAACGATATTTTATCGTATGTAACCATTGTTCGATTTTTTGTAATGCCCTTTCTTGACCGTAAATTTCTTTTTTTAATTCTTCCATCACTTGGAATGTCGGATCTTTTTTTCCCACTTCAATTTTATAATACGTAGAAAGTGTTTGATAAACATCTTCGATGGTTATCTTATTTTTTGCTGCCACCAAAGTATTATCCAAAACATCAATTGCTTTATCCGGAAAATATAAATCGGGAAGATATTTATTGGTAAGATCCACGATTTCATCTAAAACCAAATCACTAATCTCGGTATGATAATAATTTTCATAGAGACCTTTGATATTTTTTAAAATTTCTTTTGTTTCCATCACCGTGGAAGGCTCTACTCTTATCACTTGAAATCTTCGTTTCAATGGTTTGTCTTTTTCAAATACCTGTTCATATTCTTCTTCTGTGGTAGCACCGATCATCTGAATTTCACCTCGGGCAAGATAAGGTTTTAAAATATTGGATGCATCGATAGCTCCTTCTGCCCCGCCGGCTTTGACGATATTATGAATTTCATCAATGAAAATAATGGCATGACCGTCTTCTTTTACTTTTTTTAATATCTTTTTTATTTTTTCCTCAAATTCACCACGATATTTGGTTCCCCCTACCGTGGAAGCAATATCCAATTCGTAAATCCTTTTATCTTTTAAAGAAGGAATTGCATTCTTTTCCAATAAACGCGCTAATTCTTCACAAATAGCCGTTTTTCCCACACCGGGTTCTCCGATTAAAACAGCATTCGGTTTATTCCTTCTGGATAAAGCATTAATTAATTGCGTTAATTCTTTTTTTCTTCCAATCAAAGGATCTTTTCCATTTTTTCCCAAAGGATGCAAATCGGTTAAATTATCTAAATCCGAATATCTCTTTTCTTTTTGCAAAATGAAATTCAGTGCTTTCCAATCGACTTTCATTCTTCGTAAAAGCTCATATGCCGAGCAAGTATCATCCAAAAGAATCATTTGTGCCAATAAAATAGGAGTGACAACATCTTGTTTTCGTTCTTTAGCCAAAACTTGTGCTTTGGAAAGAAGGATTTTCAATTCCACTGTATATTCCATATATAATGGTTCCTTCTCTTTTTTATCGTATAATGCTTTGACTTTTTTTGCTATTATGTCATAAGTGATTTTTTGTTTTTCCAATTCTCTTGTTAAAGGATGATCTTTTTCTTTTAATATGGCCAAAAGAATATGTTCGGAACCGATAAAAGCATGATTATAGTGAAATGCAAGGGATTCCGCTAAAGAAATAATTCGCTGCGCCTCTTTGGAAAATTGTTCCATTTTGATATTTCCTTTCTACATAATCTATGTATTTGCATTTTTAATTATTTCCCAAATAAGAATTTGTATAAGCTTTTTTTGCCTGCTTTTTTCGACAAAAAAAGAAGTTGTTCTTTTTTATTCAAACTTCTTTTTTCTTTTCAAAGCGATAGGAAAAATTTTTTCAAAGATTATCCACATGACCAATAAAAATCGGTAATTTATTCACATCATATATTACATAAATAAAAGGATGATCCAAGGTAACTTCAAATGTTTCTTCTTTGTAACCGGCACTTCTTGCTCCTGCACCTCCGATATTTAAGGATTGAATACGGGTTCCGTCTTCATTAAATACGATATGGTTTTTTTGCATACATATTTCCATTGCCATCTCTTGTTCTCCGGAAAATACTTTTTGTAAATTTTTGTTATTATATTCAAAAGAAGATGCAAGGCCTAAAGATTTTAAAATTTCGACAAAATCAACATTCATACTCATATTCATTTTAGGTACTTTCAAATCAATAATAATGCTATTTAAATTCTCTATTTTTACTTGCTTTGTGGCATCTTCGATAAATATATTTTGATTTTCCAAGGCACTTTGAATCGTGTTATTTCCTTTCGGAGTCACATATTGAATTTGATATCCGTTTTTATAAGAATCGTAAAAACTATAATAATTTTCATATTCATATAAAAGGCCATAATAACTATGGTGCATAAAAGGTATTCTCTTATTTTGATTATTTGCCATATAAAATGTCTGTTCTGCAGTGTCTTTTTCATAATAAGGAACATTCCATTTTTGTGAAAAATAAAGCGTACTGAAAATATAAAATGTCGTCAGATTGTCCGTAGGTATATCTTTCATACTTATAAAAGAATCTTCTTGCATCTTTTCGTTTATCCATTGAAGCATCATCGAAACATCTTTTTCATTTTGAAAATCCATTTGGAAAGCTTCGACATAGTCGCTTGTTAAAATATCAAGATAAGAAGAATTTAATTCGTAACGATTGGTGAAAAAAGCTCCATGATACATTTGCGTTGTTCCGTTATTTTGTATCAAAAAATTATTTTCATATGTTTTTTTATAATCGGCATCCCGATGAGAAAAATCCAATCCCAAAAGTTGATTGAATGAAGCAACATCATTTTCTTCATAGCCTGCCGAAAACATATGAAGATTACCATAAAGATTCAAGGGAGAATATCCGAAGTTCAAAATATTTTTCCCTTCTTTTTCTATGGCATAGGTAAAATTTAAATAAGCATTTTTAAATTCATCGGTTATTTTCAATTCTTTGTAATTTGTATTCGGATATTGTACTTCGTTTAACGCTTTAAAACTGCTTGTTTCTATTTTCCTTTTTTCACTTAACGTATACGATTTATCATATAATCGTGCCGTGTCTTCTATTTTTACAAATACCGATAGAAAGAAAATAATGGGAATAAGAAGTACAATAATCAAAGTAAATGTGGCAAATTGCAAAGTTCTTTTTAATGGTGAAACCGGTGCTTTTACTTTATGTTCATTGGCTTTAAATTGATGAGCATCGAATTTCTTTTCCATTTGAAAAGAATGAGTAAAATCCGCATAAAATTTTTTCTTGGCACTACGCATCCTTTTTCTCCTTTCTGTAATGAAGTTTAATCTTTTTTATAGCACGATAATATTTTGAAGAAATAGCATCTTGGGAAACATTTTTTTCTTCTGCGATTTCTTTGAATGTAAAACCATAATATGTATGTAAAACAATGATTTCGATTTCTTCTTCCGTTAAAAATTTTTTGAACTGTTCAATTCGTTCTTCATAATCGTCTTTATTTTTTTCTTCCGTTTCTATTTCCGGATTCCAATGTATTGTTTTTTCTTTTTCCTTTATTAAATCACGACAAAGATTTTTACATATTGTCGTCAAATAATATTTCACAATATCCCCGTTTGTTATTTTATTTTTGTATTCAAAAAAACGTAAAAACGTCATGGAAACAATATCTTCTGCATCTTCTTTATGACGCACTTCTTTTAAAGCCAAATAAAAAAGAAGTGGCGCATATTTTTGATAAAAACAATGAAAAGCAAATTCCATCTTCTTTTGAGATGTGGAACAAAAGGCTTTCAACAATTTTTTATCGCTTCTCATCATAGCCAAATACCCTTGACATTAAATAAGACATTATTTTTTTCTTTTTTCGTCGTTTTTTTTATTTTTTTCAAAGAAGAGAAGTAACTCTTCTCTATGAAATTTTGAAAACTATTCTTATTTTGTATCATCAATTTCGAAAGTATAACCGAATGAATTCCAACGAATTCTCAATTGTTTTTTAATTTTCTAATGGTTTCATTGTCGGAAACAAAATAACTTCACGAATACTTTGTGAATTGGTCAATAACATCACTAACCGATCAATTCCAATACCGATTCCCCCGGTCGGAGGCATTCCATATTCTAAAGCCTCCACGAAATCAACATCCATTTCACTGGCTTCATCATTCCCTAAGGCTTTTTCTTTCAATTGCTCTTCAAATCGTGCTCTTTGATCTAAAGGATCATTCAACTCCGTGAAAGCATTGGCGTATTCTCTTCCTCCGATAAAAAGTTCAAATCGCTCTGTAAATCGCGGATCTTTTCCTTTCTTTGCCAAAGGAGAAATTTCCAAAGGATGTCCGTATACCAATGTCGGTTGAATCAAAGTTTCCTCACAATAGGTTTCAAAAAATGCATTAAGAATATGTCCGACTCCGGTAAAATGTTTTTCCACCGGCACCTGATGCTTTTTCGCTAAAGCAATGGCTTCTTCCATCGTGTAGGGATTATAAAAATCCACGCCGGTTTTTTCTTTTACCAAATCCACCATGGTTACATGACGGAAAGGAGAGCCTAAATCAATAAGATCCTCTCCATAAGGAATTATCGTCTTACCTAAAATTTTCTCCGCCAAAATACGGAAAGTATCTTCGACTAATTTTGCCATGTCTTCAATATCGCCATAGGCTTGATACAATTCTACCGTAGTGAATTCGGGATTATGTTTTAAATCCATTCCTTCATTACGGAAAAGGCGGCCGATTTCATAAACTTTTTCCAATCCGCCGACAATTAATCTTTTTAAATTTAATTCTGTAGCTATTCTTAGTGTAAAATCTTTGTTTAAGGCATTGTGATGCGTTATGAAAGGTCGGGCACTTGCCCCTCCTTTAATGGAAGAAAGGATGGAAGTTTCCACTTCCACAAAACCAAGGGAATCAAAATAACGCTGCATTTCACGAATGATTTTCGGACGCATTAAAGCAATCCGTTTGCTTTCCTCATTCATAATCAAATCCACATAACGGCGACGATATCTTTCTTCAATATCCGTCAGTCCATGAAACTTCTCCGGAAGAGGTCGTAAAGCCTTTGTCAAATGGGTATATTTCAAAACTTTCAATGTCAATTCTCCCGTATTTGTTTTCATGACAATTCCTTCAACACCGACAATGTCTCCGATATCCGACATTTTGAATAAATTATAAGCTTCTTCTCCGACAGAATCTTTACTTATAAAACATTGAAACTCTCCATCGCGATCCTGGAGATGGAAAAAAGAAGCTTTTCCCATTTTTCGCAGAGTCATAATTCTTCCCGCCAAAGTGAGAGAACAATGTTTTTCTTCTAATTCTTCTTTTGAAAATTTTTGATACGTTTTTAATGTTTCCGATGTCCCGGTACGGACAAATTTACTTCCGAAGGGATCGATTCCTTGTTCTTTTAATCGTTCTAATTTTTCGCGACGAACAATTTCTTGATCCGATAGTTTTTCTGGCATAAAATCTCCTTCTTTCTTCTTCTTAACATTCCTATTCTATCATGTTTTTATCTTTTATCCAAATGGAAAGGGAATTTCCGAATAAATAAAAAACCGATAAATATTTTTTTTATATCTTATCGGTTTTACAGAATACTTTTTATTTCTTTAACTTCTTTATCAAAGTCTATCTGCTTTATCAATAATCATTTCCACGACTTGTTGAAAATATTTTTCCACTTCTTTTGATAGGTCACTATAATTTGCATTATGTTCCCATTCTGTCGCAGATGAATTACGATCAAGTTGTTTTCTTCGAGCGCAAATTGCCTGCAATTCTTGACATAATCTCGGAGACCATTCTTTAATATAAGCCGCAGTCACATTGTATGTGACATCAAAAACGTCTTTATCCTTTCTTTTGCAAAGTTCTTGAATTTGCTCTTTTCGAATGACGACCATACGTAATTTTTCTTTCAATTCATTCACAGTATATGCCATGATATTGTTCCTTTCTTATCGATTCATATCCTGATGTGAAAATTTTTTTCTTTCTTTTTTCATTAGGATATCCTTAAAAAAATCATAACATTTTTCCTTTTTTTGTCAATGCATAAAATGAAAAACTACCTTACTTTCTTTAGTATACGGTGTTTTAACTCTTTTTTACTTATTTTAATGCAATATTTCAAATTTCAAAAACTTTTTCCTATCCTTTTATAATACTCAAGGCTTTATATAAATCTTCCTCTTTTTCCATTTTTGTCAGAGCAATGCGCGTTTCTTTTGAATACGCAAATCCTTTAAAATATAAAGGTGCAACCGATCGCAATTCATGAAGAGCCTTATATTCTCCTTTCAATTTTTTTAAGGCAAAATAATGCTCCATACAAAATTCTTTTTGTTTTTCCAATGTGGGTTTTTTTAAAAGAATTCCTTCTTTTAAATAACTATCGACCCGATGAAAAATATCCGGATCCCCTAAAGAGGCACGACCAATCATAACGAAATCCGCGTGGGTTTCATCCAACAATTCTTTGGCTTTCTGTGGTGAATCAATATCACCATTGATTGCTAAAGGAATATGAATTTCTTCCTTTATTTTTTTCGCATATTCATGATTTGCTTTTCCCGCATAAAAATCCTGACGGGTTCTTCCATGAACCGCTAAAAGAGAAATTCCTGCTCTTTCCAACCTTTTTGCTATTTCCACACAATTGATACTATCTTTTGACCACCCCAAACGAATTTTGGCAAAAACGGGAATAGGAGAGATTTGCACTAAAGAAGTCATCATATCCTCAAGTTCATCTTCCCTTTCTTTTTTTAACCAACTGGAACCGGCATTTCCTTTAATTACTTTATTTACGGGACATCCTAAATTAACATCCAAAAAATCACACTGTGCACGATGAAATAGAATTTTTGCCCCTTCTAAAATGGTTTCTTTCTTACCACCGAAAATTTGCAAAGCCAGTGGATGATCTTCGATATCTTCATCCAACATAGAAAGTGTTTCCTTATTTTGATAAATCAAGCCGCAATCGGAAATCATTTCCGAGACGCAAAAAGCAGCTCCGGACTTTAATAAAATCTTTCGATAAGCCGAATTGGTATATCCCGCTAATGGCGCTGCGATCACTTGCCCTTGTAATTCAACATTTCCGATTTTCATATTATGACAAAAAAGAAAGAGGTTTTTATTCCTCTTTCTTATCTTCCTTTTGTGGTTCCGCTTTTTCTTCTTGCTTTGGTTCTATTAAGGATTCCTGTTCTTTTTTCATTTCCGAGGATTTCTTTTTTTCTTCTTCCATTGCCTTGAAATCTTCATCCGTCGGAAGTCTACGTTCTTTTAGCAAGAAGGAAATCTGTTCCGCATTCAAAGTTTCATTTTCCATTAAAGCATTGGCAATCAAAGTAACATCTTCTTTGTTTTCACAAATTAATTCCACTGCCTTTTCATGTGCTTTTTCAACAATAGCACGAATTTCTTTATCAATTTCAAAAGCAATTTGCGCGGAAAAATTCTTCTGATTTGAGGTATAATCTCTACCTAAGAAAACCGAATCGCTATTACTTTCATATTGAATAGGACCCAAAGGAGACATTCCGTATTGTGTCACCATTGCTCTTGCAATTCGCGTTGCTACTTCTATATCGTTGGAAGCTCCCGTTGAAACATCATCGAAAAATACTTCTTCGGAAGAACGACCACCAAGATATCCGACAATCCGGGCAAATAATTCTTCTTTCGTAACAAGGAAACGATCTTCTTCCGGTGTCATTAAGACATGACCGCCGGTTCTTCCTCTTGGAACAATAGTCACTTTTTGCACGACATCACTATGCGGAAATCTTAAACCGATCATAGCATGTCCCGCTTCATGGAAAGCCACCGTTTTCTTTTCATGTTCCGTCAAACTCTTTGTCGTTTTTGCCGGACCGGCAATACGACGATCAATGGCTTCATCAATTTCTTTCGTCGTAATCATATTCTTCTTTCCCCGTACCGCCAAAATGGCTGCTTCATTCAAAACATTCGCCAAATCCGCACCGGAAAAACCTACCGTACGTTTTGCAATATTGGAAAAATCTACCGAAGCATCAATGATTTTATTTCTGGCATGAACTTTCAAAATAGCTTCACGTCCGTTTTTATCCGGTAAATCAACCGTAATTTGACGATCAAAACGTCCAGCTCTTAATAACGCAGGATCCAAAACATCGTCTCGGTTGGTCGCCGCAATAACAATAATTCCAGAATTATCCGAGAAACCATCCATTTCGACCAATAGTTGATTTAATGTTTGTTCTCTTTCATCATTTCCGCCACCAAGACCGGCGCCTCTTTGTCTGCCGACAGCATCGATTTCATCAATAAAAATCAAACATGGCGCAGTTTGTTTTGCTTTTTTGAACATATCCCGAACTCTGCCGGCACCAACACCGACAAACATTTCGACAAAATCTGAGCCGGAAATACTATAAAAAGGAACTTTCGCTTCGCCGGCAACAGCTTTGGCCAAAAGGGTTTTTCCTGTTCCCGGAGGTCCAACCAAAAGAACACCTTTTGGAATTTTAGCACCGAATTTAGAATATTTTTCCGGTTGTTTCAGATAATCCACCAATTCAATCATTTCGGCCTTTTCTTCTTCGCAACCGGCAACATCATCAAAATGAACATTGGAAGCATCTTCTCTTCTTGCACGGGAACGATTAAAATCCATCGCGGAATTATTGGATTTATTAATGGTAGATCCCAAACGGGAAATCATAATTCCGCCGATAATAAGAATACCACCGAACAAAAGAATTGTCGGTAAATAATCCATAATACCATTGGATGCATAAGGATCCGTACGGGATAAAACTTGTGCATTATAATAAACGGAACCATCGGAATTCGTACGATCGGTCAAAACAATATCCAAAATTGTCCAGTTGATATCGGACAAAGTTATTTCCGAATAGAAAGCATAGCGCTCCGGCTGATTATTCGCATTTTCCAAAACCACGGTACCGGATAAAGCAATACGATCACGATAGGTAGCAACATTTAATTGTAAAATTTCTTCTTTCCATAAAAAAGAATCTCGGGCTCGTTCTCCTGTAGTTTTTTCATTTCCGAGAACATTACCGTCACTATCATATTCATAGGCCGTAGAAACAATTCTACTTTCCTCAACTTGAATTTGAGACATTCCGCTTTGACGTCCCCAAAAAAGGATTATGACACCGATAATTGCAATAATCAGTAAATACGGGGTAATATAGGCAAGCCAACTATTTTTCTTTTTCATTTGCCACCTCCATGGCTCTGATAACATTTTTCATTATCAGTTTATTCGCATTCAAGATTCATCATACATCATCTTTAGTTTTTACACTTTTTTGATTTTTACAGCGCGAAATCTTTTTACAAAAGATATATTTAAATATAGCACACATTTTAGCACTGTCAATAGAAGAGTGCTATTTTTCATTCTTTACACGCTTTCTTTTTTACGTAAGAATGCAATGTCATTTTATAAAATGACAAGACAAAAATCAATACTCTTTACAAAAGGTTTATGCATTTTCTTCTTCAAAATCTTCCTGTGTGGTTTGATTTAATCTTTTTAAAGAAAAAACACAAGTTTTTATACCGTTTTTATCAAGAAAAAGGTCCTTCGTTCGCGGCAAAAACAAAATTTTACCATTTTTATCCTTAATACACGGCCATATTTTCCGCAAGCGCATCGGAATTTTTTCATCGATAAAAAAGCGATTCACTTTTTTTTCAATCGTACCGATTTTTACTTTATCATCCAAAGAAGCATTGGTAATGAAAAGCGGATAAGAATCTTCTTTGATATAAAACACAGATGGATCTGTTTTAAAATCAAAAAAGAATAATTCGTTAGATATATTTTCACCTTTTTGTACTATGAAAATATAAGGATAGGGATTTCGGTTGGCAATTTCAAAAGTTCCGTATCCTTTGTACACCACCAAATCATCGCCAATCGGCAATTCTCCGTTTGTTTTCATCGATAAAATAAAAAGTCGGATGGCATCCAATTCTTTTCCGCTGCCTCTCCAATGATATTCCGTCAATACTTTGTACAATACTCTTTTTTGTACTCCTTCTTCCAATTTTTGAAAAGCTTCAATGGAATAAACATCTTCGGATTCATTATAAAATTTTTCTGCTTGTTGAAAAAGATATTGATTTTCTCGATTAACATTTTCAATTTCTTCCAGCAAATTTCCTACTTCTCCCACGCTTAGCTGCTCCACTATCGAATGACGAATTCGATTTCTTTCATAGATATTACTTAAATTGGAAGAATCAATGGAATACGGCACTTCTTGTTTTATGCAATATTCTTCCAATTCTTTTTTTCGATAATGAAGTAAAGGACGAAAAACCGGTATTTCATGGTAAAGGGTTTCTTCTTTCAAACCATAGTAGGAATAAATTCCGCCCCGCTTTTTTTGTAATAGATATGTTTCCAGCAAATCATCTCGCTGATGGGCAATCAAAATTCCATCAGCTTCCAGTGTCGAAGCCAATTCATATAAAAATTCATAACGGACATCTCTTGCCCAAGCCTGAAAATTTCCCTTCAAATTTTTTTTCAGTGCATCGAAAGAATAAAATGCTTTTTGATGTTTTTCTGCATACGTTTTTACCATTTCTTCTTCGTTATCGCTTTCTTTTCTTTTATGATAATTGACAAAAGCCACGGCGAAAGGTATTTCTTCCTGAAGTAACATATGAAAAAGAGCCATAGAATCCGGACCCCCGGAACAAGCTAAGACATAATATTTCGTTTTCTCTAGTTTTATCACATTAAAGACCTCAATCTTTTATTACTTTACTTCATTTCTCTTTTTCTTGCAATTCTAATTTAGGAACTCTTAATGGATTTCATCGGATTTCTTTTCAATTTTCAATACAATCAATGTTCGATCATCAATTAATTCTAAATCTTGGAGTAATTTTTTCATAATACTTTCTTTAGCCTCTTCCGCGGTCCATATTTCTTTTTGCGCTAAAACTTCTTCTATTTTTTCTTGCACGTCATTTCCGAATCCGTCCGTAAGAAAAATCAACATATCTCCGACTTGCAAAGAATCTTCATATGCAAAAACTTCTATATCGGACAAAATTCCCAAAGGAGGAAAATTTCTTTTGGATTCTTTTAATACTTTATTTCGATAAATATATGTAGGAAAAGAACCTGCTTTAAAAAGAACGAATTTTAATTTTACTAAATCTAATAAAAAATAATCCAAAGTTGCGTACATTTCCGTGATGGACTTATGATAAATCAATCGATTTACCGTATCAATTTGACGCGAAAAATTTTCATCAATTTCCCGATATGCTTTTAACGATTCAATAAGATAACTGCTAAGAGAATCCGCGGATTCGTTATGTCCCATTCCATCACTTAAAATCAAAAAGAAATCTTTTTGATCTTCTTTAAAATAATAATGATCTCCGGAATGTTCTTTTAAAACGGAAGATTGAAAAGTTTCCACCTGAACATGATATTGTTTTTCCCATGTGTATGCAGCAAAATAACAACCAGAGGCAAAAGAATAAGCACTTTTTACCATACGAAATGATTTTCGATAAATGCTTTCTAACGTCGGTATAACATCATATAAAATCGATTCTTCCGCTCTTAAAAATCGCAATTCGATTTCCGTATCAAATTCACGGACATCCGCCACTTCATATCCTTCGTTTTGCAAAGCTTCCATTAATTTTTCCGGAAGAGTATTTTGCTTTTTTTCTTCCATCAATTTTAATGGTGTATAGATATTTTGTAATTCTTTCCGATATAAATCCTGATGATACAATGCTTCTTTTATTTTTCTATCTTCACGTGAATAAAATTCGTTCATCATCGCTACTCTTTTAAAAAAACGATAAGGATATCGACATTGATTTACCACTGTCTTTCTTTCTTCCTGCGTTAATTTTTCTTCAATTCCCTTGCGACGGATTAATCCTAGATGACACGCTTCTTTTTTTTCACATTGATAACATAAATCCATTTCTAATTGTCGGACAGTATTTTCTAAAGGTGTTGTTTTATCTTCTAATCGTGAATCCAAAACGACATCAAGATATTGTAAAATTGTTTGAATTGTTTCCAAAGATTTCTCTTCTTTTTGTTCTTTTTCTCCAAAGAAATAAGAAATAGATTTTAAAAACGGAAATGGAAGAAGAAATACAAAAAGTATTGCAGTAAGACCTTGATAAAAATTACCTTGTAAATAAAAATTTTCTATTAAAAATGCTTCACATAGCAAATAAGAGATAAAATAAGCATAAAGAGAATATTTTTTCGGAAACAGAAGAGCTATGAAAAAAGGAAACAATAAAGAAAGAATCATAACTTCCGAAGTATTAAGAAGATATGTCATTAAAATAGAAGATAAAACAATGGAACATAAAGCTTCCGACAATTGCGCGGTTTTCAGTAATAATAATTGAAAAAGCCGTACGAAAAAATAATAAAAAAGTGTTACTCCACTAAAAAGAAAAGGAAAAAGAGTAAAAGCAATGATTCGTTCTCTTGTCGCCCATGGTTTTTCGGCATGCTGAAAAGTAACAAGCCCACGATGAAATCCATAAAAAGCCAAAAAAGATAAAAGCAATAATCCCGATAGATTTAAAAAATTGGATATATTCGGTTCTCTTACAAAATACATGGTAAAAAGCATCAGACTTGTAATAACATAAGGAAATGCCAAACGTATTTTGAATTCCGTCAAAAATAAGTTGGCAATCACTTTGGCAACAAAAAACATTGCTTCGATAATAAATATTTCATATCCATATGCCGTCGATATAAGAAAGGAAGTCAAAAGCATTCCGATATTACTTGCAATATACGCTTGAATACAATAATTCGCAGAAAAAGATAATAAAACAATTACAAAAGGTTGAAAGGCATAGGCTTCATTTTTTAAACAAATACATACGCCTAAAAATGCAAACAACAACACATCAAAAAGATGATGGAAAGATAAAATTTTTTTCATCCAAATCGTCATGGGCATTTCCTCCCTATGCCCATTATATATCGCTCATGAAAAAAAGCTTGTCGAAGCTCGTCGAGAAGCCATAATTATTTCATTTCGTAAATGACAATCACTTTTCCATCGGAATCTAAGGCGTAACCACGCCCATCCGAATACACAATATAATATCCTTCTTTGGTATATGCTCCGATATCTCCCAAATAATCCAATTCTTCTTCCATTCGTTCCTGTTGAGCAATCAATTCTTGATGATAAAGAATTTTGGAAACAATATTGATTCCGATAACAACGAGAAGAACCATGGAAGCAGCAAAAATGCCAATACAAAAAAAACTAAATGTCCGATTGCGATTGGCTTTGTTTTCTTCCATGCTTTTTGCTCCGTTTCTTCTTTTTTTCGTCTTGTTTCTTCTTTAGTATAGAAGAAATTCTTGCAATCTTCAATTGTATTGGTTGCAAAAATTTTACGGTCATTTTCCAACAAAGATGATCTAATGTCTTCATATAAAGTTCTTTATAGAATTTATTAAAAATCCATCCGCCGAAAATAAGCGCGGGAATATAAAAAAGATTAAAAACACCATCGACGATAATGAGTAAAAAGGAATGATAAAAGAAAACTACGCCGAGAAAAAGAGGCAATTCAATAAAAATACGTAGAAATTTCCATTTTAGATGCAGAGTAAATCGATAAAGAGCCATCCAAAAAAAAGAAAAGAAAAATCCAAATAAAATTGAACCGACGATTGCTTGAATTTGAGATAAAAGGGGCATTATTTAAAAAGCCGTTTTAAAAAGCCCTCTTTTTTTTGCTTTCCATCTTCATGTAAATAACGGAAGGCATCTACCGTACCTTCAATCGTCAAGTGTCCTTTTTCCATATCCATTCCTCCCAAAGTCAAATCATGACCCAGAATATGGAGATAGCCTTGTGTTGTTTCAATTAAAAATTCTTCTTTATCAAAACTATCGAGTTTTTTAACTCCTTCGATACTCACATACTTTCGCTCTTTTACTGAAAGAGAATGTATCAACATTGGTTTTGTTTCTTCCATTAACGTTTCCTCCTAATGAAACGTATGCGAAAAATTTTTATTTCATGTCTAAAGAAGTTTTTCTTCCTTCAAAATTCGATAACTATCTTTTGCGGATTCCTTTTTGGTGGAAAAGGTCGTCGAAAGAACTTCAATCGTCAATCTATTTTCTCCCAATGTTAATGTCAAAATATCTTGTTCTTTTATTGAAGTGGATGGTTTTCCTTCTTTTCCGTTTACCAGAACAAATCCCAGATCTGAAATCCCTTTTGCAATTGTTCTTCTTTTGATTATCCTTGCCATTTTCAAATATTTATCTAACCGCATCTTGCTCCTCCCGATATAATTCAATCACTTTTAATACCTTTTCCAAATCGTCAAATGCTTGAGAACTTTTTATAATACGAATAACAATTCTCCCATTATCATAACTTGCTCCTATTCGCTCAAAATCCGAGATAAAATCTTGTGACAATCTTGTTGCTATTTTTGGAATTTTATTTGCCTCTTTTGTCAATGTTACCCGAATAAGTTGCTCTTCTGTCACGGATTCGATAAGAGGAGATATTGCCAAGATATCCAACTCTCTTTTCTTTAATACAGACAAAACTTCTTTCGGTAATTTTCCATAAATATCGCGTAACTTTCTCCGTAAAATTTCCAAATCTTTGATACTGGAAACCGAATCAATTTCCTGATATATTTGTATTTTATCCTTATCTTCTGCATAGTTTTTGGGAATATATCCCCCGAAAGATAACGGTAAAACAGGTGCCCGTTCTATTTTTTCTTTTATTCCTTTTTTTTCGTTCATTACTTCACGCAAAATGCGCAAATACATATCCATACCTACGGTGTCAATAAATCCCGATTGTTCCGAGCCTAAAATGTCTCCGGCACCACGAATATTCAAATCTCGCTGTGCAATCTTATATCCGGATCCAAGTTCCGTAAAATCTTGAATGGCCTTCAATCTTTTTGCTGCCAACGGATTCAATTCTTTATCTTCACGAATTAATAAATACGCATATGCCACACGAGAAGATCGACCAACTCTCCCTTTAATTTGATAAAGTTGCGATAATCCGAATAAATCCGCATTTTCCACGATTATCGTATTGGCATTGGGTATATCCAATCCTGTTTCTATGATAGAAGTACAAACCAAAACCTGAATTTCATTTTGATAAAAAGCCATCATGATATCATCAATTTCTTCTTTGGACATCTTTCCGTGTACTACGTCTATACTTGCTCGCGGTAAAAGGCGTTGCAATTTTTGCGCCGTGGAATAAATGGTTGAAACTCGATTATGCAGATAAAACACTTGGCCCTCGCGGGATAATTCTCTTTCGATAACCTGAATAATCAATTTTTCTGAATAAGGCATCACATAGGTTTGAATCGGCATTCTATTTTGCGGAGGAATATCAATCGTAGATAAGCTTCTTATTCCCACTAAAGACATTTGTAATGTTCTCGGAATTGGTGTTGCCGTTAAAGTCAAGACATCAATGTTTTTCGAAATCTCCTTGATTCTTTCTTTATGTTCCACACCAAAACGCTGTTCTTCATCTACAATGAGTAATCCCAGATTTGGTACTTCGATATCTTTGGATAATAATCGATGTGTTCCGATGATAAGTTGTATTTCTCCTTTTTTTATTCCTTCCATCTGTTCTTTTTGCTTTTTATCCGAAATCAATCTGGAAAAAACAGCTATTTTGACACCAAAAGGAGAAAAACGATAATACGCTACTTCGTAATGTTGTCTTGCCAAAAGTGTTGTCGGGCAAAGAATCATGACTTGTTTATGTGATAAAATTGCTTTAAATGCTGCACGAAAAGCAACTTCTGTTTTTCCAAAACCGACATCACCGCATAAAAGACGATCCATAGGAAAAGCTCTTTGCATATCTGATTTAATTTCTTCTACCGAACGAATTTGATCCGAGGTCAAAGTGTAAGGAAAAGCATTTTCAAAAATATGTTGCAATTCATCATCTTTTTCAAAGGCTATCCCCGGGATATTTTCTCGTTCGGCATAAAGAGCAATCAAGCGATCGGCTATATCGCTGATTTTATCTTTCATTCTTGCCTTGGATTTTTTCCATTCACTGCCACCCAGACGTGAAAGCTTTGGAATGGCCCCTTCTTTACCGACAAATTTTCTTATGAAATGAAATTGTTCTAAAGGTAAATATAACACACCTGTCCCGGCATATTGTATTTTCAAATAATCTCGAGGACCATTCCCGACATCCAATGTTTCGATACTTTGAAATTGACCGATTCCGTTTTCTTCGTGAACCACATAATCTCCGGGTGATAAATCTTCATATGTGGTAAGTACTTCTGCTTTTTTATATCGGGATAAATAACGGGAATGCAATAATTTTTTTCCAAAAAGCTCTTTCTCGGTCAAAACAACGATATTTTGATCTTTCAATTCAAATCCTTCCTGAAAAGAAAAAGGAAGAAGCGTAATGGAAGAAGAAGAAAACTCACCATCATCGGAAAAAACATACGGTATACTTTCCGTTTTTAAAAATTCTTCATAAACAGTCAAATTTTTTTGATCCATTGCTATACATATATTTTTTTTATCTTTTTGATAACGTTTTATCATTTCCAATGATTGATGAATATTATTGGCGACATAGGGTATGCTGCGTAAATTTAAAGAATAATCCTTTTCACTGGTGGCAAAGGGATATGTCCATAAAGGATGATATTGTTCCAAAACACTTAAATTCGCAAAATAAGTATTTTTGTACAAGCTCATTCCATTTTGAAACAATTCATAAAAATAATCTTTCAATTCCTTTTTGCACCATTCAAAAGAATCTTCTATTTTTTCTTTCCGATGAAGAATGGTGCGTTCGGGGCGAAAATAATCCAAAATCAACTCTTTTTTATCTGAAAGCAAGGTAAAATAAGGGTATGTTGTATCATCAAAACCAGATTCTTTAATTTTTTCCAAATCCCGATTTATTTTTTTCCTTAAAGTATCTTGCACCATTTTATCGATGTTTTTTGTTTCTTCATTAAATTCCGTAAAAACAATCTCTTCCAGTTGATTCATATATTCTTTTTCATATAAAAGTTCTGTTGCTGGAAATATAAGAATTTCTTTAAGATCTGTTTCTTGGGACATTTGCGATGCAATATCTAATTTCCGAATAGATTCCAATTCATCATCAAAAAATTCTAATCGATATGGTTCATTGTAATTTATCGGAAAAATATCCAAGATATCTCCTCTTTGCGCAAATTGCAAGGATTGATCGATTTTGGAAACTTTGCGAAATCCGATTTCCAACAACTTTTTACTTAAGTCAAAAAGATTATATTTTTCTTCCTTTTTGAGCAAAACGGTATTACTTTTTAATAATTTTTGTTCTGGTAAATAGCGCAATGCCGCAGTAACATGCGTTATTAAAATTTTCGGTTCACTTGCCAAACTTTCTTCCATAACAAAAAGTCGTTGTGCCAGCATTTCTTTCGAAGATGACAAGCGATCAATACGTATCACTTCATCCAAGGGATAAAACAAGACATTTTCTTCTCCGATCAAAGAAGAAATTTGCTCATAAATTTCCTGTGCTTGATAAAGATTTGGAGCGATTACTGCGATTTTTCTGGGATTTTCGCGAAAACAAGCAGCAATAGTAAAAGATAAAGATAAAACATCTTCAACAATAAAATGTCCCTCTTTTTGTTGAAAAAGAGATTGTACGGCATCACTTTGTTTTATAAAATCCAGAATTTTCATGTTAAGAATGTTTTGCTTTTGCTTTTTCAAATCCAAATCGCACAAAAGTTTCACAAGCATCGGCAGCTTTTTCCTGTGCCAACCGAATTAATTCTCTTTCTTCCGGACTTGGTTTTCCCAATACATAATCCACGGTATTCATCGTAGCCTTACCGATTCCAATCCGGATTCGTTGAATTTCATCGGTATGCATATAAAGAAGAATACTTTCCATTCCCTTTTGTCCACCAGAAGAACCCTTTTCTCTTATACGAATTTTTCCGGGAGGTAAATCCAAATCATCATATACAATAAGTATGTCTTCAAGATCTATATGAAAATAACTGGTAAAATCTAGGACAGCCATACCCGAAAGATTCATAAAGGTTTGAGGTTTTAATAAAATGACTTCTTCATCATCTATAAAAATTTTTCCGTATTCACTATGAAAATCTTTTTTATTTAAAACAAATTTCCAACGTTGCAGCAAAATATCGATGACATCAAATCCCATATTATGTCTTGTACCTTCGTATGCTTTCCCGGGATTTCCCAATCCAACAATCAACTTCATTTCTATCACCAAAAATTATTTTAGCATACTTTTTATAAAAATGAAGAAAACCGGAAGATTTCTTAATCGATTTTCTTCCGGTAATTCATACATTTTGCTTTATCAATACTCACATCAATCCGCACATGATTTGCACCACATATGCGATCATGATTATTAATACAAGAGCAACTTTGACAACTTAGAAAATGCTCATCGTCCTTTAAAGAGAAGCGTTTATCTTCAGCATATTCAAATAGGAAAGGATCTCCGTTTTTCATCGTTTGTCGACGTAAAAAGGAAACGCAAACAGCTTCATCGTTCACATCGGGACTTTCATGTTTACAATGTGTACAATCATTGTACGCACAATAATAAGCATGACAGCGTAAATTTGCCATATCTATACCTCCACATCTATAGTTTGACCAAGAAAAAATATGTTATGCTTATTTTCTTTTCAACATACAATGAAGCGTGATGTTATGCAAAACATATGCAAAAATTTTTTCCATGGTTCACTTATCGGAATTGCTATAATAATTCCGGGGTTTTCCGGTAGCACATTAGCCTATATCTTTGGATTTTACGAATCATTACTCTCGGCATTTACCGACTTTTTTATCCATCCGAAACAATCATTGAAATTTCTTATTCCTTTCGGACTCGGTATATGTCTTTCCATTCTAATTTTGATTTTCCCTTTATTCTTTTTTTTAAAGGTGGCACCATTTAGTATGACTTGTTTTTTTGCCGGGCTCTTTATCGGAAGTCTACCTGGTTTTATAAAAGAAGAATCCTTTTTAAAAAAACATGCTTTTTCTTATATTCTTTTTGGATTTTTTCTTTCTTTTCTTTTTTCAAAACTCCCTTTTGTTCAAATCCCTTCTTCTTTTGATTTCGGAACATATAACATTTTTTTCATAACGTTTTTGCTCTTTTCCGGATCTATTCTTGCTATCGGACTGATCACTCCGGGACTATCCTTAACTTTTCTTCTTCTATCCATTGGTCTATATTATCCCTTCATCGATTTAGTAGAGATGTTATTTCAAGGAATGTTTTCCTTTCCTTTATTCTTAAATTTAAGTATTCTGTTTCTTTCTTTTCTTATTACTTTATTTTTTTATAGCCGGTTTTTAAAAAAAATAATGAGCCGACATAAAGAAGCAATGAATCTTTTTATTATTGGGATAGTGTTTTCAACATTTCTTCAAGCATTTTTAGCAAAGGATTCTGTTCCGAATCTTCCAAGAGATGTTTCTTTTTATCAATTATGTTATACTTTTTTATGTGGAATTCTTCTTTTTTTATTAGGATTTTATCTTGTATATTCTTTAGAAAAGAAGAGAAAAAAGAAAGGAAAAAACAGTATGCGCTTAGATCGTTATGTCACATATTCCGGCATAGGAACAAGACGCAACGTGAAAAAAACAATACGTCGTGGTCATATCAAAGTAAACTCAGAACTGGTTTTTGATCCTTCTTTCTCTGTGGATGAAAACAAAGATCAAGTATATTACGATGATCAATTGTTGGATTATCAGGAATATCGTTATGTTTTGCTATATAAACCGAAAGGATATATTTCTTCGACAATAAAGGAAAGAAATTATCCTCCGGTTACGGATTTAGTTGCGGATTTGGGATATCGAAATCTTGCTCCCGTAGGACGTTTAGATTGCGATACCACGGGATTATTGCTTTTAACAAATGATGGAAAACTGGCCCATCAATTATTAGCACCGAAATTCCATGTCGATAAATCTTATCTTGTAGAAACCGACTATCCCATTCCTTCGGATTTAAAAGAAAAATTTTCTAAAGGAATAAAAGTTTTGGACTATGTCACTTTACCGGCAAAATTGGAAATTTTAGAACCGACAAAAGCGATTATTACTCTCCACGAAGGAAAATATCATCAAATCAAGAGAATGTTTCTTACCTGTGGTTGCAAAGTAATAAATTTACATCGTTTAACTTTTGCTTTTTTAACTTTGGATGGTCTAAAAGAAGGAGCATATCGTCTTTTAACAAAAGAAGAAGTGGAACGTCTTCGTAGTTTATAATTTTTTGTCGTTCTATTTTCTTTCACAAATAAAATCTTGTAAGAGGTTTCATGCTTTTCCATAAGAAAAAATATAGGATTTTTATTTTGTTCATGCTAAAATAACAAAGTAGCATAATGTTAAGTAATACTTAACAAATTTAATATAATAGGAGGAGAATTATGCAAAAAAAGTATGTATATCACTTTAAAGAAGCATACGGCTTAGGCAAAGAACTTCTTGGTGGTAAAGGTGCTGGTTTAGCGGAAATGACCTATATTGGTGTACCAATTCCTCAAGGATTTACCGTCACTACCGAAGCTTGTACTCTTTATTATGAAAGTGGTAAAGTTCTTCCGGATTTTTTAAAGGAAGATATTTATACAGCCATTCATGCTGTAGAAAAAGAAACTGGAAAAAATTTTGGTGGAAATAAAAATCCATTATTAGTCAGTGTTCGTTCCGGCGCTCGTGTATCTATGCCCGGAATGATGGATACCATTTTAAATTTAGGTTTAAATGATACAACTGTGTTGGCTTTAGCAAGAGAAACAAATAATGAAAGATTTGCTTACGATTGCTATCGTCGTTTCATTTTAATGTTTACAAATATTGCAAAAGGTCATCCAAGAACCGATATGGATAATATGTTGGATTCATTAAAAGAATCTCGCGGTTATAAACTAGACACGGAAGTTACTGCGGAAGAATTAAAAGATTTAGTTCAAAAATACAAAGCATATTATAAAAAGACATTCGGAGAAGATTTCCCATCCGATCCTTATGTTCAATTAATTGAAGCGGTCACGGCTGTTTTCCGCTCTTGGGATAATCCCAGAGCCAATGTTTATCGTATGATGAACAACATTCCTTATAGCTGGGGTACTGCCGTTAATGTTCAATCGATGGCCTTCGGTAATAAAGGTGAAACTTCCGGTACCGGTGTTGCTTTCTCTCGTGACCCGGCAACAGGAGAAAATAAAATTTCCGCAGAATATCTTCCCAATGCTCAAGGAGAAGATGTTGTCGCCGGAATTCGAACTCCGTTACATATTGATGAATTAAAAAGAAGAATGCCGGAAGTTTATGATCAATTTGTAAAAACCATTAAATTAATGGAAAACCATTATAAAGATATGCAGGATATGGAATTTACCGTAGAAGAAGGTAAACTTTATTTCTTACAAACCCGTAATGGAAAAAGAACTCCTGCTGCAGCACTGAAGATTGCTTGCGATTTGGTTGATGAAGGTAAAATTTCAGAAGATGAAGCCGTTTTAAGAATTGATGCTCTTTCTTTTGATAAATTATTATTGCCCGGTTTTGATAAAGAAGAACTTGACAAGGCAACGCCAATTGCAAGTGGTTTAGCTGCCGGCCCCGGTGCCGGTACCGGTAAATTGGCCTTTACCGCTGCCGATGCAGAAAAACGTCATGCAAATGGCGAAAAAGTAGTGTTGGTTCGTGCCGAAACTTCTCCGGAAGATATTGTCGGTATGGTTGCCGCGGAAGGTATCCTTACCATGCGCGGTGGTATGACTTCTCACGCTGCTGTTGTTGCTCGTGGTATGGGAAAATGCTGCATCTGCGGATGTAAAGAAGCTTTGATTGATGAAGAAAAGAAAACCTTGACAATCAATGGTAAAGTTTATACCGAAAATGATGTTTTCTCTCTTGATGGTTCCACCGGTAAAATTTATGTCGGTGCCATCAAAACAGTAAATCCCGACCTTACGACCGGTTACTTTGGTCGTTTAATGCGTTGGGTAGATCGTGCCAGAACTTTGAAAGTTCGTACCAATGCCGATACTCCTCGTGATGCTGCACAAGCAAAAACATTCGGTGCCGAAGGTATCGGATTATGCCGTACCGAACATATGTTCTTTGATAAAGATCGTATTTTCTCAATGAGAAAGATGATCTTGGCAGATAATGTTGCCGATCGCAAAGCCGCATTAGCGGAAATCGAACCGATGCAACAAAAAGATTTTGAAGCCCTTTATGAAATTATGGGTGAACTCAATGTCAATGTACGTTTGTTGGATCCTCCTCTTCATGAATTTTTACCTCAAGAAGAAGATAAAATCGAAGAACTTGCAAAGGCAACAGGAAAAACTGTGCAACAAGTAAAAGATCGTATCGCAGAACTCCACGAATTTAATCCAATGATGGGTCATCGTGGATGCCGACTTGCTGTTTCTTATCCGGAAATTTGTGAAATGCAAACAACAGCAATTATCAAAGCGGCAATTAATGTCAATAAACGCGGATTAAAAGTAGAACCGGAAATTATGATTCCTCTTGTTCTTGACATTCGTGAATTAAAGTTTGTGAAAAACATTATTGTCACTACCGCGGATAAGCTAATTAAAGAAGCCGGAATTCAAATGAAATATCATGTGGGAACAATGATTGAAATTCCAAGAGCTGCTTTACTTTCCGATGAAATTGCAAAAGAAGCAGAATTCTTCTCTTTCGGTACAAACGACTTAACACAAATGACCTTTGGATTCAGCCGTGATGATGCCGCCAAATTCTTACCGGACTATTATGAACACAAAATTTTTGAAGAAGATCCTTTCAAGACTTTGGATCAAACAGGTGTCGGTAAATTAATTGAAATGTCTGTAAAAGACGGACGTTCCACTCGTAAAGATTTGCATATCGGTGTGTGTGGAGAAACCGGAGGAGATCCGAAATCCATAGAATTTTATCATAAAGCCGGATTGGATTATGTTTCTTGTTCTCCATTCCGTGTCCCGGTAGCTCGTTTGGCCGCGGCACAGGCTGCTATAAAGGATAGTAAAAAGTAAAATATCACCATTCCGCAGGCTTTACTTTATTCTTGAGAATACATAGAAATATCTATTGCATTCTCAACTCGAAAAGAATGCTTGTTAGGAAAGATATGAAAATCAACTGGTAGATCTTATAATAAATCTCCGATTGCAGAAATGTAATCGGGGATTTTTTTATAAAACTTTTTTCATAGTAAACCGTAATAACTTTCAAAAATAAAAAGTTATTACGGTTGAGCGTAATAACTTTGCAAATTTATAAAAATCATATATAATAGAACCAGAGGTGATTCCTAGTGCTTTTAAGAGAAGATTATTTATCAAAAATAAGAGGATTTTATGACTCGGATTTAATCAAAATTTTGGTTGGCATCCGAAGATGTGGTAAATCCGTTATTTTAAGTCAGATAGTAAATGAATTAAAAGAAAAAAGAAAAATTTCGGAAGATCATATTATTTTTATTAATTTTGAATTTATAGAATTTGAGAACTTGTTGGATTATAAAGAATTAAATAAGTATATCAAAAATAAAATTCAAGACAAGAAAATGTATTATTTGTTTTTCGATGAAATCCAAAACGTAGATCAATTTGAAAAAGTTATTAATTCATTAAGAGCGTCTATCAAAAATGTTAGTATCTTCTTAACCGGATCAAATAGCAAACTTTTATCCGATGAATTGTCATCGATTTTATCTGGTAGGTATGTTTTATTTAATATCAACCCATTATCTTATAAAGAATATGTGGCTTTAACCAATAAAGACGGAAAAGATTTAAATACTTTTTGGGATTATGCCAAATGGGGAGGATTGCCGAATCGATGCGAATTTACCAATGAATCCGATATAAAAAATTATCTTCATAGTGTATATGATTCGATTATATTGCGGGATGTTGTTAAAACATTGAACTTAAAAAATACTTTTTTATTTGACAGGATTTTACAATATTTAATCGAAACAACCGGTCGCGAATTTTCCGCAAATAATATTATTAAATATCTAAATAAAGAAAATAAAAATATATCCAATGAAACTTTGTATAATTATACAAATGCTTTATGTAAAGCACTAATAATGAAAAAAGTTTATCGATACGATATTGCTGGTAAAGAAGTACTTAAAACATTAAATAAATATTATGCAACGGATTTGGGAATCGCTCAAATAAAAAATAATAATCCTGAATTTCGCAATTATGTTCTATTAGAAAATATTGTTTATAATGAATTAATTCATCGCAATTATGAAGTATATGTTGGTAAAACAAAAAATGGTGAAGTGGACTTTTTAGCCAAAAAAGCGGAAAATATAAAATATTTTCAAGTCACTTATGAAATGCAAGATCATGAAAGTACGATGGAAAGAGAATTCGGCGCTCTTAAATCGATAGAAGATAATCATCCAAAATATATTTTGTCTTTAGATAAAATGGATTTATCGCGTGATGGAATTATACATTTGAATTTAATTGATTTTTTGTTAAGTAATGAATTTTAATCTTCCAGATTAAGAATTGGAAATGATCTTTTTGATTTTCTCTTACCATGATAATTTTTAAAACGGATTTCATAAAATAATGAAATTATCAGAAGATGAATGAATTATTCATAGTGAATCGTAATAGTTTAAAAAAAATAAAAAGTTATTACGGTTGAGTGTAATAACTTTTCAATCTTTTGTAAAAACTTATTTTTATTATCTTACGGGAAAAATTTATTTTTCGACATCAAAAGTAAAGCGATAATATCCTTCTTTTGTATTACTTACTCCTGTCCCGGAATAATTATTTACATAAATATAATTGGATGATTCCGCTAATTTTAATACATGAGCACCTTTTGAAAGTGTGATAGAAAGATTCCCTTCATCATCGGAAGTTATGGATTTGGCACTTTCTGCATCATCCACAAAAAGATGGAATTCTTGATTTTTTTGTGCTGCTTCTTCTGAAAGCACTTGAATTTTCACGTCATATGTCTCCGGAGATTTATCTTGATCAATGAAAATACGATCATAAGAACAAGCATAATCTAATACACCCTGATTTGCTTGACTCAATTTCAAAATATAATCTTCCACAAGAATATCTTCTCCTCCGAGTTCACCGAGCTTCTCTGCTTTTTGAAAAGAAGAAGAAACATAATTATTCGTTGCCAAAAGAATTTTATTCTCCGTATCAAGTCTTTGTAAAATTTGTCCGTTATTTAATTTGATTTCCACAATTTTATTTCCTGTCGGATTGGAAGGATTATATGTATAAGAAAAGCCACTGCACTGAATAAAACTTCCACTGACTTTTGTTACTACAAGTTTCCCGGTATTCTCCTGATCGGTCGTTACCAATCCTTTTTCGATTACTTGAAAAAGCTCTGCCGGAGAAACTTTTAATACTTCAACAAGATTTCCGTGATTAAACGCATTCAAAACATCACCTCTTGTTACATTCGTACCATCCGAATACCATGTTGGTAAACTTTGGGATATGCCTCCTCCGTTTTCAATCGCAACCACAGGAAAATTCAATTTCTCATTTTCTTTAAACACTTCCGCAAATTCTTTGAAAGCATCTGTGACAAAATCTCCATAAGCGGTTTCCACAAGACGCGATTCTACATAATCATAACAAATATATCCGCCGAATAAAGGTTTTTCCAGAACACAAAGTTTTTCATTCAAAATTTTATTTTGTTCTGAAGTTATGGAAGCTAATTTTTGAGAAACTTGTTCTCCTTTACTTGTTCCTTCTTCTATGATGGTATAATTCATTGCTTCATCATAATCCATAACTTCCCCTTGAGAAGTAAATTGTACTCCTTCAGTCTGATCTTTAAAATTCAATGTAACTTTACCTAAATTTGTAAAGTTAACTCCGGTTTGAATAATGGGAATTCTTACATCCGAATTCGTATAAACTTTTTCTTCCTTCGTATGACTATGTCCATCCATGACCGCGGCAATTTCTTTTTGCTCCGATAAGGTAAGCATTGAAAGTAATTTTTCACTGGTACAAGAAACCGCGGAAGAGTTATCTCCCATATGCGTAAGTAAAATAATAGCATCTGTTTCATCTTTTATTTTTGCGATTTCTTCTTTTGCTGTAGCGACTTCATCTTCAAAAGTAATTCCAGAGAGCAAAGACGGATTGGTGGATGTCGCTGTAGCGACCGTCGTCAAACCGATAAATCCTATTTTATAATTTGCCATTTCCAAAATCTTATAAGAATCTAAGAAATTTTGTCCGTTTCGTTTTACATTCGCTGCCAAAATAGGAAAAGTTGCATTTTCGCAATTTTGCAAAAGAACATCCGCGCCATAATCAAATTCATGATTTCCCGCGACCATTACATCATATCCGGTTTCGTTCATCATGGTAATGACATCTGCTCCTCTTGATATGGAAGCAAACGATGCACCTTGCGTTGCATCTCCGACATCTACCAAAATGGCATTTTGGGTCGATGCTTTTATTTCCGCTAATTTTTCAACGCCAATGATGCCATTTTTTTCATCATTCTTCAAAGATCCATGAATATCGTTTGTCGAAAATATAGTAATTTGCGCCTCTTCTCGAGGAGTCACTTCCGGCGCACATGACGTAAAAATACTTATGTTTCCTACCACCAACAATAAAGAAATAATATTTAAAAATGCTTTTTTCATATAACTGCACCTTATGTTTCAAAATTTTAGCACCATAAAATTGAAAACACAACGAAGCGAATGAAAAACTATAAATTCCTATATCTTTTGTTTTAAATACAGACCAAATAAAATAAGTTGCTAAACAATAAAAAGCCGAACATCATATATTCCACAAATTTACAATATTTCATATAATTTCCTGCCCCTTCAAATTTATTATGTGCCGCTCCAATGAAAATGCTATAACCGATAACAATCGGAACAATATAACGAAAATCCATAGTACAACCATAAGGCATTTGTATATAGAAATAAATCAAAGCCACAACTTGACTGATAATAATGGAACCTCCGAGAAGTTTTAAAAGAAAATCTTCTTTTTTGGCGCGTATAAAGTAAAGAATGAACAAAACTAAGGATGTAAAAAAGAAAAGATATTGGAAAAAGATGGAAAGTACCGCAAAACTTTCTCCTTGCCAAAAAGCAAATTCACCGAAAATGGCACTTTTCAATGCATAATTCAATAAGCTATAGTTATCCCATGAACTGGGGAAAATGCTTCCAAAAATTTCATCAAAATTTATAAATAAGAAAATACGTTCGAATAAATTATGATCTGCCGTGGATAACTCGCTGTTTAAACCATTGAAAACATACCCAAAAGGTTGATCAAAACGGATTTTCGCATAAATTTGAAACCATAATCCAATGGGTGCACAAAGAAGAAGAAACAGTACATATTGCAAGCAAAGTGTCGTAACTTTCTCTTTCTTTTTTATACTTTTTATAAATTCGAGAACAAAAATAATTGCCGTAGGAATACATATAACCGCCCCGGAAATTTTACTATTCATGGCTAGGCCGATAAAAATAGCCAAAAGAATGATGTTTGAAAAACTATGCTTATGATACCATTTAATCGTGTAATAAATGGTTAAGAAGCAAAACATAATACATATTAAATCATTATTTAATTGCCCGGCCAATTGAATAAAGCGTGGAAAAAAACAAAGAAAAGCAAAACTTAAAAGCAAAGATTTTCCTTGAAATTTCAATTCTTTTAAAATCTTATAACTCGTCACGGATATGACCATCGTATACATAACGCTTAATATCTGACATGTTTGATATAATTGATGTATATCGTTTACATTAAATTTGTATCCACCAAAAATCGGCATCAAAACTTCGTTGATTTTCATAAATAAAGCTTGGATCGCAGCATTTAAAGGAGGATGGTAAAATTGATAAGCATTACTATCCGGTAATTTTCCTGTAGAAAAGATGGTTAACGCATAACCTTCATGCCCGTCAAAATTTGATGTAATCGTATCATATTGTCTTGAATCGTAACTGGTATAAAGCATGTAACCAAGTCGGATAAAGTAACTGATTAAAATCATAAAAAAGACGAGTCGTTCCGTAGTTAATTGATTATGCTTTTTTAAAGCAATCACAGCACTAATACAAAACACTACTCCAAAAAGAGCGAAAATTTGAGCAACAACACCATTTCGAATCCAAGAAAAACGAGGTTTAAATATATAATAGGAACAAAAAGTAACAAGAAAAAGAACAATATAAAATAAAATTTCATAAAGAATTTGTTTCTTCTTCGAAATGCAATTATCCATAGAAATACCCCCACAAAAATTATATAAATTCAATAATGGAAAAGCAATGTTTATTCCTTTTGTATTTTGCTTTACTTAGACATTCATTCGATTACTTTTTTATCGATTATAGCAAAAACAGGAAAAAATAAATTTGATTTCTTGTAATTCTTTACCAATTTTTTTATAGTAACAAATAGGATAAAAAGAGGAGGAGAAGATTTATGATTGAAATAAAACATGTTACAAAAATTTACTCTTCAAAAGGGGGGGTTCAAACTCGCGCACTTGATGATGTTTCAATAACTTTCGGTGAAACGGGACTTGTTTTCTTTTTGGGAAAATCCGGTTCAGGAAAATCTACTCTTCTAAACATAAGTGGTGGTCTTGATGAGCCCACTTCTGGTGAGGTTATCGTAAAAGGAAAATCATCCAAAAACTTTTCGGGTTCGGATTTTGACAGCTACCGCAACACTTTTGTCGGTTTTATCTTCCAGGAATACAATATTCTTGACGAATTTAATGTCGAAGACAACATAGCTCTTGCTCTCGAACTTCAAGGAAAGCCAAAAGATAAAGAAAAAATAAAATCTCTTTTGAAGGAAGTTGATCTTGCCGATTATGCAAAAAGAAAACCGAATACTTTATCGGGTGGGCAAAAACAACGTATAGCCATTGCTCGTGCTCTTATTAAAGATCCACAAATCATCATGGCCGATGAGCCAACGGGTGCACTTGATTCGGCAACGGGAAAACAAGTATTTGATACCTTAAAAAAGCTTTCAGAAAGTAGACTTGTAATTGTCGTTTCTCATGATAGAGAATTTGCTGAAACTTATGGCGACCGAATCGTCGAACTTGAAGACGGAAAAATAATTTCCGATGTAATTAAACATGCCGTACCTCCAAAAAATATTGATGATAATATGTCTATTTTAAATGACGATACGATGATGATTAAAAACGGTTCTCATCTTTCCGATAAAAATGTAAAGGATATAAAGAAATTTTTATCGGACACAGAAGGAGATATTATCATCACCCGTGGTTCAAAACAGATTGCCCTTTTTAAAAAAGCAAACAGAATAACAGAAGATGGTGCCTCCGAAGCCTTTTTTAATGCGAAAGATAATGAAGTTAAAACAAGAGAATATACCGCAGAAGAATCTCAATTTATCCGCTCTCGCCTTCCTATCCGTAAAGCGATAAAAATAGGTTCTTCGGGGCTTAAATTAAAACCTTTAAGACTATTTTTTACCATCTTTTTGTCCTTTGTGGCTTTTACTCTTTTTGGACTGTTTTCTACTCTTATGACCTATAGTCCGCGCGAAGTTGCGGCCAGTACATTCGTTGAGAGTGGTGAAAACTTTATAAGCGTGGGAAAAGAATATCAAGTCCGCTCGGTAAATTCTTCCGGATCCATTTTGGGCCAATATAGTAAGACTGCCCGTTTTAGTGAAGAAGATGTCGATGAATTTGCTGAAAAATTCGGAAATCAAACTTTCGGTACGTATCAAATAAATGATATTAATATTGGTAACTTTAACAAACAAGTTAATTCTGCTTATTATAAAAAATATTTTCATCATTTTACCGAAGTAAAAAATGGTACACATTCCATTCAAATGGCAAGGGGAACTTATCCCAATGCCACAAATGAAATTGCCATAAGTACTTTTATGCTTGATGTTTTAAAACAAACCGGAATTATCCTTTATAACGAAGATGGCAATAAAATTGACGCAGAAGGTAATATTTCTGCCACCGACGTAACACTTGATATCGACGAGTTCAACATTTTGGGAAAATATCTGTTACTCAATCTCAAAGATTCTTTGGGAAACGGAACAAAAACTTTTAAAATCGTGGGTATTTTCGATTCCGGTGAAGTTCCCGAAAATTATCAGGAACTCAAAGAAGAAAATAACGGGGAAAATCAAGATTATATACTTCAATATCAATTTGAAAATTGGTATGATTCTTCGCTTGCTTCACTAGCTATAGTTAATGACGATTTCTTTGAAAAATACGGTATTATTTATACTACCGGATTTACATGGGTATATGAGTTTGATTTTTTGGAAAGCAATAGCGAAATCAACTTTACTTTTGGTGATGATAGTGGCCTTACTTCTTTCTATGGTGCAAAGGTGTACGATTCTAAGGCATATTTCATTCCCGAGTTTATCGGAGCAAAAAAAGATACACTTGATGCAAAAGAAGTAATTGTTCCTGCTTCAAAAATAAGTGAAATAATGGAACGAAAAGCTATAGCGGAACAGAATAAATTACTAAGTGATGGTCAATCCTTGGGTGATACCGGTTCTGCTTTTGATGAATATGAAAAATATCGCACTGTTTTAAGTATAGCTAATGGTGAAAATTATTTTGATCCGGATACAGATACTCAAATAAAGCCTACCAAAGACGAGATAACTACGGCAAGGGCAACACTTAAAGAAATGTTCCAAGAAGACTATCCTCAAGGTATGCCTATCCAACTTGCCGTAGGTGAAAGAAGTAGTGAAGAATATAAAATTGTAGGTTATTATTTTATTGGTGACAATGTAAATACCGTCGAAGGATTGTATGTTTCCTCGGATTTATATAATAAACTTTCTATACAACAAAGCATGGCACCATCTCAAAGAGAAGAAACCAATTATGTTGAGCCAGAAGGAGCAAAATACAACAATATTTTTGTTTCTTACGATGGCACGAAGACAAGTTTTTACAAACTTTATGATATTTGCGGAATAGAACATATGAATATAGAAACGGATGTGTTCTATACGATAACTTCACCTCTGTACGAATCGATAGAAAGTGTGAATAATATCGCCGCAATGCTTTCAGCTGTATTTCTTTGGGTAGGTATTGTATTTGCTATCTTTGCGGCATTGCTTCTTTTCAATTTTATTTCTATGTCCATATCCAATAAACGTAAAGAAATCGGTATTCTAAGAGCTGTTGGTGCAAGAGGTACCGATGTATTTAAAATTTTCTTTGCCGAATCGGGAATAATCGTGGGTATTTGTCTTATCCTTTCGTTAATAGGTACTGCGGTTTTATGTTCGGTTTTAAACGGCATATTGCGAAATTCCGTGGGTCTTATTGTTACTATATTCGTATTCGGAGTACCTTCCATTTTGCTCATGATCGTTCTTTCTTTGGTTGTAGCTTTTATATCCACTTTCCTACCTGTTTATTTCGCAGCAAAGAAAAAACCTGTTGATTCCATACGTGCATTATAATGAAACTTTAAAACAAGTTTCCGATTTTCTATTGTGCTGTACTTATTCTTATACAAATTCTTTTTCTCTTATTTTCTTATATAAATTCAGAATTACACACTCTTTAAGCATTTAATTCATTCCCATTCCATAATCAAAATCATAGTTGAAGTTATTTTGTGTAGAAACATGATTGTTTAAACCTAAACCTTCCATAGTTTTAGCAAAGTCAATCTCATCACCTTTAAGTTCAACAAAAGATTTTTCATCCAAATATAGATTCCCTGCATCCAACATCTTTGTTGTAAAATTAAGTTGTTCCTGTGCTGATGTATTTGCAATTCCGCACAATAAGTCACTCTGAACATATTTTACTTCGCTTCCATTTGTTGCCTTGTATGTTGCAAAAACATGAAAGTCTTTGCTATTGTTAACCTTTGCAGCTTGACTAGAAACTACGCTAAAATCATAACCGGAAAGACCATGTTCTGCCATCTTTTCAGCAAAAGCATCTGCCTTAATTAAATAACTTGCAGAATCATAATTTACCGCATCAAAAGTTTTAAACACATTCGCTAGACTATAATTTTTTGTGCTTATACAATCTGATATACTATTAACAGATTCATTATATGTAACCCTCAATTTTATAAGCTTATCTTTACTGCCCTCTTTACAATAACAATTAGCATATAACTTGTTATTTTTAACATATGCACTAACAACTTTTTGTAATGGACGATTTGGAGTACATTCATTAAGATAAGCAGCAACTTTTGAGTAAGAGAACTCATTGCTTAAAGTATAAGTATAAACATCTGACCAGCTGGATGATGCATATTCTCCAGTTGAATCAATAGCTTTAACTTTAAATTCAGTTGTCGCAGTTGTAGGAATATAATACAAATAATTTTGATCAACTGTTTGTTGTTCACCATTTATATCTGCAACATATGCAGTAGCGTTATCAACAACTTTCCAAAACCATTTATTTTCGTTTTCATTAAAGTGGACATCTCTAACAACTTCCAAAACCTTATCACGTTCTTTATTATTATTTTTTTGAGTAAAAATTTTTTGAGTAAAAAATTTATAACCAATAAAAATTCCACCGGCAATAATGACTAAAGCAATCAAAGTGGTAATATTTTTTTTCACTTTACTTTTATCTTTTGCTATTTTCATGTAATTAATCCTCCACAAATAATTTCGTAAAAATTATACCCCCCCCCCGTTTTTATTTGTCAAGAATCCTTCTTTGTTAAATCATTAAATTGTTAAATCATTCATGGAAAAATTCTTTCTCAAATGAATTTCAAATTTGAAACATTAAAACATTTACGCGTTTATTTCAAAAAATTATTATATATAATCAAAACTTCCTACTTCCACAACTAATGAAAACTATGCATACAGAGATAAAATTAATGAATGTTTTGCTGCAAACTGCCTTAAAAAAGTTTTGTTTTTCATAAAAAAGTCGTTAGAAAAAGTTTCTATAATTTTCTTAAACTCGCTTGAAAAAGTTTTTATCTTGCACTATTATAATACTTGAACAAAGCAAAAAGGGCGGTATTATGTTAAAAAGAAAAATCGAAAACGTACTGAAAGAGTGGAAAAATACACCAAACAAAAGCCCACTCATTATTAAAGGGCAACGGCAATGCGGTAAGACCTTCTCGGTCAGGGCATTTGCAGAAGAAAATTACAAGCACGTCGTCTATCTGAACTTCCTCAAAAACCCCAACTATATTTCCATTTTCAATGGTTCACTGGAAGTAGACAACCTCATCATCATGATGTCGGCGCTTCTCGGTAACGAAGCAATTTTCGTGCCACATGAAACGATCATTATTCTCGATGAAATTCAAGACTGCCCCGAGGCACGCACGGCATTGAAGTTCTTCAAAGAAGACGGCAGATTTGATGTCATCGGTACAGGGTCACTACTTGGTGTAAAAGGATACGGAAAACAGCCGAAGTCCGTTCCTGTGGGTTCGGAGACGCTCATTGAAATGAAACCGCTCGACTTCGAGGAATTTTTGTGGGCAAACGGAATCGGCGAACAGATCATCAAAATATTAAAAAAATGTTTGGAGAACGCCACGCCCGTTCCCGAGGCTCTGCACAACAAAATGCAAGAACTGATGCTACAATATACGGTTGTCGGCGGAATGCCCGAAGTGGTACAGAAATTCGTGGATACCAAACAAATGAACGCCGTTTTAACGCTTCAGAGAAACATTATCCATTCTTACGAAGACGACATGGTGAAGTACGCTGACGACAAGGATAAACCGCGAATCCGCGAATGCTTCCAATCCATTCCAAAGCAACTCAGCAAAGAGAATAAGAAGTTCCAATACTCTGTGGTGAAAAAGGGAGCGACTGCGGCAAAGTTTGTGGGTAGCTTGCAATGGATCGAGGACGCAGGGATCGTTTCACGATGCTATAATCTTGAACTTCCCGAACTCCCATTAGACGGGAATGCCATGCCGGACATTTTCAAAGTTTATATGAACGACACAGGACTGTTCGTGAGTATGCTTGAAGATGGTACACAGTACGACATTTTGCAAGGGAATCTGTACGGATATAAAGGAGCGATTTTTGAAAATCTAATTGCTGATATTTTCATAAAGATGGACAGAAAACTTTATTATTATCATAAAGATTCTGGGCTTGAAATCGATTTTGTAACACGCTACAAAGGTGGATGCTACCTCGTGGAAGTCAAAGCCACAACCGGCAACACCAAGAGCGCAAAAACTATTCTTTCTCATCCCGAAAAATATCATGTCGCCGGTGTGATAAAACTCGGTCAGTATAATGTCGGGAAAGTAGATAATATCCTCACCATCCCGCTTTACCTCGGGTTTTTGCTGACGGAATATTGAGATTTTATTCATTTTGGAGATCAAAAAGAAAAGTAGAAAAAGAAAATAAATTGCAAGGAAAGAAAAATGAAAAATTCAAAGGGAGTTTTAACGATGGAGAGCATATCGTGCATCAATATGGTGATGTAAACTGGCTTCAAGCAGGAGTTGATGAATTGTTTGCTTTAGCATCAATAGCACTAGCTTATACAGGTATCGGACTAATAGAAGCCATCACTGTAGGGGGATTAGCAAGTGGAAGGGGTACTCAAAACTTTAAATCTATTGGGAAAAACCTTGATAATACAGGCAGGACAGGTGTTAAGGCAATTCTAACACCATTTGACAAATACGGAACAGGAGCAGGATATCAAAAAGTAATGAACTTATGGGGAAGTAGAGTTGCAGATTCTCTTGCAAAATCTATTTCTCAAAACTTTACAAAAAGTGCATTGATTATTTGGGGTATAACGATTTCATCATATGGTTTGAGTTATGCCTCAGTCAGGAAAAATTAATTGGGGATTTTAGAGGCAAAATTATGAAAGAATTGGCATATTTAGTTGTAATTATATGGTCACTTTTATTCTTAACATTTGTTATGTGTCTTGATGATCAAAGACCAGCATCAACAAAATTAAGATATAAATATCGAGTTAAAGATAATTCAATATTTAGAAAAATAATAAAGTTTAAAGATAAAAAATATTATCCTTGTAATTATTTTAAAATTGTTCCCTTTTATGTGTTTTTGCTATTAGCTATTTTAAGTTTAATCTTATTATTTACTGATATAGTTTCTAATCATTTTATTACAAATAATGTTCCTAAGGAAGTGTTTATAATTATAATGATATGCATTTCAGTGCTTAGTATATTGTATTTTCTTGTTATTACTATATGGTGGGAGATTGTTGATTATCATGAATTTAAGTTCACCAAGCAAGAAAAAGAAGAGTTAAAAAAATTAAGAAAAAATAAAAAATAGTGAAAGACTTTCACAAGCAAAATCAATATTAATTTAAGATAATCCATGATATATATGGATAAAATTGTTTGGTTATTGTTTATAGGAGGATTCAAATGAACTTCATAATTAATAAAGAAAACTTTGTTGAAGAATTTCTTAAAAATTTTGTGCCATCTATTTCAATTAAAAAATTAAAAAAATTTAATTGCTATGCACCTAATTATGGATATCTATGGAATGTTTGCGAACATAACCTAGTTGAAAATTTAAAAGGAAAAGATGCAATGTTAGCATATGATAATATTGATAAGACAGGTGCAATAGAATTTCAATATGATAATGGTTTTATGGGTGATAATATTTCAAAACCACTTTCAAGAGAAAATGATAATTCAATAAAAATTCAAAATAATGGTTTGATTGAATTTTATGTAATCGGATTAAATTTCTCATGGTGTTATATAGTAACACATGAACCTTATGATTGTGGCCCATATTTTATTATTAATAAAAAATAGCAAATACTTTCACAAACAAAATAATTTTATTAAAATTAACTCTATTAACAATTTTATTAATTAAAATAAAAATTAATTATGATGTTGATTTTGCTTGTGAAAGTAATTTGCTAATTATATTAATATTTCATTAAATTTTTTAATTATTTTTTTCCAATCTATACTGAACCACAACATTTTTTGATCATTAAAATAAATTTCATTTGTATTTTCATTTATTAAATAATAAACAATAAATGTATCTACACCATTAAAAAATAATAAATCTTCTTTATTAAACTGTTCATTAGTACCTGCAACAACAATTAATGTTTTTTTCTTAGAAAAATTATTATTTGTATTTTCATTAAATACATCAAGTAAAGATTTAA
>CANRDP010000012.1 GCA_947629415.1 uncultured Bacilli bacterium
AAAACTGCAACAACATCCACCAAACTAAACCACCAATCTTCCTTTTCTTCATCCCATTTAGTTCTTACTTTTCTATTTTCAAAAACTTTAATATTCGCCATGGCTTGTTCTCCTATGCTTATATGATAACATAAACAAGCGAAATTTGTATCAAAAATCATTAAGTTTTTGTTAAACAAATGAAAACTTTTTTGTATAAATTAAATCAAAGTTCCAAATCGTTTTATATCAATTTAGGCAGTTTTAAAGCGTAAAATTTAGCAAAAAACTCAATATTGGGTGTCAAATGGTGTCAATATTTCAAAACGATTGACAACTGTTTTGTTTTTCGATATACTTTTTGTGTGTAAAACAATGGAGTTTTAGAAAAGCAGGGCTCGCACTCACGACTGATAGAGCACTTTCTTGGTAAAGAAAATATCCTTCTTTAGAAAAAGGAAAAGCATTTTCATCACTGATTTTTGTTTCATTCAATGCGAAAATATCGGCATCAAGATAATCAAAATCCATTACAAAATTTTTTTTTAAAATCGCTCGAAGTCCATTCACATTGAATGTTACGATTTTCATTTTTCTTCTCCGTGATAACCCGCTTCTTCAATATTTTTCAAAACTTCCGCAACCGAAATATTTTGTTCATAGGAAAGCACAACTTCTTTATTTTCTAACGATGCTTCCGCAGAAACGACATTCGGTACTTTTTTGCATGCATTTTCCACATGCATTTTGCAGTGATCACACATCATACCTTCAACATGAATTTTTAAAGTTTTCATCTCATTTTCCTCCTTTTTTTGAAGATAATCTTCTTCTTTTTCTATTCTCCTCGGTTTGAAGAAATAAATTGTTAACGCATTCAAAACAACAAATACACTGGAAAAAGACATGGCAAGAGAAGCAATCATAGGATTTAACTTCAAATGGAAAAGAGGATAAAAAACTCCGGAAGCCAATATCACTCCAATAACATTATAGATAAATGCCCAAAATAAACCGATGCGAATCGTATTTAAAACTCTTTTGGAAAGACAAATGACATTAAAAACATCCATAAGATCATTTCTTAATAAAACGATATCACTCGATTCCAAAGCAATATCACTTCCACCGCCAAGAGCAATTCCTAAATCCGCACCCATGAGAGCCGGTGCATCATTTACGCCATCACCGACCATTGCTACCACCGTCTTGGCATTTTCTTTCAAGCTGCGGACTTTTTCCATTTTATCTTTGGGAAAAACATTGGCAATAACTTCATCAATTCCCACTTCTTCCGCAATATTCTTCGCGGTATTTTCATTATCACCGGTAAGCATGACGACCTTTACTCCCGACTTTTTCAACAAAGCAATAGCTTCTTTTGACGTCTTTTTTACTTCATCTTTTAAGGCGAGATACGCCACGAGTTCACCATCTTTTAAAACGATTAAAGCTGTTTTCCCTTGTCGTGAAAATTCCTCCATCTGAACATCTTCACCATGCGTTAAAAAGCGTGCATTGCCGATTTCATAAAAATGCTGATCAATTTTCCCGGATAATCCTTTTCCTTCGATAGAGATAAAATTCTCTACTTTTTTCAATACGGCATTTCTTTTCTCCGCAAAATTTACAATTGCATTGGCCAATGGATGCTCGGATAAAGATTCAAGAGAATAAATACAAGATAAAACATCTTGCTCCTCTTCCTTTGCAAGAAAATCCGTCACTTTTGGTTTTCCTTCGGTAATCGTACCGGTCTTATCAAAAACAATGACATGAATACGATGTGCTTTTTCCAAAATTTCGGCATTCTTGATCAATAATCCGCTTTCTGCAGCTTTTCCGGTTCCCACCATAATAGCCACCGGCGTTGCCAAACCCAAAGCACAAGGACAAGCGATGACCAATGTTGAAATGGCAAAATTAAAGGCCAATTCAAAAGTCGAACCGCTGAAAAAGAAAGAAAAAAAGCTTATCAATGCAATGAGTAAAATTCCGGGAACAAAATAAAAAGAAATTTTATCCACCAGATGCGATATCGGTGCCTTGGAATCCGCGGCCTCATTTACCAAACGAATAATGGTGGCAATAGAAGTATTTTCACCGACTTTGGTTGCCTCAATTTTCAAATATCCCGCTGTAAGAATAGAAGAAGAAAGTACTTCATCATGAACGGTTTTATAAACAGGTATATTTTCTCCGGTTAAAGTGGATTGATCCAAAGATGCACTTCCCTCGACAATAATACCATCGACGGGCACGGCATCCCCTTTTCGTAATAGAACAATATCTTTCAGCATCACATCTTCTACCGGTACTATTTTTTCTTCTCCGTCACGAAGAACACATGCTTTTTTCGGAGCCAAATCCATTAAATGCGTAATCGCACTGGTTGTTTTCTTTTTGGATATTTTTTCCAAATATTTTCCAAGGCTTACCAAAGTCAAAATCATTCCCGCAGATTCAAAATAAAGATTTTCATGATAATCCATTACCAAATCCATTTTTCCGAATCCCAAACCATATCCGATACGATAAATGGCAAAAATTCCGTAAATAAGAGAGGCTGTCGCTCCCAGAGCAATCAAAGAATCCATATTCGGTGATAAATGAAATAATTTTTTATATCCGGAAATAAAATACCTTCGATAAATAATCACAATCGGAAGAACAAGTAAAAACTGCGTAAAAGAAAAGGCTAAGGCACCTTCCATACCACTCATAAAAGAAGGAAGAGGTAATCCTATCATATGTCCCATGGAAACATACATAAGAAGAAGCAAAAAAAGGAAAGAAAAAAGGAGATCCATGAAATCTTTTTTGGTATTTTCTTGTAAAGTATTTCCTTCTTTTTTTTCAGGAAGAAGTGCTTCATATCCTGCTTTTTTTACAGCAGAAAGTATCGCATCATCATTGGTGATGGATTCATCATATTCCGCTATCATGGAATTTGTCATGAGGCTTACCTGAACTTTTTTTATCCCCCGAACATTCTCCACTGCTTTTTGTACATGACTTTGGCAAGATGCACAAGTCATTCCTTTAATTAAATATTTCTTTTTCATTTTTATTGAAATTTCTGGAACAATGCAACGATTTCGTCAATACTGCTCTCATTTCCATTTTTGATATCATTTACCAAACAAGTATGCATATGTTCATCCAAAATTCGATTTGCCAAACTTTTGATGGCCTTATCAATTGCAGATAATTGCACCAAAACATCATCGCAATAGCGATCTTCCTCAATCATTTTTCCGATACCATGCATTTGTCCGGCAATACGATTCACTCGTGAAATCAAAGATTTTTTTTCTTCCGCAGTTCTTTTTTTTATGCGAAAACAACATTGCTTTTCCATTTTTATTACCTCAACTGTATTCTATACCCTATATAGGTATATGTCAAGAAGTTCTTCTCTATGCATATTCTTCCCTGTTGTAAGTATTTTATCTACTCTTCAAGGTACTTAAAATCCAGTAAAATTCCAATCGAAAAAACTTTACGATTTTTTGATTAAAAGATAGAGATATTGTAGAAAAGATTTCCAAATGCAAAAAATATCTATTTCTTTTTTATCCAGATTGAATCAAACTGATTTTGATCTTCCACTTTTAAAATTACATTAAAATAATCCCCTTCGTTTTCCGAAAGAAGAGGAACTAAAGCGGTATTCCTATTTAAAAGTTCATGGATTTTTTTATAATTTCCATCAAAATAATATGCATTCACGGAAGCAAAAAAATCCGTGACATAGCTCCCTAGATTCCCATATACTCTCTGATCTTTTGCTTCTCGTTGCATATAATATTTTTCATAAAAGCATTGAAAGGAATCCTTTAAAAAAGCTTCATCTTTTTGTACATTCTCCGCATGATATTCATAAGCATTTTCATATATCGTCAGGATGCCGGCACGATTCCCATAATCCAACAAGGATACCGATGAAATATCATAAAATGCATCCTCTTGCTTTATACTTTGAATATGTAAATGTCCGGAAAAATTTAAAGAAACATGATATTTTTTATAAAGATTTCGCAATTCTTCGGCATTCCGCAAGGTATAAAATTCTTCAAAAGAAGGATGATGTGTCAAAAGATTATGATGTGAAAAACTCAACACATCGATTCCTTTTTCTTCTGCTTCTTTCAAAACCGATTCTATCCAATTTAAAGTCGATGGAAATAATTCTCCGCTGGTCATCTGCTCATTATATTCCGCATTATAGCGATTTAGAGTTGTATCCAACAAAAGTCCCCAATGTTTTGAATCCAATGGATAAACATAAGATAATGTAAGGGAATCTTTAAAAAGCGCATTTCCATATCCCATTTTTTCATATATATCCATAAATTCTTCCGGAGTAACCGATGGCGTGGAAAAAACTTCATCATGAAGAAAAGCATGAGAATTCATCATGATGTCATGATTCCCCGGAAGAACTAAAACCTGTGTATACGATAAAATTTCCTCTAATGAATTTTCCAATGCAAGATGAGATTCTTTTTCGCCATTGAAACTAATATCTCCGGTCAAAACAAGATAATCCGGTGTTTCTTCTTTTATCTTCATTTTCAATGCTTCTAAAATTTCGGTATCTTTTTCTTGAAAACGACCATCGCGAGTCAAATTCTTCTTGCAATAAAGTTCATTTTCTTTGGAAACCAAAGTATCACTTAAAAAATGAAGATCACTGGCAATCATGATTTCCAATGTTTTTTCACCTTTTTCAAGACTAATATCTTCTTTGCAAGAAAAAAGTGTTCCGATTAAAAAAATACATAAAAGGAAATGGAAGAATTTTTTCATATTTTTATTTTACAACGATTTTTTTGTCTAGAAACAAAAAAAGCGATTAAATCGCTTTTTAAATTTTTCTTATTTTTCCGTCCAATCCATGAAGCATAACGGTACTGCCATCATTTTTATTTTTGCACAAAGATTCCGCATATTCCAAGGCTTCTTTTTGTGTTTTGAATAATTTGATGACTTTGTCTGAACCTTGAATGAAAACTTTCCATTCTCTTCCATCATTATCTCTTTTGGAAACGTGATAAATTGTTTTAGCCATACTCTTACTCCTTTATATTTATACTAGCAAAAAAAATCGAAAGGTAGAAGATTTTGTATGATTTTTTTTCTTTTTGTTTCCTTAAGAAAAAAATATTATAAAATAAGAAAAATTTGTGCAATCACCGAAGAGATAAAATTAAGAATCGCATAAAAAATATTGGAAATCCCGGCACCGATCTTTGCGAAAATATTTCCCTCTTCATTCACTACGATTTCTTCGTTTTTTCCATCGGTAAAAGAATCTTGCGACTCAATCTGAAAAATTTCAGAATCAAGTATTTCCGATTTCTTCTCTGCGGAAGAGGTAAAAAAGGTAGAAGCTAATAATACGACCAAGATTACAAGCAATGCTGTTTTAAAAAAATTTTTCATAAGATCACCAAATTAACCATAGCATATATGCGATGTCAAAATTTGTAAAAATGCGCTTTTTTAACCAAAAGCTTCATTAATGCAATAAGATAAAATATCCGACAGGGCTTCAATCATTTCTTCGGTATCTTTGGGAGTATAATATGACATTTTTTTTGTTAAATTATTTTTCAAATACGATTTCAAATGTGCATTTTCTGATAAATTTTCCATTCTTTCAATAAAGGATTCCTCTAAAGCCCGTGACGATATTGCCGTGGCCACACCGATTGCCAAAACCGGAATTCCCAAATATTCCTGTGTTAAAGATTTCCGAAACGATAAAATCCCACTGCCGGGTGTAAGTCCCGTATCCGTTAATTGAATGACTCGGAATAGTCGTTCTTCCTTATGGGTGACAAGAGAATCGATGGCAACAACAAAATCGACATTATATTCTTTTATAATTGCCAATGCCGTACGCGCACTTTCCAATCCCGTTTCCGCCATAACGCCTGGAATCATCGCCGATAAACCATACATTTTTTTCCCTTCCTTTAAATGGCAGGTCGGATGTAATTTTCTTATGGTTTTCGGTCCCAAGGCATCACTGATATATTGTTCATTACCGATACCGAAGCAAAGAACCAATTTGTTTTTCTTCTTTTTCGACATTTTCTTCAATGTAGCGATGATTTCCTGACAAAATTTTTCTTCATCCACATCGTCGGAAAATTCAAAAGATATATATGTTCCTCGTTTTTTTCGAAAAATTCCCTCATCATCAATTTTCGTTACTCTTTTGGTAAATCCAAAAAAATCTTCTTTTTCTTTTGTGATTCCAGACGACAAATTGATTTCATCTGCAAAATCATAATCATCCAATTTCATATTCTTTATCCTTTCAAGATTAGCATTTGCGGAAAATAAAAAAACTATTGCAAGAAATAAAAAAATATAGTATAATTCACACGTTAAAAACGAAAGAGGTGAAAGAAATGGCGAATATTAAGTCACAGGTGAAAAGAATTCGTACAAATGAGAAAGCAAGAAAAAGAAATGCTTCCTATAAATCTTCGATGAGAACAGCCATCAAAAAAGTACAAAAAGCTGTCGAGGCAAAAGATGTTGAGTTAGCAAAATCTTTATTACCCTTAGCAATATCGAAAATTGATCGCTCTGTCAGTAAAGGAATTCAACACAAAAACACTGCCGCTCGTCAGAAGTCCCATCTGATGACGCTCGTCAATTCTCTATAAATAAACTTTTAAGAGAAGGAAAGATATTCACGATTCATGAATATCTTTTTTTATACTCTTTTTTTGGATATCTCTTTGAAATTTAATAAAAATAATTCAAATCCGTAATAAGGATCGATTTGTCCGGATTTGATTTTATAATCCAGATCATATAATTGATCCAGAACTGTCTTTGCTGTTTCTTGGTGTATAAAATTCAAATTTCGCAAAGCCAGTTGCACGCGATAAGGATGAATAGCCATAACTTTAGCAATGCTATCCTTATCTTTTTTATTCCCTTTTTCGCTTAAATACCCGACTTCTGTCAAAATTCGGAATTGCGAAGCCATTAAAGCAATTAGCCGCACCGGTTCTTCTTTTAAAATTCGCAAATCATAATAAATTTTTAAAGCCCGTTCCGTATTTCCTTGTATTAAATTCTCGGCAATGGCAAAAGCATTTTGTTCTAATTTCAATGAAACCATATTTTCGACATCTTCTTTTGTTATTTTCGAAGAATATAAGCACAATTTGTTGGCTTCCATGGTAAATTTCGCCAGATCATTATCACAACGGTAAAGTAACTCTTGAAAAGCATCATTTGAAATTTCCACGTTTCTCTTTTTGAAATATTGCATACCGATGCCATTTAATTGATCGTTTGTTAAATTCTGGGCTTCCTGAATTGTTCCGTATTTATTTATTCTTTTGTAAATTTCGGAACGCGTGGAAATATTACTCCCTTCCAAAAAAAACACAAGATCCGTATATGGTGCAGGATTTTCCAAATATTTTTTCAAGACTTCGTAGTCTTGTATTTTTTCAATATCTACCTTTTCCTTTGATGTTGTTAAAAAATATGGATCGAAAATGACAATCATTTTTTTGGGAGCAAATAACGCCGGTTTCGATGCTTCGGAAACAATATCCTGGACAGGGACTTCCTTTGCAGATAAAGAAACATAATTAAATTCATCTACAGTATCACCAAGGAGCATTTCTTTTAATTTTTTTAATTGCTTCTTCAATGTCGGATATTGATCACCATATAAAAAATAAATCATTTTCCATCACCTTTTTTCATTATACACATTCAGAAACTTAAAACAAAGTTTTCTGATGGAGATCCACTTTCTTTCTTTTTTCTTTCTTCAAAATAAGACGATAAGAAAAAATGCCATGAAGAATTTTCTTTATAATATATGGTTCCTTCAAGATCGGTTCTTCGAATCGAAATATTCAATTTTTCCAATCGCTTTAATACTTCATTGGAAGGATGATGATAAAAATTATTTTTTCCGCATGAAATAACCGCTTCTGAAGGATGTGTCGCTTTCAAAAATTCTTCACAGGAAGAAGTATTGCTGCCATGATGTGCTACTTTCAAAATATCCGTCTGAAGATCATAATGATTTATCAACTGTCGTTCAATTTCCGAAGAAATATCTCCGGTAAAAAGAAAAGTTTTTGAAAAAAAACGAAAATAAATCACCGAAGATTGATCATTGCCATATCCATCATAAGAAAAATGATTATAATTTGTAAAAAGAAAATCTTGTTCCCGAATAGAATCAAATTGATTTCCCAAAATGACTTTTTTCACGGGAAATTGTCTTTCCAAAGATTCCAAAGCTCCGCTATGATCAAAATCATTATGAGATAAAAAAATCAAATCAATATCTTTAATTCCTTTTTTTTGAAAAAATGGTATTAAAACATCGGATGCCACATCTTTATAAGCAAGTCCCCCGGTATCAATGAGAATGTCGGTATCATAAGAATGAATTAAAGCACAATCTCCTTGACCGACATTTAAAAATGCTACATAAGCATCTTTTTTTAATAGGAATTGATTGGAACAAAAAATAGAGGAAAAGAAAAGAAAAATAGCGAATACACTGCCTTTTTTGAAATCTTTTTTCTCCAAAAAAAGCAAAAAGAAAAAACTGAAAAGAAGAAAAAGAATGCAAAATAATATCGGACTTTCAATAAAAAATAAAGGAAGAAATTTCGGTAAAAAAAGAATGACCTGATGTATAAAATCGCCAAGAAAATTAAAAAGAAAATCTTTTGTAGGAAAAAATAAGAAAAAATAACTTAGAAAATATATTCTCTTAAAAACATACAAAAATATTGGTAAAAGAAAAAAAGAAAAAGGAGAAATACTCTTTTTTTGAATAACCATGAAGCATAAAAAAACTTCATAAGTAAAGAAATTGCTTACCCCGTTTTTGCAAAATTGAGGAAGGCTTTTCATAGCATTTTTCGTAAAATTCAAGAGAAAAGGAATAAAAAAGAGATAATCGAAAACATCCAAAAGGAGATAATTCGGATTTCTTAAAAGTAAAAAAAGAAGAAAAAAAGAATTGATGACATTTTTTTCCCATTTTTTCCCTTTCTTTTTTTGATTCCAGTCATAGATAAAAGCACGCACAACTCCGATCTTAAATTGCGAAAAAAGTAAAATCGGAAAACAAATCAAATTACTGAAATATGGATATTTTTCACCAAAAAATCGTTTCTTTATTTTGTCTATCCAATGAAGAAAGGCAGTCAAAAAATATCCATTGATGGAAAAAAGCATTCCGATTCCTATAAGATAACTTTCTTTTGAAATTTCCGTATTTTCGTTGAAAAATAATGTATCAAAAAGAGCGTAAGCATTTTGATTTATTCCTTGAAAAAAATAAGTTTTCCACTTTTTCAAAGGACATAAACTTGGAAATTTTCTTTCTAGTTTGAATGGAATAATCTCGTAATAGATAGATTGATTTTTTAAATAGGTTTCAAAATCAAATTCTCCCTCTAAGGAAGAAAAAGAAATTTCTTTCACTGTCCCTTCAATATAAATAATATCGTAATTTTCCAGTGAATTATTTTGATAAGAACAATAATAACGTTTTCCATTGCAATTTAAAATAACATAATTCTCTTTTGCTTTTTCCACAAAAGAAATCGCAGCAACGGAAGAATCTTTCCATTTTTGATCTTCAATATTTTTAAGAACAAGTAAAGTGAAAAAAAGAAGAAAAAGAAAAGAAATATTTTTCTTTTTTTTCATAAGAAGAAGGAAAAAAAGAAAAACTGCACTTCCGATTCCAAGTATTGGATTTAGAAAATGCAGTCCCCAACTGATAAGTAGGGAAAGAACAATATATACCATTTATTTCAAGCGAATATGATCGCGAATTTTTTGGTAAGTAGCGTCGCCGATGCCACTTACATTTTTAATATCTTCCAATGCCAAAAATGGTCCGTTTTCTTCACGATATGCAATAATTCTTTCCGCTAGCACAAGCGAAATGCCATCTAAAGTGGATAATTGAGATGCTGTAGCAAGATTGATATTGATTTTTTCCGGTGCCGCCTCAATTTCACATTCCGTGGAATAATTGGATTTCGCTGGAATATAAACCGTACTCCTGTTTTCCAAAGTAGTCTCAATTAAAATTGCTTCCTGATCCGCACTTTCCAAAAATCCTCCCGCTTTTTCCACTAAATCTCCAATCGTCGCATTCTTGGAAATCGAATAGGAACCGGGATGAACCACCTGCCCTTCAAGAACCACTCGAATCATATCATCACTTTCTTTTTCTAACACAGAAGCAACGGAATTATTTGGATCCGTTGTCTGAAGATTAGGATCAATTTTTGTAAAAGTAAAGACCAGCGCAACAACGGCAAGTGCCACAATAGCAATAATTTTGAACATTGATTTTCTCCTTTCGAAAATACAATAGACTTCGAAAAAAAGAAAATACAAAAAAATCATCCGAAGATGATTTTTTAACGAACGACTTTATTGATTTTTACCGAATAAGGTTTAGCACATTTTACTAAAACTTTATCGCCGACTTTATGCCCTATAATTGCTTGAGCCAAAAGGCATTCATTGGAAATTTTACCATTTAAAGGATCTGCTTCCGCCGAACCGACAATTGTATATGTATCCACGGTGTCTTTATCCAAAGATAATAATTCGACTTTACAACCGACTCCGACAACATTTCCGCTATTTTCATTTTTGATAATTTCGGAATGTGTCAGTAAATTTTCCAAATATTGAATTCGGCCTTCCACTTCGGCTTGTTTATTCCGAGCAGCATCATAATCCGCATTCTCCGATAAGTCACCTTGAGATTTTGCTTCTTTAATTTCCTCCGTTACCTGAGGACGCACAACATTTTTTAAATAATTTAATTCTTCTTCAAATTTTTGACGTCCCTCTTCGGTTAATATAATCTTATCTTTTTCCATTTTGCTCCTCCTAAAACGAAATTATTATATACAATCGTTTTTGAAATTACTATTCTTTTTTTGAATTTTCTTGCTCCGATTCGTATTCTTCCAAGATTGCATCCAATTCATCATATTCTTCATCGGACTCGATATCTTGAATCGTTCCATCTTCCTCAATACGACCGGCAATTAATTCTTCCGGCATCAATTCATCATAAAAGAACACATAATTCCGATTATTTTCTTGATTTTTGTATGTAAAATAAATTTTTAATTCCGTACGATTACCTTCATCATCAATGAAAACAACTTTATCATCGATTATTTTCATAAAATTTTCTCCTTTCAAGATATACGCTCAAAATAATTTGCGCAGCTAAACCATCCACTACTTTTTTTCTCTTTTTTCGCGACATATCCGCTTCCAATAAATAACGGGTGGCCTGCACGGTCGTACGTCTTTCATCAATCAAGGTCACTTTCACGGAAGGAATCCGATCTTCAATCATTTTCTTGAAATCCCGACATAAAGCAGAATGTTCGGATTCTTCCCCATTCATATGTAAAGGAAGACCTAAAGCAATTTCTTTAATATCTTCTTTTTTGCAATAATATTCTACGCGTTCTAAAGCCTTTTCAAAATTTTTCTCTTCAAAGCGAAAGGTTTCAATGGCATTGGAAATCGTCGCAGAAAGATCCGAAAGTGCAATGCCTAACGTACAATCGCCTAAATCAAGTCCCATAATTCTATTGTACATTGGAAATCTCCTTTTTTATTTCATTGAAAGCCATCGGAAGTTTGGAAACATCCTTACCTCCTCCTTGTGCCGTATCTTTTCTTCCGCCACCGCTGCCATTTGTCAACATGGCAACTTTACGAACAAGATCTCCGGCCGAAAAATATTTTTGAGCCGTTATCGATACACTGCACATATAAGAAATTTTTTCTTGTTCCACCAAAGCAAGAAGCACAATGGAAGGATCAAAGTAAGTTTTTACTTGATCAAAGAAAGAAGAAAACATCTCTTTATCCATACCCGAAATAGATCGACAAAGTACTTTTATTCCATTAATTTCTTCAAAAGCACCGAAGAATTCTTTTGCTTTTGAAGAGGCAAGAGAGGCAGTCAAATCATGAATTTTCTTTTTCGAAGCACTTTCTTCTTCCAATAAACTTTGTATTCGTGCAGGTGTTTCCATTACATTCTGCGCATGAGTCAAATTTGCTATTTGATTCAAAACTCTTTCTTTTTTCTTTAAAAATTCATACGCTTCCTTTGATGTCTTGATTTCAATTCTTCTTATACCGGAAGCGATAGCACTCTCACTTGTGATAACAAAAAGTCCGATATCTTTTGTATTTTCCACATGACATCCGCCGCAAAATTCTTTTGAAACATCGTCAAAAAGAACCACCCGAACTTCTTCACCATATTTTTCCGAAAAAAGAGCCATCGCACCTAATTTTTTTGCTTCTTCCAATGGCAAAACTTTAATAGTCGACGGAATTTCTGCCGCAATATAAGTATTTACTTCCTTTTCGATTTCCGTTAATTGATCCATGGAAATCTTTCCATTGTAATTAAAATCAAAACGCGCGTATTCGTCGGAAACATAACTTCCTTCCTGATGAATGTCATTTCCCAAAACAACCTGCAATGCCTTTTGCAAAAGGTGTAACGCACTATGATTTTTTTGAATTTGTCTCCGTCTTGTTTTATCTATAGACAAAACAAATTCATCGCCGACACGAATCACACCATATTGTACTTGAACAAAATGAAGATTTTGCTTATTCGGTGCTTTGATAACATTGAGGACATTCGCCTCGGTTTCCGAATTTTTTATTGTTCCGAAATCATGAATCTGACCACCGGAAGTGGCATAAAAATTGGTAACATCAAAAATAATTTCTCCTTCATCATCGATTTGATCGACTTTTTTTCCATTTTGAAACAATCCGAGAACTTTTGCTTTTCGATCACTCGGATCGTAAGTAAAAGTCGATTCTTCTTTAAATTCCATTAAATCAATTGCTTGTGAAGTCATGGATTGCAAGTCTCCACGAGAAGCTCTTGCTCGTTCTTTTTGCAATAGCATTTGTTGTTGAAAAGCTTTTTCGTCCACTTTTATTCCTTTTTCTTTTGCAATTTCTTCCGTCAATTCAAAAGGAAAACCATAGGTATCATAAAGTTTAAAAGCATCTTCGCCGGATAAGACATCTTTCACATTGGAAAGCATCTTTGTCAAAAGATTTTCACCGGCAATTAAAGTCGAAGCAAATTTTTCTTCTTCAGATAAAATCATCTTACCAATACGCACTTCTTTTTCTTTCAAATAAGGATAAAAAGCTTCCATATTTTTTGCTACCAGAGGAACTAAAGAATATAAGAAAGGTTTTGTGATTCCCAATTTTCTTAAATAACGGACCGCTCGCCGCAATAATCTTCTCAAAACATAGCCTCGACCTTCATTGGAAAAAGAAGCACCATCGGCTAAAGCAAAAACACAAGTGCGAATATGATCGGCAATAACACGATATGCCATTTTATATTCTCCTTTATAAGGAAATTTAGCTACTTCTTCCACTGCCTTTATATATGGTAAAAATAAATCGGTTTCAAAGTTTGTTTCCGTCTCTTGAAAAATACAAGCCAAACGCTCCAATCCCGCACCCGTATCGATATTTTTTCTGGGAAGTTCTTTATATTCTTCTCGTTTTTTCCCTTGCTCGGCATTATATTGTGAAAAAACAATGTTCCACATTTCGATATATCGATCATTTTCCATCTCTTGAAACATGAGTTTTTCCCCATAGCCATCCGGATCATATTTTTCACCGCGATCAAAATAAATTTCCGTATTCGGTCCGCAAGGTCCTTCTCCTATTTCCCAAAAATTTTCTTCCGAAGGTACAAGATGCCCCGGATCAATTCCTAATTCAATCCATAAATTTCTTGTTTCAAGATCGCTTGGATGATACGTAATATATATTTTTTCTTTGGGAATAGCAAACCATTTTTCGTCTGTTAATAATTCAAATCCCCAAGTAATAGCCTCTTTACGAAAATAATCACCGATGGAAAAATTTCCCAACATTTCAAAAAATGTATGATGTCTCGCCGTTTTTCCGACATTTTCTATATCATTTGTACGAATGGATTTTTGTGCATTGGTAATGCGATGATGATTTGTTATTTCCGTACCGTCAAAATATTTTTTCAATGCGGCAACACCGGAATTAATCCATAGAAGCGTTGGATCATTATGTGGAATTAACGATGCTCCCGGTTCAACATAATGTTCTTTCGATTGAAAAAAATCCAGCCACATTTTTCGAATTTCTGCTCCAGTCCAATGTTTCATATATTTTCTCCTTAAAATAAAAAAAAGTACCTTCAGGAACGAAAAGATTCGCGGTACCATCCTGATTCGCTTTTTGCGCACTCAATTCATAGACATTAACGCTGTCCACGGATGCTTTCACATCTGTCTCCGAAGTGGCCACTATTCAGAAATGCAAATCTTTCACCAACCGATTTGTCTCTAAACATTCTTTGAATAATTTTTCTTCTTCACCAACAAAAGTATTATACGAATCTTTTTTTATTATTGCAACATTCTTCTTTATCCTTAAAAATATCGTTCATTGCAAAAACAAACAGAAGAAAGAAAAAGAAAAAACACATTATTGGATAAGATGCGTATGAATAAAAATCTTTCATTTATATCGATATTGAAAAGAATAATGAGAAGAATGCATACAAAAATCGTTATTTTACAAAAGAGTACTCCCTTTTTATCATTTTCATTTGCTCTACTGCCGGTTTTGTTTTTTAATCCTTAACTTACATTTCCCCTCATTGTCTCATCTTATTCTTCTTTTAACAAAAAACAAGTTTCAAAATTTTCAAAATTATTTTCATATCTTTCAAAGAAAGACATATATCGATTTTTTTTGATACGTTTTCCTATTTCAATTAAAGAAGAAAATCCAATTGATTTTTCTCTTCACCATCCAAATGATAATAAGGTAAACGGGAAAAAACAGGCATTTTCATATTTTGCGACAATAAATATTTCATTGCCATGGCACGCGGATAGTCTTCAATGCAATTCTCGGCAAATAACAAATAATCTTTCAATATCGAATTCGTAAATTTTTGTTCATCGGTAAAATACTCAGCAATTTCGCTACCAAAAATAGGAATCAAATCGGAAAAAACACCCTCAATTTGTAAAATCTTTGGTTTCAATAAAGCATTTTTCAAAGAAAGATACAGTGCTATTTTTTTTGTTTTCATAACTTTCATAAGAAAGGAATAATCCATATTTTCTTCCAAAATTCCTTTAAAAGACGGAAAAGTCTTTTTTAAACGCAATAAAGATAATAAATTCAAATGTCCGTCATCCATGCCTTTTTCGTGATGAACATAAAAAGGTATATCTTTCATATTTTTCATTTTTTGACGAAGATAAGCTTCATGTCCTCGTGACGATAATTTTGCTTCTTTTAAGAGAGTAAAAATAATGCCATCCGGTTTTAATTCTTGAATATTTTTCGATTCTTCTTCGGAAAGAAAACCGGAAATTTCATAAAGAAAATTTCTTTTTGTCTTTTCTTTCAGAAATTGATAAATTTCTTTTTTTTCCTCGACAAGAAAGGTATTTCCTTCCGACGTGGGAGAAAATAAAACAAAAGCATCTGAAAAAATGTCTTTTTTTACCAGTTGCTCCAATCCTTCGAAATGAATCGTCTTATTTTGATAAAGGGGAATGGGAAGAACAGAAAGTTTTTGCATATTATCACCATGTTAAGATATGCAAGAATCTTTACTTTGAGCAAAAATGGTATTTAAAAAACTCTGTTGTTCACAGAGTTTTTAAACTTAATCCTTTTCTTCTGCTTCCGAAGAATCTTTTTCGTTTTTATTATTTTCTTGATTTTTTCCTCGATGTAATTTGAAATTTTTCTTACCATTTTCACGATTATTTTCTTCGCTTCGTTCCACTTTCTTTTCAAATTCTTTATGCGAAAGATTAATTCTTCCTTTTTCGTCGATTTCCGTGACGATGACTTTCAAGGTTTGCCCTAATTTTACGACATCACTCGGTTTATCAACACGTTCCCAAGCTAAGCGAGAAACATGAACCATTCCATCGACATTTCCAAACAAATGAACAAAGCAACCAAAACTTTCGATTCGTACAACTTTTCCTTCGTAAATTTCACCGACTTTGGCTTCTTTTACAATATCTTCAATAATTGCTTTCGCACGATTTATGACTTCGCGATTCATGTGGTAGATAACAACTTTTCCATCATCACTGATATCGATTTTACAATTATCACATCGTGCAATGATATCATTGATCACTTTTCCCTGTTGCCCAATGACATCTCGGATTTTATCCGGATTAATATGCAGAACATCCATCTTCGGAGCATATTTTCCGACATCTTTTCGTGGCTCTGGAATTGCATTTAAAATCACATCCATGATTTTTTCTCTTGCACCATGAGCTTGAATTAAGGCTTCTCGCAAAATTTGTTCCGTAATTCCTTTGATTTTGATATCCATTTGCAAGGCAGTAATTCCATTTTTTGTTCCTGCTACTTTGAAATCCATATCACCGAGATGATCTTCCATTCCTTGAATATCTGTCAATATGGTATAAGGATAGCCTTCTTCTAAAGGACCGGAAGTAATTAAACCCATCGCAATTCCCGCAACAGGAGCTTTAATCGGAACACCTGCGGCCATTAAAGCCATGGTAGACGCACAAATAGAAGCTTGCGAAGAAGATCCATTACTTTCCACGACTTCACTCACGACACGAATCGTATATGGGAAAGTTTCTTCATCCGGTATAACATACGAAAGTGCTCTTTCTCCTAAAGCACCATGACCGATTTCTCTTCTTCCGGGAGATCCCATTTTTCCGATTTCTCCGACAGAAAAAGGCGGAAAATTATAATGATGCATAAAGCGTTTGGAATCTTCTGGTGTTAAATTATCGATAATCTGTTCATCACTTTCCGCACCTAAGGTAACGGCAGAGATTACTTGTGTTTGTCCACGAGTAAACATGGCACTGCCATGAACTCTGGGCAATAAATCAATTTGAGCATCCAAAGGACGAATTTCATCTATTTTTCTTCCGTCTGGTCGAACTTTATCATAAGTAATAAGACGACGAACTTCATCTCGAACCGTATTTTCCATAATCTCTTTTACTTGTTTTAATGTGAGATTCTTTTCTTTTTCATCTTCATATTTTTTTGCTTCATATTGATCGAGAACTTCTTTCTCAATAGCATCAATTGCATTCTGCCGCTCTAATTTATCGACAATAGAAACACTACGAATCAATCGATCTTTCGACAAATCATTTACCTCTTTTTGAAGTGATTCGGGTATGGCGTATAATTCTATTTTTCTCTTTGGTTTTCCGATTTCACGTGCAATTTCTTCTTGAAATTCACATAATCGTTGAATCGCTTTATGGCCGAACATTATAGCTCCAAGCATGGATTCCTCATCGACTTCATTTGCCCCTGCCTCAACCATATTGATAGCTTTTTTTGTTCCGGCAACGGCAAGATTAATATCGGATTTTTCTTTTTCTTCAAGAGTTGGATTGATAATATATTTTCCATCGACACGTCCGACATAAACTCCGGCAATCGGTCCGTCAAAGGGAATATCGGAAATGCATAATGCAAGAGAAGATCCAAACATAGCTGCCATTTCCGGAGTAGCATCTAAGTCTACCGACATAATCGTATTAACGACTTGTACTTCATTACGAAATCCTTCCGAAAACATTGGTCGCAAAGGGCGATCGATTAATCGAGCCGAAAGTGTAGCATGTTCCCCCGGTCTTCCTTCTCTTCTTAAGAAGCTTCCCGGAATTTTACCAACGGCATATTGTTTCTCTTCATAGAGAACGGTAAGAGGAAAGAAATCTGTGTCTTTTGCTTCATCTGAGGCACAGGCTGTGGACAAAACCACGGTATCATTCAAACGAACCAAAACAGCACCATCTGCTTGTTTTGCAATTTCGCCTGCTTCAACGTTCAGTTTTTTTCCTTCAAAGTCCAACGAAAAAACTTTCTTTGACATTTATTTAACTCCTTTTTAACGTTACTTATTTTAGCACACAATAAAAAAATCATATACATTTTCTTTTTTAATTGTAAAAATATTTTTTCCCATAAAAAGAAATGTATTTGAAAATATTTTTTTATTTTTGTTTTTTTATAAAACATGTTAAAAATTTTTCTTTTTTTAGAAGACAAAGAAAAAACAAAATAGATCTCTATTTTTATTTCAAATAAAAAATTTATGCCCTTTGTATTTTTTTGTTTCTTTTATTTTTTCATGAATGCGAAATTGCGTTTCTTCACATAAAGGTAGCATTTTTCCCATATCTTTGCTATAATAGAAAAACGAGGTAATCTATGAAAAAAATCATCGGCATCGACTTCGGTACAAGTAATACATTCATCTATGTACCGAATAAAGGAAGTGTATACAATGAACCAACCGTCATTGCACTGGATCCCAAACAGAAACGTGTAATTGAAACTGGTTATCTTGCCGCGAAAATGATTGGGCGAAGTTCCGAAGATATTTCCATCATTCACCCAGTTGTCCGTGGTGTCATTGCAAGAATCAATCCGAGTATTTTATATTTGAGAAATGCCTTGAAAGAGGCAAAATTAGGCCATAACTTTGATCAATACAGTGCCTTATTTGCAGTACCTTCCGATGTCACTCCCGTGGAAAAAAATGCCATTAAAACTGTGGCAAATAGTTTGGGTATTACCGAGACTTATTTGGTGAACCAAGGATTTTTGGCCACTTTAGGGGCAAGTAATGATGAAGAGCGTCCCGGAAAACTTTGTGTCAATATCGGTGGAGGAATTACCGATATTGTTGTTTCTTCCGGAAAAAATATTATTCGTTCTGCATCCTCTTATTTTTCCGGGAATCTGATTGATGAAGCAATTCTTAGACATCTTCGAAAAAAACATAACTTACTTGTTGGAGCAAAAACCGCCGAATTTATTAAAATGAAGATTGGATCCGTAGAAATTTATCCGGAAAACCGTTTAATCGAGGTTTCCGGACAGAATATGACCACTTTACTTCCACAAAGTATTGTCCTGTCTACTACAGAAATTCATAGTGTGTGCTTATCGAAAACGGATGAACTGATTGATGCTGTTACAGACGTTTTAGCTCTTACTCCACCAGAAATTGCTTCCGATATTATTGCTAATGGCATTTTATTATGTGGAGGTGGTGCCTTGTTAACGGGTATGCGAGAATATTTGGAAAAGAATCTTACGATTCCTGTCCGTATTGGTCCTGACCCATTAACAAGTGTCATCAATGGTATTCGGGTTTATATTCGAAATTTCAAGCTCGATTAAAAGAGTTTTTTAGGTGTTAATTATGAAAAATAAAAGTTTAATTTTAGGAATGATCTTCTCCCTTTTTTTGGTGGGATGCAATGATTCTGCTACAACAAATTCATCAAATTCGGCAAATTCATCAACATCAAACATAACAAATCAAACAGAAAATTCTTTGAATACTCTATATGTTCTTTCGATTAATGATTTGCATGGAAATCTTATGCGGGATACAAAAGGAAGAAATGGTATGTCTTCCTTATCCTATATGATTGATGATTTTCGAGATAAGCAAAAAGATCTTGATGATGTTGTGCTTGTTGCCAATGGAGATATGTTTCAAGGACAGGCAATCTCCAATTTGGTTTTCGGTGCCTCGGTAATAAATGTTATGAATGCTATGGATTTTGATATGATGGGAATCGGAAATCATGAATTTGACTGGGGTATTGAAAAAATATTATCTTATTGGGACGGCAATGAAACAAATGGCGAAGCAAATTTTCCCTTAGTCAATTCCAATGTCTATAATTCACGCAACGAATTGATTGATCATACCGTACCTTATACAATAGTTCAAAAAGAAAATTTAAAGATAGGTATTTGTTCTGCAATTGATCCTAGCCAAAAATCCAGCATTTTGAAAACAAAAAGCGATGGTTATGACTTTCGAAATACAGTTTTAAGTATAGGAAATACCGCGGAAATATTAAGAAAACAAGAACAATGCGATTTAGTAATTGCCAATATACACGATGGTGTTGCAAGTTCCAATAGTGTAAATTCGGAAAATAATGCGGCAATTGCCAAATTGAGCGGAGATAAAAAAGTCGATGTCTTAATCAATGGTCATACACATTATAGAAATAGTGGATTGATTGCACGGAACAATGATGTATCCTTACCGGTTGTACAAGCCGGATCTTCAGCATCAAGTCTTGGAATTATTACTTTAAATTTAAACGACAATAAAGAAGTAATAAGTGCCTCAGCCAAATGGGAATACACCAGCACAAATTATGATTCGGAAATCGAAAACCTGGTCAATCAAGAATATGAAAAAATACAAGATCAGGTGGAAGAAGTTTATGGTATTGGCGGAGAAAATGTGAGTCAGGAAAAAGATCTTTACTCCTGGGCAGCTTCTTGTATGCAAAAGGCAACGAATGCCGATATTGCCATCTCCAATAATGGTGGTATCCGCGGAACCGGAAATATCAAAACAAATCAGGAAATTACCATCAATAATCTTTATGATATCAATCCTTTTGACAATGAAATATTATTGACGACAAAAACCGGTCAGCAAATAAAAAGCTTTTTGAATTCAACCGGCAGTTCAAATTATTATAGAACAAAAGATGATGCTACTTATAGTACCTTCGATGATAATACGAATTACCAGGTCGCCATTATTGATTATGTCGGATTTAAAAATAATTTTTCAATAGGAAATTATACAAATACGCATCTCATTTTCCGAGATCTTATGAAAGACGACATCAAAGAACGAAAAAAGCAAGGAAAAACATTCAAGCCCATTACCGAATCGGCTTCTTATTTAACTTATTGTGTTCCTAGTGTTTAATTCTTTTCGCAAGGAAATAAACGAAAAAAACAAAGAACTCGATAATTAAAATTATCATTAGTTCCACAAGATAAAATTGACCGCTATGTTCCGTGGAAAAAACATTTTGGTCGAAACAAAAAACAACAATACCGCTTAAAATACTTAAAAATAAGCCAATTTCTCCAATGCTTTGAAAGCGTTGGAGTTTTTTTATACGATAGAAAAGAAAAAATCCTAAAATTTGAAAGGCAAGAACAAGGATGAGAATAAGTTTTTCAAAGGACATAGAAAAAGAAAAAAAGCATCCGAGGATGCTTATTTACGAATTCCGAGTTCTTTACAAAGAGCGACATAGCCTTCGTAGTCACTTTTTGACAAATAATCCAACAATCCTCTGCGCTTTCCGATGAGGCAGAACATTCCACGACGTGTATGTCCATCGTGAATATGTTTTTTCAAATGTTCTGTAAGATTGTTAATTCTTACTGTCAAAATAGCAATTTGTACTTTCGTAGATCCTGTATCTTTTTCATCTTTTCCATACTTTTTTACAAGATCCAATTTTTCTTCTTTTGAAAGTGCCATTTTAACCTCCTTTATGAAATATTCTTAACTTTTTCTAAGTAAATGGATGGAGTTCCAATAAACTGAGAAAAGTCGCATGTTCAATTTACCATTCTTCTATTCTCATTGCAAGCAAAATAGCCAAAAATCAATATTTTGCTTTTTTTATTTTCTTAAAATCTTCTTCTAATTGTATTTTTAATTCTCGAATAGTCGAAAATTTTTTCTCTTCTCGCAAAAATTCACAAAATTGAATTTGTAGGTCTTTACCATACAAATTCATCGAAAAATCAAATAAATAAACTTCCAAAATCGGTTGATTTAATTCTTTAATGGTCGGATGTGTTCCAATATTCATCATTGCTTTATAAGTTTTTCCCTCAAAAACACATAATCCCCCATAAACACCATTTCCCGGTAATACATAAGGTGCGTTTAAAGCAATATTCGCGGTTGGATAAAGAAATTTTTTTCCATTACCCAGGCCATGCTCCACTTTTCCTTTCACCATATAATATCGATTTAATAAACGCGTAACTTTTTCCACATTTCCCTGTTCCAGTTCTTTTAAAATCATCGTCGTGGAAATTTTTTCTTTTTTTTCATCAAGAAGCGAAAGAAAAACATGAACATCAAATGGATACGAAGGATAATTTTTTAAAGTTTCTACTTTACCTTCGGCATTTTTTCCGAAAGTATAGTCTTCTCCGACATAAATTTCTTTTGCTTTCAAAGGAATCAAGACTTTTTCGATAAATTCTTCTTTGGACATGTCCTTAACTTCTTCGGTAAATTCCAAAACCAAAAAATAATCCATCCCGATTTTTTCCAAAAATTCTTCCCGATCCTCTAATGTCATCAAAAATTTCGGATGTTTTTTTAAGGTGTTATTTTTCATTTGAAATGTCAATAACGCACTTTTTAAAGAAGATTTTGTCGCACCTTGAATCAATTCCATATGACCCAAATGTAAACCATCGAAAAATCCCAAACAAAGAGCTATCGGTTCGGAAAAAGTGGGAACATTATGAAAGTCAAAATCTATCCGTTTCATTTAAAATAATCCCCTTAAAGTGTAAAAATATCCATCTTCTCTTTTTTCATAAATGGCTAAGGGCTCTTCATCATATGCCGATAATAATAAAATTGGAGATCCTGAGCAATCTAGCTGCAAACGCACACCATTTCTTACTTTTTTTTCATCTTCGGAATTTAAAAAAATACTGGGGAAAAAAGATAATGCCTCTTTCATGGTCAAAATATCTTTTACGGAAGTATCTTCCAATCGTTTGGCATTTTTCAAAGTAAAATTTCCTACCCTTACCCTTACGAGCATAGTTAAAACGGCCCCGCATCCGATTTTCTTTCCGATATCCGCGGCCAACACACGAATATAGGTTCCCTTGGAACAAGTTACTTCAAACACAATTCGATGTTCCGTGACCGAAAGAATATTGAAATCAAAAATAGTAACTTTTCTTGGTTCTCTTTCAATAACTTCGCCACGCCGTGCTTTTTTATATAGTGCTTCTCCATTTACCTTTAAAGCCGAATACATCGGAGGGATTTGATTTATCTCCCCAAGAAAACCATTAAAAATATTTTGTAACTCTTCTTTGGTAAGAGTCGGTACTTTTTCTCTTTTCACGATATTCCCGGTAAAATCAAAAGTATCCGTTTCAATTCCGAGTGTCAATTCGCCAATATAAGTTTTTTCTTTTGCTTCGATAAAAGAAGATATTTTCGTTGCTTTTCCCAAAGTTAATATCATTAAACCTTCTGCAAAAGGATCCAAAGTTCCCGTATGTCCGATTTTTTGCATATCAAAACGATGGCAAGCCTGATTGACCAAATCTCTTGAAGTAATTCCGCTTGGTTTGTTTAACAATAAAATTCCGTCCATAAAACCTCTTTTTTCGTACATAATTATATATGAAATGGATAAAATAAAAAAGGAAACATCATTGAATAAAAAAAATTAAAAAAATTAGCACTCATATATTGACAGTGCTAAAAAATATGCTATATTAGAATTAGCACTTAGGAATATAGAGTGCTAAAGGAGGAAATAATATGTCATCAAACAAAAAATCAAACGTTGGTTTCTGGGAAGATAATTTCTTCCGCGACTTATTTGATCTACCTTACGAACGCCGTCACTCGGATTTAATGAAAACGGATGTCTATGAATCGGATAAAGATTATGTTTTAAATATCGAATTACCCGGATACGACAAAAAGGACATTTCCATTACTTTGGAAGATGGTTATTTGATTGTTGAAGCCAAAAAAGAATCCAAAGTGGATGAAAAAGACGAAAATGGAAGATATATCCGAAGAGAACGTTATTTAGGTAATGTTTCTCGAAGTTATTATATCGGCGAAATCGATGAAAAAAATATTAAAGCAAACTTTGACAAAGGAATTTTAAGTTTATCTTATCCGAAAGAAGAAATGCAAAAAATCGAAACGAAAAAACATATTCAGATTGATTGATGAAAAAAAAGAGGAACGTCTCCTCTTTTTTTAATTCATTTTTCTTTCTTTTTTTCTTTCTTCCAAGAAATCATTATTTGCAAAATAATCTATTTTCATGGCATGACGAACTTTTTGAAGTGTTTCTTGTGCCTTTCGATTGGCATTTTCCGTTCCTTGTCTCAAAATTTCATAGACTTCATCCAGATGGTTTTCAAAATACTTTCTTCGTTCGCGAATCGGTGTTAAAACATCTTCCAAAACCTGAAATAAAAATGTTTTACATTTAATGTCTCCGAGACCACCCCGTTCATAATGTTTTTTCATTTCGTCAAGATTATGATATTCGGGTAAATATTTTTGAAAATGCTCTTCGGTTGCAAAACAGGATAAATAAGCAAAAACCGGATTATCTTTTGTATTCCCGGGATCAGAAACCTTCAAATGATTCGGATCCGTATACATAGACATAACCTTTTTTCTTACTTCATCGCTATTATCGCAAAGATAAATACAATTATTTAATGATTTCGACATTTTTGCTTTTCCGTCAATACCCATCAGTCTTTGAGAATACGTATTTTTTGGTAAAAGTGCTTTCGGTGCGACAAGAGTTTCTCCATAAATAGAATTAAATTTATGAACAATTTCCACGGTTTGTTCAATCATGGGCAGTTGATCATCTCCGACAGGCACATCCGTTGCCATAAAAGCGGTAATATCCGCGGCTTGTGAAATCGGATAAGTAAAAAAACCAACGGGAACACTTGTTTCATAATCCCGCATTTTAATTTCGGATTTTACGGTAGGATTCCGTTGTACCCTGGAAACAGTTACCAAATTCAAATAATACATATTTAATTCGGACAAAGCCGAGATGGACGATTGAATAAAAAGATTCGATTTTTTCGGATCCAATCCGACAGACAAATAATCTAAAGCAATATTCATCACATTGTTACGAATTTTTTCCGGATGTTCCGCATTATCGGTCAATGCTTGCGCATCGGCAATCATAATATAAATTTCATCGTATTCATTGGAATTTTGTAATTCTACACGACGTTTTAAAGAACCAACATAATGACCGATATGCAAATTTCCGGTCGGTCGATCACCGGTTAATATAATTTTTTTCATTTTTTTCACTCTTTCATGCGTTTTCATTATGAAACAAACAGAGGAAAATTTCCATATTTTTTTTAAAAGTATTTTTTCTTCTGAAGAAAAAATGTAGAATAAAAGAAGGAGTGTATTTATGTTAACGATTCAAAATTTTTCAAAGAGTTACCAAAATAATAAAAAAGCCTGCGATAATATTTCCTTAACAATTGAAAACGGAGATATTTTTGGCTTTATTGGGCCAAACGGAGCCGGAAAATCAACAACGATTAAATCCATCGTGGGAATCTTAGATTTTGAAGAAGGAGATATATTCCTTGATAATTTATCAATTAAAAGTCATGCACTGGAATGTAAAAAAGAAATCGCTTATATCCCGGATAATCCGGATATTTATCCCCATTTAACCGGATTAGGCTATTTGAATTTCCTTTGTGATATCTTTGATGTTCCTTTAAAAACACGTCAGGAAAAAATTCATTTTTATGCCGAGAAATTCGAAATTGAATCTCACTTAAATGAACCAATTCATTCTTATTCGCACGGGATGAGACAAAAAATAGCCTTTATTGGTGCTTTTGTTCATTCTCCGAAACTTATGGTTCTCGATGAGCCTTTTGTTGGTTTGGATCCAAAAGCTTCCTTTACATTAAAAGAAATGATGAAAGAATATGTAAAAGAAGGTAACAGTATTTTCTTTTCCAGTCATGTTCTGGAAGTAGTAGAAAAATTGTGCAATAAAATTGCTATTATTCAAAATGGCAAAATTGTTTGTTGTGGGCCAACCGAAACCATTCGGGGTGACGAAAGTCTGGAATCCATGTTCTTGGAGATTACCGAAAATGCATAATTTCTTTTCTCTTTTAAAAGTTCAATTTCGTGAATTGTTTGATTTTCGTTCTTCAAAACAAAAGAAAAAAAATTCTGTATCTTATGTGATTTATTTAATTCTTTTTTCTTTTCTCATCTTCTTTTCCTGCAGCTCTTATAGTCTTTCCGCTTATTTTTTATCTTTGGAAAGTCAACAACCGGAAAATTTTACAAATTATTTGATTGTTCTGATTGGAATATCCAGCCTTTTTACTGTTTTTAGTTCCGTTTATCAAATAAAATCTCTTTTGTATTCTTCTCAAGACTATGATTTTTTATCTTCATTGCCGATAAAACGATCCACGATTGTCGGAAGCAGATTGGCAGTAATTTATATTTTTGAATTTTTCACTACGATTTTAATTTTACTTGTGGCTTTTCTTCTATATGGAATCCAAAATCCATTTTTCTTTTTTCTTGTTTTACCTTTATTTATTACGATTCCTTTATTTCCGATTTTATTAGCATCACTTCTTGCTTTTTTCATTGCTTTTATCGAAAATAAAATTTCTTTTGCTCTTTCGTGGATGAAGACCTTATTCAGTACTCTTCTTGTACTTTTCATTGTGGGCATTTCCTTTTTTATAAGCTTTTCTTCGGCGAATACGGAAGATATGGCTCTGCTTGAAAATAGTAATATTCAAATAATAATGATGCTTTATCCATTGCTTTACCTCATCCGCTACGGATTTTTGGAAATGAATTTTTTGTATCTTCTTCTTTATATTTTTATTGGTATTGTCTTTTTTCTTTTAACCTTTTTACTCGTATCAAAATCCTATCATAATTTTCAATCAAAAAGAAAAATTTCCATACATTATGCTAAAAAGGAAAAAGCAATGAAAGTAAAATCTTCTTCTCAATTGAAAACTTTTTTGAAAAAAGATTTTAAGACCTTTTTTTCTTCTTCGACCATTCTGATCAGTGCAATTATGGGGCCTATAACAAGTGTTGGTCTTGTGTTTCTCTTTTCTTATATGCTAAAAGAAATCATAAGTGAATACGAAATGTTTCTTTTTCTTTTTCCCTTACTTATTTGTTTCATGAATAGCCTTGCTCCTTATACTGCTTTTGCCCTATCTTTAGAAGGAAAATATTTTTGGATTTTAAAAACTTCTCCGGTCAATACGAAAAAATATTTTGCGAGTAAAATCATCGTTAACGAACTTTTCGTCGGGATAGGATCGCTTATTTCTTCCGTTTTTGCCATCTTCTTCCTTTCCATTACCAATGTTTATTTTCTTTTGATTCTTTTGATTTTTCCTCAAATTTTCGGATTTATTTCCTCCGTTGTCGGATTAATAATGAATCTTTGCTTCCCTCATATTGAATGGACGGATGAAAGAATGGCAATTAAAAATTCCGGTTCCGTTTTCTTTACCATGTTCATTGATAGTACACTTTGTATCATTTTAAGTGTACCTTGCTTTCTTCTTTATACTTTGGTCAATGCACTTTGTAGTTTTCTTGTCACCATAATTCTTTCAATACTTTTGCTCGTTATAGCGATCGTGATTTTACATTGCTTCGGCGAAAAAAGATTCAATAAAATCGAATGTTAAAATTTAATATAAATAAAAAAGATTGATATTTCTACCAATCTATTTTTTCACATGGTGGCCCAAGCCAGAATCGAACTGGCGACACAGGGATTTTCAGTCCCTTGCTCTACCAACTGAGCTATCGGGCCGATATTGGCGGATCAGACGGGAATCGAACCCGCGGTCTTCTCCGTGACAGGGAGACATGTTAACCGCTACACCACTGATCCGTGCATTGCATGCTCTATCATTATCCATAAACTAAATAAAAATTGCAAGTGTTTTTTCATTTTTACTATTCTTTTTCCATTCTTCATTTTTTAAAAAAACATCCCAGAAAGGGATGGAAATATTCTTGGTTGCAGGGATAGGATTTGAACCTATGACCTCCGGGTTATGAGCCCGACGAGCTACCAAACTGCTCTACCCTGCGATTTCAATTGCTTTGTAATCATAACATATCTTTAGAGAAGATGCAAGTGAAAACATAAATCGTATTTCTTTGAGATTATTACCATCTTATAGTGATGATAAAAAATTAAAATAAATTCATGGAAAGATATTTCATCCCGTTATCGGGAAAAATTGTACAAATGACTTTTCCTTTATTTTCTTCCCGAGCACTGAGGATATGAAAAGCTTCCAAATTAGCTGCGGAAGATAAACCAATCAAAAGACCTTCGCTTTTCACAAATTCTTTCATATTTTGAATAGCATTTTCTTCTTTTATATCGATAATTTCATCCACATATGCAGCATCATAAAGAGGAGGAATAAATCCGGCACCGATTCCTTGAATAATATGTTTCCCGGAAAATCCTTTTGTAAATATCGGTGAAGTTTCCGGTTCAACACCGATAATTTTTATATTTTTATTTTTCTCCTTCAAATATTTTCCTACACCCATAATTGTTCCGCCAGTTCCGATACCAGCAAGAAATATATCGATATTTCCATTTAAATCTTCATAAATTTCTTTACCCGTGTGTTCATAATGTGCTTGAGGATTATAAAGACTCTCAAATTGCCCGAAAATAAGTGAATTGGGATTTTTTGAATGGATTTCATGAGCTTTTTGAATTGCCCCTTTCATACCTTTTTTCCCATCCGTCAACACCAATTCCGCTCCATAGACTTTTAATAGTCTTTTACGTTCCTCCGACATCGTTTCCGGCATGGTCAAAATTAATTTCCGATGCTCCTGACAACATAATGCAGCAAGTCCGATTCCGGTATTTCCTGAAGTCGGTTCAATAAGAATTGTCTCATCATTTAATTTTCCTTCGTTTTTATAACCATCCAATATAGCAGAAGCAATGCGATCTTTGACGGAACCGGAAGGATTATACCATTCAAGTTTTGCAAACAATTGAGTGTTCAAATCGTGATCCTCACAATATTTTTTGGCATGAAATAGCGGAGTGTTTCCAATCATTTGTTTTAAGTTTTCAAATATCATCTTTTCCCCCCTTTATTAAACATTTTTATTGTTTAATGTATAAAATATTTCTTTTTGACAGAAATTTATGCTAGTATACTTCCGAGGTAATTTTATGCTTTTGATGAATTCAATTATTCCTACAAGAAACTTCAATACTCTTTATATTCTTTTGGATACAGTTTTTCTTTTCTTTTTTTTATTTTTACTTTTTTACAAGAAAAAATATATTACGCTTTTATGGTCTCTTGCCGGAGGTATTTTATATTTTCTTGTTGATTTTGGTTACTTTTATCTTATCAGTGGCAGTCGTCATATTTTTATCGGTCAAGAAGAACAAGGAACATTCATGGTTGCACTTATCTTATTTTGGATGTCGTTAAGCTATGGTATTACCAATTTTGCCTATATCTGGCTCTTCCTGAGTCGGGATAAACATTTAAAAGAATGGATCTTTCTTATTGTTTCCTGGTGGCTTATTGCTCCGATTCTTTCTTCGTTCGGAGGAGAACCAACGATTATCACGAGCCGTACAACCGGCCAATATCACGGAGGAATGGCGATAATTTTACTTGTCGGTTATTTTGCCTTAATTCTTTACAATTTGACAAATAAAAAGAACGCACAAATTCCAATTCTTCGCTTGAATCTAATTGGAATAACAGTTCAATTTGCATGGGAATTTGCTCTTTTAATTCATGGTATTCGTCCTTTAAATGAAAATAGTTTTCAAACATTAATCATTGATTCTCTTTTAGAAACCAATTTAGGAATGCCCTATATTTTTCTTATTCATTTTTTCGTTACAAAAAAATATAATGAGGACCTTTCTTTAAAAGAAAGCAAGGAAAAGATTTAGAAAAAAGTCGGAAGTTTGAAGTTTCCGACTTTTTTATAATTTGATTTTTTCTTTTGGGTTTCAGAGGTTTTCTTTTTTCATTTTATCCTATGTGAAATTCATAAATCTTTGGGCGATAAACGCCCATTATTCGCAAAAATGTGCTTTTATCTTTCATCTTTTTTTATATGAAGCATAATCTCTTTTTCTTTTTCATCTTTATCCAAGACAATTTTCACTTCCGCGTTTTCTACGATTTCAGAATTCTTTTGTTCTGTCACTTTTTCTTTTTTTCGCGTAGAAAGACGATGAATAAGTAGTCCTTTCAGAGCATATCGATCAATCGGGAAACTTACCGCGGGAACAATAATAGATGCAAGAGCACCTTCAATCGTAGACTGAGTTAATAAAATAATTCCCACGAATGCCCAATAAGAAGCATAACTTGCTTCACTTGCCATAGCATTCATATCGGTTGCATAAAATACCGCTAAAGAGGTAAAGACAAAGACACTGTGAAGCATTGTTAGGAAAAAGCAGAAAAAGATAGATGTTATCTTTTCAACATAAGTACTTTTTATATGCAAACGAAGTCGTTCGAATACAAAACCGGAAACATATCCAAACAGTACTCTTGGAAGAATCGAAATAAAGGGATTCTGAAAATAAGGATCTAAGATACTTGTCGGCGATTGATAAGCTTTTGTCATCGACATAACTCCGAAGAAAAGACCGTAAATTGCTCCTTTTCTCCTACCAAAAAGATAAGCTCCAATCAATACGGGAATATGAATTAATGTCGCCGAAACCGGAGGAATGGCAATAAACCCGATGGGTGTGAATGTCATTAAAAGAATTAAAGCCAAAAACATGGCATCCAAAGAAATTTCCTGAATTTTTGCACGTTTATTTTTCATTGTTTTTTTCTCCTTTGTTTTTCTTATAAATTTGCAATAATCCATCTAAAATTAATTGCTCATCATAAAGAAATTCGGGAAGATATTTTTCAATTAAAGCAGCATTTCCCCCGGTTAAAATCGGTTTTAAAGTATATCCAAGCTCCTTTTCAATCATCGTTTTCAAAGAACGAATTTGTGCAATTGTTCCATAGATTGCCCCGGAATTCAAAGAATCTTTGGAATTTTTTCCAATAATATTTTTCGGTGCTTCAAAATCAATTTCCATCAATTGCGCAGTATGATCAATCAAAGCATTAAAGGAAGTTTTAATTCCCGGAAGGATGATACATCCTTGGAAATTCCCCTCTTTATCCACGACAAGATATTTTGTCGCAGTACCTAAATCCACGATTAAATTCGGTGTGCCATATTTATGTATCGCACCGACGGCATCACAAACCAAATCCGATCCTAGTTCGGTCGGACGATCAATGTGTATCGGTAATCCGGATTTTAATTTCGGTCCGACCTGCAAGCAAGGAATTTTCAATAATTTTTCCGTTGCTTTTACCAAAATTCCGCTTAAAGAAGGAATAACACTGGAAAGAATTGCTCCTTCAAAATCTGTAGCAAGTAAATTCTCTTGCAAAAAAAACATTTTTAAAATTTCACAATAACCATCGCTTGACCTTGTTTTATCGCTATATGTACGATAGGTGGCGATGAGTTTGTCTTCTCGATATACCCCGACATAAAGATTGGTGTTACCGAGGTCCAAAGTTAATATCATTTTAGCCTCCTGCTATAGTCCTATTCGGTACCATGCAAAACTTATTATAATTTTTTCTTTTCCAAAAACAATTCTTTTAAATTATTTCTTGAATTCTTTTGACAATTTCTTCTTTCGTAAATTTAAAATATTTCAGTAAATCTTTCATTGGTGCCGATAAACCGAAAGTATCCAGACTCATCACATGTGGAGCAATTTTATGCCATCCGAAAGAAGATAACATTTCCACGACCATTCTTTTTTGATAAGAAGAACCCAAAACACTGGAAATATAAGTCGGATCCTGTTTAAAGAATCTTTCAATACTGGGCATAGAGACTACTCGAATATCAATACCTTTGGCACGCAAATCCTTTTGAGCTTCAACTGCTAAACTGACTTCAGATCCGGTAGCAATTAAAACAAAATCCGGTTCGGTACCAATCTCTTTTGAAAGAATATATCCGCCTTTGGAAATATCTTTGGAACGGCTGCCGGCAAGTAGAGGTAAATTTTGACGAGATAAAACAATACATACCGGAAATCGATTTTGGGAAAAAGCATTTTGATAGGCCATAGCCACTTCTCTTGCATCACAAGGACGATAAACCTCGACATTCGGTATGGAACGAAGCATCGCTAAATGTTCCACGGGTTGATGGGTAGCCCCATCTTCACCCAAAGCAATCGAATCATGTGTGAAAACATAGATTGCCGGAAGATGCGACATTGCCGCCATTCGAATCGCCGGTTTCAAATAATCCGAAAACACTAAGAAACAGCCGACATAAGTGCGCAATCCCCCATGCAGAAGCATTCCGTTTTGTATCGATGCCATGGCAAATTCCCGAATACCGAAATTAATATTTCTTCCTTCCCGATGTTCATAGGAAAAATCTACCGCTCCTTTTACTTTTGTTTTTACCGAAGAAGCAACATCGGCACTTCCACCGATCAGACACGGGATGGAAGAATACAATAATTCCAGAATATGACCGGAAGTTACCCGAGTAGCTTCGGAAAAATCATCCGGATATTCCGGTATGCCCCGGAAAACAAAACTGGTACAATCATTTTCCATCATTGCTTCAAATTTTGTTGCCAAAGATGGTCTCTGTCTTTTGAAATTATCCAAAAGTTCCAACCATTGCTTATATCGCTCTTTTCCTCTTTTTTTAAATGTTCTTTCAAATTCTTCATAGACTTTTGAAGGAACGAAAAAAGGTGGATAATCATATCCGTAGCTTTTTTTGGCATGTAATCCGTCTTCTTCTCCCAAAGGAGCACCATGAACTTTATTTGTTCCTTCATTTATACTTCCCTCACCGATAATGGTATGGAGAATAATCAATGTCGGTTTCATGGTAGAGGTTTTTGCTACGAGAATACTCTTGTCAATTTCTTCAATATCCCTTCCGTTTTTCACTTCCAAGACATTCCAACCACAGGCTTCAAAGCGCATTTTGGTGTTTTCCGTACTGGATAATTGAATCGGTCCATCCAAAGTGACCCGGTTCGAATCATAAAAAACAATCAGTCGGTTCAAATGTTGCAATCCGGCAAAAGAAATCGCTTCTTGCGATATTCCTTCTTCTAGGCAACCATCACCGACAAGACAATAAGTATAATGATCAATCAAAGGAAATTCTCTGGGATATTGATTTTTTAACGAAGCTTCTGCGACAGCAAGACCAACAGCTTGTGCTATTCCTTGTCCAAGAGGGCCGGAAGTTGCATCAACACCTTTCGTAAGGCCAAATTCCGGATGTCCCGGAGTAATCGAATTCAAGGAACGAAATTTCTTCAAATCTTCCATATGAATTTCGTAACCGGCCAAATGAAGTATGGCATAAAGTAAACTGGATGCATGTCCTGCCGATAAAACAAAACGATCCCGATTTATCCAATTCGGATGATCCGGATCCGCACACAAATGTCTTGTATAAAGTGTGTATAAAATAGGGGCACTACCAATGGCCATCCCGGGATGCCCGGAATTTGCTTTATTGGTCATATCAATTACCAATGCACGCAATGCAGCAACGGAAAGTTCAGATATCTTCATGAAATGTCTCCTTAAAATTTCAAAGAAAAATCCGGAAAGACTCGAATTCCCTGTCGTCCAGGGTGGGTTGCTTTTCTCTGCTTCAGGATTCCGAACTCAATAACCGTTTTTCGGTTGCTCGGCCTTCAACACCACAGAGATGGAAAAGCATCCCTAATTTTATATGTAGGAATCGCATTTACTCTCCGGACAACTTAATAGTAACATAAAACAAAGCATTTTTTCAATATCCATGATTTTTGTAATTGAAAACTTTTTTATGCTCTTGCTTTCAAAAATAACAAAACATCAGAGAAATTAAAAAAAGCATTTGACATTCAAAATAAGTTCTACTAGAATACCTATTGTAAATAAATTGTGGAAAGAAGAAGCGCCTGCTTCTCACTGGATGGATTACGATCCATCAGTAAAGAGCCAAGAAAATTTTGGATAATATCGCGGGCATCTTCTGCCCGTTTTATTTTATCAAGGAGGATCTCATTATTAACGACAATAATAATACCAAAAAATCTCAACGTGATGATGATTTAGTGAATGAAAAAATTCATTTTTCAAACGTATTTGTCATTGATCCGAATGGTCAGGCATTAGGAGTTATGTCCCGCTACCGAGCATTGGAAATGGCAGAAAGTTATAATCTCGATTTATTTTGTGTCGATGGAAAGGCAAATCCACCAGTATGCAAAATATTGGATTATGGCAAACATCGCTTCAATATTCAAAAAAGAGAAAGAGAAGCAAAAAAGAATCAGAAAACCATTGATGTAAAGGAAATTCAATTATCTCCGACCATTGGTCAGCATGACATTGAAACGAAATTAAGACATGCAACACGATTCTTACAATCCGGTGATAAAGTGAAAATCACCATGCGATTCAAAGGAAGACAATTATCTCATGTTGAAGTCGGCGAAGCCGTTATCAATAGTTTTATTGAAAATTTGGGAGACCTTTGCAGTGTTGAAAAACCCGCAATACTTGATAAACGAACGATGATTGTTGTCTTACAATCAAAAGTGAAAAAATAGGAGGAATATTTTATGCCAAAAATGAAGTCAAAAAAAGCACTAACAAAAAGAGTTCGAGTGACCGGCACCGGTAAATTAAAGAGATCTTCTTCTCATATTTCCCATTTAAGCCATAACAAAACACACAAACAAATTCGTCATTTAAGAAAGGCTAGTCTTGTATCCAATAGCGATCAAAAAAGAATTAGCCAATTAATCCAACAATAAGGAGGTAACATCATGAGAGTTAAAGGTGGAACAACGACACGTGCAAGAAGAAAAAAGGTTTTAAAAAGAGCAAAGGGTTACTTTGGTTCCAAACATCTTCTTTATAAAACAGCCCATGAACAAGTCATGCACTCCCTTAATTATGCTTATGTCAGCAGACGTTTGATTAAAAGGGATTTCCGTAAGTTATGGATTGTACGTATTAATGCGGCATGCCGTAAATATGATATTTCTTACTCGAGATTAATGTATGGCTTAAAATTGGCTAATGTCATAATAAATCGTAAAATGATTTCCGAAATGGCAATCAACGATGAAAAAGGCTTCGAAAATCTCGTTAAAACCGCAAAGAAAGCTTTGGAAAAGTAAAAAATATGAGAAGAAAGATGAAAATTTCTTCTCTTTTTTTCATATTCTTTTGAAAAGAGACCAAAAATTTGGTCTCTTTTTCTGCGCGGTTTCTCTTATTTCTTTATTCCCTTTTATCTATTGTGCACATTTAACTTTCCTCTATCCTTCATAAAATTGAAGATTATCCCAAAAAAGCACTGCTTCTTCTCAAGATATCAAATTTGACAGACAATATAGAGGAAAGAATTAACGCTGAGATATCGCGCAAGATTAGTATGATTCTTTTTTTTGAAAATATGAAAAAATGAATCAAATTTTGATTCATTTTTCACTTGAAAGAAAAGTAATTTTTCTTATTTTTTGCTTGAATTTCTTCCCGAATTTCGCTTGCTACGAGATTTTTGCGAGCGATTTCTCTGACTTCCGGATTGCATTTCATCGGCATATTCTTCGTCCCGATTTTCCGGATTTGTAATCGTTTCAATGGTTTTCATGTTTTTTTGTGCTTGTTCACTTCTAGAACGGGATTGTTTTGTATTTTTTCTGTTATTGTTGCAACCAAAGGCCATGACCTTCACCTCCTACAAGGTTATTCTTTGCCTTTTGTTGCGTTTTTATAAAATTTATTAAAAGAAATGATCTTCCTTTTTATCCTTTTCAATTTCCATTGTCTCTATGTTTTCAATACATTCCTCGACCAAAGTTTTCCAATCAAAAGAATTTTCGATTTTTTCAATCCGATTCGGATGAGGAGCAGTGGTCACATTTTTTGGTTCGAAAATCGTACAACAATCCTCAAAAGGTCGAATGGATATATCATAAGTTCCGATTTGTTTTGCCGTTTCGATAATATCCACTTTATCAACACATGCCAAAGGTCGAATGACCGGTAAATGCGTTACTCGTTCGATTTCTTTAAGAGAAACCAAAGTCTGTGATGCCACTTGACCGATGGATTCTCCGTTTCCCAAAACAAAACAATTTCTTTTCTCTGCTAAACTTTCCGCTATCCGATACATCATTCGGCGCATAATGGTAATCGCATAGGATGTTCCTGCAACTCGGTAAATTTCTTCTTGTAATTTCGTGAAAGGAACGATATGCAAAAGTATTTTTTCTTGATAAATATTCAAAACTTCCAATAAATTTTTTATTTTTGTAATCACTCCTTCCGCAGTATATGGTGGTGAGGCAAAATGAACACATTCAATTTTGATTCCTCTTTTTAACATGTAATAGCAAGCAACCGGTGAATCGATTCCTCCCGAAAGCATCATCATGGCTTTTCCTTGTATTCCCAAAGGATATCCTCCCAGGCCTCGAATATCGCTTGTGTAAAGATAAGTATAATCTTCCCGAACCGTTAAAGACAAAAGTATCTCCGGTTGATGCACATCGACTTTATAATCACTATGAGTTAAAACATAACCGGCAATAGCACGATTGATTTCATCACTAACATAAGGAAAAGATTTATCGGTACGTTTACTTCGTACTTTAAATGTTTTTTTCTTTTCTTCCAAAAGTATTTCCAGTGCTGCCTTTTTCATTTCTTCCAAATTATTATCCAAACGATAAACATAGGAAAAAGAATAAAGTCCCGGGACCTTTTTCAATCGTTCTTCGATTTGTTCACAAGATTCATCATTTAATTCTATATAAATATGATCCCGACGAACTTCATAAGTTAATCTTTCAAAATCCTTTAGCATTCTTTTTATATTTTTTGCCAAAGCATCGATGAAATTCTTTCTATTTTTTCCTTTTGTCGATAATTCCCCATATCTTACCATGATTCGGTCTTTTTTCATACTTTCTCCTTTTATTGAATGTCGTTTAAAATTTCTTTCAATTCTTTTAAGAAAAGTTCCACTTCTTGACTTGTTGAATAATCCGAAAAAGAAACTCTAATTGCATTTTTCGCTTCTTTATCCTCTTTTCCCATGGCTTTTAAAACATAACTCAAAGAACTTTTTTTTGAAGAACAAGCACTTTTCGTGGAAACATAAATTTCTTTTTTGGAAAGAGCCTCAACAACTACCGATGCTTTTTTCAAAACGGAGAAATTAACAATATAAGGGGACCCATTCAACGTAGAATTCAATGTTACACCTTCAATTTTTTTCAAACCATCCCATAATAGATCTCTTAATTTTTGCACTTTTTGGTAATTCTCTTTTTGCTTTAAAAGAGCCAAGCGAATCGTTTTTGCGGCACTGACCTCAAAAGGAACATTATTTGTTCCCGAGCGATATCCAAATTCCTGACCACCACCGGAAAGTAAAGGCATTAATTCAATAAATCCTCTTTTCAGTAAAATTCCGGAGCCCTTGAAACCATGAATTTTATGTAGAGACATGGAAGCCAAATCCACCAATTCAAGATCCAATGGAATCTTTCCTATCGCCTGAGTTATATCGCTATGGAAAAATATTTTCGGATATTTTTTGATGATTTTTCCAATTTTTGTTAAATCATGAATGGCTCCCGTTTCATTATTGACCGCCATAATGGAAACGAGTATTGTATTTTCTTTTATGGCATTTTCAAGATCTTCATATGCAATAGTTCCATCGCTTTTGACATCCAAATAAGTTACTTCAAATCCAAATTGTTCCAACTGACGGAAAGCTTCCAAACATGAAGCATGTTCCACTTTTGTAGTTATGAGGTGATTTCCCCGAGAACGATAGGAAAATGCCACACCCTTAATAGCCAAATTATTCGATTCTGTCGCTCCGGAAGTAAAGATAACTTCCTCTTCTTTCCACTTCAAAAGAGAGGCAATTTGCTTTCTTGCTTTCTCTTCAAATTCAGCACTTCTCAAACCAAAAGTATGTACCGACGCAGCATTAGCATAATACTCTTTTACAAAAGCATCATAAGATTCCAAAATCGTTTCATCTAATGATGTCGTCGCAGCATTATCAAAGTAAATCGTAATTATCCCTCCTTCTTCATCGTATGTTTCTTTTGAAAAGAAGAAAAGGTCATTTGCCAACCTCCGGATTCATTTTTTTTTCGATGGAAATCGCTTCGTCCAGTGTCGTTGTGAAATCGCCTTCAAAGAATGCATCTTCCGCACGATTCAGTGCTTGACGGACATCATAAAATTCTTGTCGATATTGATTGGCATAAACTACAGCATCTTCGGATTCATGCATCTTTTGCTCTTGAAATAAGATGTTTTCTTTTAATTTTTCCTCAATTTCCTTTGCTTTTAATAAGGCCGTATTAATAGCCTCGACATTAATCGGTTGCATTTTTATAAGCATTCCTATATTTTCAAGATGGGAATAACATTGAGCAAAATCATTTTTTAATGTAGAGGAATAATGTGGAAGATTCATATTTCGTAATGTTTTTTCCAATTGTTTCAACGAAAGAAATTTTTCGTTTAAAAAGCGATACGCTTCTTCGGAATCCGTCTTCAAAGATTTCAAATATTGTTCCAATTCGTCCATAACTTTTTGCATTCTTTCCATTTCATTCAAAATATCTTTCATTCGCTGTACAATGATGGAATAAGGTTGCATATAAGATGAATGAATATAATTGTCTAATTCTCTTTTCATTGCACCCAATGAGGAGACATCATTTTGCAGTGTCACCATGGTATCCAAATATCGTTCCTGAATCCAATAAATCTTTTTATAATCCGGCAATACTCTCCGTAAATGCATAAAGCGACATTCGATTTGATATTCGTCTTCATAAATTTTTTCTTGATTATTATCAAAAAATGTTTTGGATTCCATTTCCTCTTGAAATGCATCGGAAAGAATTTTCAACGTACGTTCAATGGCATCCATTTCTTCAGCAACATTTTTATAAGAAAATTGTGCCAATTGCTGTGATAATTGTTGCATTTTTTGTTTGATATTTTCCAAAGTAGTATTTACTTTCAGATGGTGTAAAGGATACTTTTGCTCTTCTAAATTTTGATATTGATCCTCAATTTCTTTTACTTTTTGAGGCAATACAAGACCTAATCTAGCGCATAAAAAAGGCAATTTATCTAGTGCATCTTCTAAAGCCGACAATACTTTATCCATAATCGGCAATTTTTCCAGAGCCTCTTTATAATTTGCAGAAGAAGCCAATTTTTCAAATTCTTCAAATTTTATTTCTAATCGCTCGAATACTTTTTGCAAAGAATCAGAAACCAGTTCCAATTCTTCTTTATGAGTCAAATATATTTCCCGAACTTCACGAAATCTTCTTTGATATGGTACGGCTTGAGCCCGGCAATTATCATCTTCTTGTAAATAAACATTCATTTCCTTTTCCAATTCTTGAACTTGGTTACGATAAGAAGAATAACATTCCAAGGCTTCTTGCAAAGCCATTTTTGCTAACTTTTGTCGATGCTGTGAATAAAAGTCCTGTACTTTTTTCACTTTTTCATGAAAGTCATTATCATATTTTTCTACAATCATATCTCTTTTGGAGCGAAAATCTTCGAAATATTTGATAAATTCCTCATTCGATTGAGAGATAAAATAAAAACGATTCAACATTCCCGATATCGATTCACCAACAAGATTATTCATT
>CANRDP010000013.1 GCA_947629415.1 uncultured Bacilli bacterium
TTTTTTTGGTTTTGAAAAAATTGTTACAAAAAAATTAGCACTAAAGTGTTGACAGTGCTAAAATATTGCGTATAATAATCTTAGCACTTGAGATTTCATAGTGCTAACAGGAGGAGTTATGGAATTATCAAGACATGATTATATTTTGAAATGTATCGTTGATTATTTTATCAAGACTGCGACTCCTGTCGGCTCATCCACTTTGATTTCCAAATATAATTTACCGTATTCTTCGGCGACGATCCGCAATGAAATGGCGGTTTTGGAATCGCAAGGATTAATTGAAAAGACGCATACGTCTTCCGGACGGATTCCTTCGGCAAAAGGATATCATTATTATATTGAAAATCTGAGAACCGGTGATGTGGATGATGAATTAAAATCTCAACTATCGCTTATATTAAGTGCGAAGGCAAAATCGGTGGAAGATGTTATTAAAGATTCCTGCCAAATGATTTCACACATGACAAATTTAGCGTCGGTTGTTTTGGGACCAAATGCGGAGGAAGAACATCTTTTATCGGTTCAAGTCATTCCTTTATCGAGTACTTCCGCAACTGCTGTTTTTGTAACGGATAAAGGTTATGTGGAAAATAAGACCTTTGTCCTTGATTCGAAGATTGACATTAATGATGTGCAGAAATGCGTAGAAATGCTGAATTCTCGATTAAAAGGAACAAAGATTTCGGAATTGATTGAAAAGATGGAAGCGATGAAACCGTTGATTGCCAATTATGTTAAATCCAATGATGTCATCTATCGGGCATTTTTGGAGGCAGTCGTTCGATTTGCTTCGGAAAGAGTATCTTTGTTTGGCACGGAAAATTTATTGGAACAACCGGAATTTTCCGATGATGCGGAAAAAATTAAAAAGATGATTAAATTCATTGAGTCACCGAAGAAAGTTCATGAAGCATTAAATGGCTCGGAAGAAATGGTCATTAAAATCGGAGAAGAAGATGCAACCGGAATCGGATTAGAAGATGTCACATTGATTTCACGAAAGATACCGATGGGAAAGAATAAAGGTACGATTGCACTCGTTGGTCCGACACGTATGGATTACGATTTAGTGGTAAATGCACTGGATTATCTTGCAAAGGAATTATCCAAATTCTTTGGAGATGGAAAGGATGAAGAAGAAGAGAAAAATGAAAAAAAATAAGAATGAGAATTTAAAAGAAGAAATGGAACAAAAAGAAAATTTGGACCAAGAAAAAAAAGAAGAAAAAAAATCATCTTTTGAGGAAGAAATTGCCGCATTGAAAAAAGAAGTGGAACAATGGAAAGAAAAAGCATACCGGACGGCGGCAGATTGCGATAATCTTCGAAAGTCTTATGAAAAAGATCATGAGAATTTATTAAAATATCGCGGTATCGGTTTTGTGGAAAAATTGTTGCCGGCATTAGATGCCTTCCATATTTCTTTAATGGTAAAACCTTCCGATCCCAATCTGCAAAATTATGTAAAAGGATTTGAAATGATTTATCGTCAAATTCTTACAGCTTTGGAACAAGAAGGAGTTAAGCAAGTGGCACCGAAAGTGGGCGACCCTTTCAATGCCGATTCCATGCAGGCAGTGGATGTCAAACTTTCCGAAGAAAATGATAAAGTTTTAGAAGTATTTTCTAACGGCTATTTATTAAAAGATCGTCTTGTTAGACCCGCCATGGTCGTTGTGTCGAAAGCCGCGACAATAAAAGAACAAGAACAAGAAGAATCCAAAGAATAGATTCTTGAAAGGAGATAAAATTATGGCAAAAGAAATTATTTTAGGAATTGATCTTGGTACAACAAACTCGGTTGTATCCTACATGATGGCAGACGGAAAGGTGAAAGTTATTCCTAATCCCGAAGGACCAAATACGACACCATCGGTGGTATCTTTCAAAGCGGATGGGGAAGAAATTGTCGGCTTCCAAGCAAAACGACAATTATTAACGAATCCGGATACGGTTGCTTCCATCAAAAGAAAGATGGGAACCGCGGAAAAAGTACATATTGGATGTTTGAATAAAGATTTTACTCCGCAGGAAATATCGGCAAAAATTCTCGCATATATGAAAAAATATGCAGAAGATAATTTAGGACAAAAAATCGAAAAAGCCGTTATTACGGTCCCGGCATATTTTAACGATGCACAACGTCAAGCAACAAAAGATGCCGGTCAAATTGCCGGTTTGGATGTTGTTCGTATTATTTCCGAACCTACCGCTGCTGCTTTAGCATACGGAGAAGATTCAAAAGATAGCCAAAAGATTTTGGTTTATGATTTGGGCGGAGGAACTTTTGATGTTTCCATTTTGGATATCGGTGACGGAACCTTTGAGGTCATATCGACATCCGGTGATTCTCATTTAGGAGGAGATGACTGGGATCAAGCCATTGTCAAATATCTTTTAAGTGAAATTCAAAAAGAACATAATGTCGATTTATCGAAGGATAAAATGGCTTTGCAACGTTTAAAAGAAGAAGCGGAGAAAGCAAAAATTGCTCTTTCCAGCCAGTTGGAAACCACGATTTCTTTACCATTCTTAGCGATGGGTGCAAATGGACCGGTAAATTTTGAAACAACATTGACCAGAGCAAAATTTCAGACATTGACTGCGGATTTATTGCGAAGAACGGAAGATCCGGTGCGTAATGCGCTTCGTGATGCGAAATTATCGACCAATGACATTGATGAAGTTTTGTTAATCGGTGGTTCGACTCGTATGCCTGCGGTAGTGGAATTAGTAAAACGTTTGACCGGAAAACAACCGAATATGTCGGTGAATCCGGATGAAGCGGTTTCTGTCGGTGCGGCTATTCAAGGTGGTGTTTTAAGCGGGGATAAAAAGGATATACTCCTTCTCGATGTTACTCCTTTAACGCTTGGTATTGAAACCATGGGAGGCGTTATGACGGCCTTAATTCAAAGAAATACGACGATTCCTACGACAAAATCTCAGGTTTTCTCCACCGCGGAAGATAATCAACCTGCCGTAGATATTATGGTCTATCAAGGTGAACGACCGATGGCAAGAGATAATAAATTACTCGGAACATTCAAATTGGATGGAATTCGTCCGGCCAGAAGAGGACAACCGCGTATTGAAGTTACGTTCAATATCGATGCGAATGGTATCGTTAATGTAAAGGCCAAAGATTTAGATACGCAAAAGGAGCAACAAATAACGATTTCCGGATCTAACGGATTATCTAAAGCGGATATTGATCGTATGGTTCGTGAAGCGGAAGAAAATAAAGAAGCCGATGAGAAACGAAGAGAAGAAGTGGAATTGAAGAATAAAGCGGAATCTTTGATTTCTCAAATCGATGCATCCTTACAAGAACAAGGTGATAAGATGGATGCTTCGCAAAAAGAACAAACGCAAAAATTACGTGATGAATTAAAACAAGCATTGGACAATAACGATATTGAGACTTTGCGTTCCAAAATGAATGAATTGGAGCAAGCTGCTGCAATGGCACAACAATATCAAAATGCCAATTCTTCGGCACAACCGCAAAGCGGAGAAGATACTTCTTCGAAAAAAGACGATGATGTCATCGATGCCGATTTTACGGAAAAGAAATAGAAAAAAATAGGGTGGAGATTTTTCTCCCCCTTTACTTGATGGAAAGGAGGATAAAATTATGCCAACAAAACGGGATTATTATGAAGTTCTCGGTGTTTCAAAAACGGCCAGTGAGGATGAAATTAAATCTTCTTATCGTAAGTTAGCAAAAAAATATCATCCTGATTTGAATCATGAACCCGGTGCGGAAGAAAAATTCAAAGAGGTTCAAGAAGCTTATGATGTTCTTTCCGATAGTAATAAAAGAGCACAATATGATCAATTCGGTCATGCGGCTTTTGATCAGTCTCAAGGATTCGGTGCCGGCGGATTCAGCGGTTTCCAAGATGTCGATTTAGGCGATATATTCAGTTCTTTCTTTGGTGGAGAAAGTCGTTCGCGAAGAAATTCATCCGCGCCAAGCAGAGGGCGAGATACAATTACGCAGATTGAAATCTCTTTTATGGATGCAATTAACGGAAAAACCATTGAACTTCCGGTAACATATGATGAAAGCTGTTCCCATTGTCATGGTAGCGGAGCAGAATCAAGTGCCGATATTCAGACTTGTCCGGATTGTCATGGTTCTGGGGTCGTTACCGGAGTTTCTCAAACGATTTTCGGTACGGTGCAAACTCAAAAAACTTGTACTCGCTGCGGTGGAAGCGGAAAAGTAATCAAAACCAAATGTCATCAATGCAACGGAAAAGGATATACACGGGTTCGTAAAAATATTGAAGTGGTCATTCCTGCGGGAATCAATAACGGACAGCAAATTCGTGTTCCCGGGAAAGGTGAACGTGGCTCTAACGGCGGTCCCAATGGTGATTTGTTCATCGAAGTGCATATCATGTCTTCCAAAGAATTTGTTCGGGAAGGAAATGATATTCATACGAATCAGGAAATTTCTATGGTCGATGCGGCACTGGGATGTAAAGTGGAGGTCAATACCGTTTATGGACCGGTGGAATTAACGATTCCTTCCGGGACACAACCGGGTCAAATTTTAAAAATACGTGGTAAAGGAGTAAAAGATGTACGAAATTCTTTATATCAGGGAGATCATTTCGTTCATATAATTATCAAAACACCATTGAATTTGACCGAAGAACAGAAGAATTTCTTGAAAGAATTTCAAAAAATAGAAAGTACGAAAAAGAAAAAAACGAGTTTCTTCGATAAAATAAAATCAAAATTCTCATAAAAATCCGCGAAGGGTTCAGGAGGTAGTACCGATGGATAAAAATAATATTGCAACGTTAATTATTCGGGCACAAGAAGGCTCCGAAGAAGCATTTAACGAACTTTATAATTCCACGGGAAATCTCCTTTATAATTCGATATATCCCATTTTAAATGATCCGGATCTGACCAGTGATATTGTACAAGAAACTTTTTTGAAAGTATTGCAGGTAAAAATGAAGAATGCCGACAACGGACTTGCATATTTATTAACCATTGCCAAAAATATGGCAATCAACACGTTCAATCGTCGAAAAAGAGAAGTTTCCATAAATTTTGAAGAAGAAGAACCGATATATCGGGATATTGATATACTGGATAATTCCAATGAATCACACATAGAAGATTTGATGCAAAAATATTTGAAACCGAATCAAATTGAATTGATTCATCTGCATGTTATTGATGGATTAACCCATCGTGAAATTGCTGAAAAATTAGGAAAACCTTTGGGTACGATTATGTGGCAATATAATGAAGCAATAAAAGAATTGCGCAAACAAATAAAAAAACAAGAAGATCATTAAAAGATATGGTCTTTTTATTTGTCATTGCATTTGTTTCGCAATTTTTATAAAATGTCTATGAGGTATTTTTATGCAATGCTCTTTTTTTATTGAATCGATTGATACAGGATTGATGTTCCGCGGTATATTTTTTATTTTGGCATTTATTTTTATGGTTTTTTCCCTTTTGGGATGGGTACTGGAATTATTTTTCCGAAGAATTTTTACTGCGAAAAAATGGATGAATCCGGGATTTTTAAAAGGGCCGTGCTTACCTATTTACGGTTTTGGAATTATGGCGTTATATGTTTATGTAACGATATTGAAAAATTGGGAACATGATTTTGGGGGTCAATGGATTTTCGATCTTGTGGTTATTCTCGGAATCGGTGTTTTAATGACGGTTATTGAACTCATCGCGGGAATTATTTTTATCGAAGGAATGCATATTCGACTTTGGGATTATTCCAAACGATGGGGGAATTATAAAGGAATCATTTGTCCTCTTTTTTCTTTGTTATGGACCATTGCCGGTGCTTTATTTTATTATCTTCTTTATGCACCGATCACCGATATGATTTTTCTCTTTTTAGAGTTGGATTGGTTTGAATTGGCTACTTTTTTAATGGGGGTTTATTATGGCATTTTGATTATGGATTTTGCCATTTCCATGCGAATTACTACGCGCATCAAGAAATTTGCCGCGGAGAAAAATATTGTTGTTCGATTTGAAAATTTCAAAGCAAATGTGAGCCGGAGACTTTCTTCGGAAAATATCAAAGCGAAATTCCTTTCACCTTTCCGATCACCACATGCTCTTGAAGAACATTTGCAGGATTATTTCAATGATACCAATGAAACAAAAGAACAAATTTCATTGTGGAAAAAGAAGAAAAAGGAGGAAAGAAAATGATTATCGTTCAAGTAAAAAATTTTGGAGATATTGTCTTGGAAATGGACCGGAAAAATGCTCCGAATACCGTGAATAACTTTATTGAATTGGCAAAAAAAGGTTTTTATGACGGATTGACTTTTCATCGCATTATTCCGGGATTTATGATTCAGGGAGGTGACCCTCGTGGGAATGGTACCGGAGGACCTTCTTATCGTATTAAAGGAGAATTCAAAGCCAACGGATTTTCCAATAATCTTTCCCATACAAGAGGAGTGATTTCCATGGCGCGAAGTTCTCATTATGATTCCGCGGGAAGTCAATTTTTCATTATGCATGCGGATGCACCATATTTGGACGGGCAATATGCTGCTTTCGGAAAAGTGATTCAAGGAATGGATGTTGTCGATAAAATTGCCGGTGTAAAAGTAGATTCTTATGATTTTCCTCTGGAAAAAGTGATTATAGAAAAAATGATCGTTACCGATGAGGAAAGCTTTCCGACAGAAAAATTATAAAATGAGTTATATTGAAAATCTCCGCATAAAAATCGGACATGATCCTATTTTAATGCCTTGTGTCGGTATTATTCTAGGTGACGGGAAAGGAAAAATCTTATTGCAAAAACGAAAAGACAATAAGAAATGGGCCCTTCATGGCGGAGCTTTGGAATTAGATGAAGAAATCGAAAGCGGCTTAAAAAGAGAATTATATGAAGAAACCGGTTTTCTTTTAGATGAATATGCGTTTTTCGGCATTTATTCGGGAAAAGAAATGCATTATCAATATCCTAATAAAGATGAAGTATCGGTGGTTTCGATTCTTTTTTATTCACATCGATTTCATGGGGAAAAGCATTTACAAAAAGAAGAAGTCGAAGAACTTCGCTGGTTTGAGGAAAAAGAAGTGCAAAAATTAGCCATTCATGATTTGGATAAAAAAGCTATCCAAGATTATTTTGAATTTTTAAGAAAGGAGAAAAAAATATGAATACAATTTTAATTGTCGGAGGTGCGGGATATATCGGAAGTCATAATGTTCGGGTCTTCTTAGATTACGGATATGATGTTGCGGTCGTAGATAATTTAAATACCGGACATGTGGAAGCATTGGATTCTCGAGCACGTTTTTATCAAGCGGATATTCGGGATAAAAAACGTCTGAAGGAAATTATTTCCAAAGAAAAACCGGATGCTATCGTCCATTTTGCTGCTTTGAGCCTTGTCGGTGTTTCCTGTAAAGAACCTTTGGAGTATTTTTCGAACAATGTTTACGGAATGCAAGTGCTTTTGGAAGTTATGAAAGAAGAAGGAATTTCTCGCATTGTTTTTTCTTCTTCTGCCGCAACTTACGGCGATCAAAAAGTGATGCCTTTAACCGAAGAAAGTCCTACGGAACCGACAAATCCTTACGGAGAAACAAAACTGATGATGGAAAAAATGATGAAATGGTGCGATAAGGCCTATGGTATCCGATATGTATCTTTGCGCTATTTTAATGCCGCCGGTGCCTATATGGATGGTTCCATCGGAGAAGATCATAATCCGGAAACACATTTGATTCCTTTGATTTTGCAAGTTCCTTTAGGAAAAAGAGAATCCATTTCTGTTTTCGGCAATGATTATGATACCAAAGACGGTACTTGTATTCGCGATTATATTCATATTTTGGATTTGGCAGATGCACATGTTCGGGCCGTGGAGTATTTATTGAAAGGAAATTCCAGTCAGATTTTCAATCTCGGCAGCGGAGAAGGTTTTTCCGTGAATGAAATGATTACGGAAGCGGAACAAGTCGTACAAAAAAAGATTGCCAAAAAATATGTCGATCGAAGAGAAGGGGATCCGGCAATATTGATTGCTTCAAATCTTAAAGCCAAAAATATATTGGGATGGGTTCCACGATATACTTTAAAAGAAATTTTGGAAAGTGCGTGGAAATTCCATTCTTCCCATCCGGATGGATATAAGAAAAAATGAGTCATCCTTTGAAACATTTCAAAATAATCATGAAACATCGTCATGGAGTAATAAAAAACGGGTTTCATTTGGGAATTTTTTTTCATACGTTACGTCATGATTTAAGTAAATTTTCTTTTTATGAATTTTCCCGTTCCAGTAAATACTTTCTGGGGAATCGTTCTCCCACCAATAAAGAAAGGGAAGCTCACGATGGATTCAGTGATATCGCGGTGCATCACACCCATAGAAACAAACATCATTTTCAATATTGGTGTGATTTTTATCGCGGATATATTATTGTAAAACCGATGCCTTATGTTTATGCTTTGGAATTTGCCGCGGATATGATGTCTGCAAGTAAAACATATAATAAAAAACAATTTTCGCGAGAAGAAGTTTTGGAATATTTTTTAACAAGAGAGATGTATTTTACCATGCATTCGGGTACAAAACAATTTATTAAAGAAGTATTACAGCGCTATGTACGTTCGGAATTCAAGGAATTACATAAAAAAGAAACCAAAAAATTATATCAGGAAATTTTGAAAGATTTGCCAAAAACGGAATTCTATAGAATCGATCCGATACCTTTAACTCATCCTTTGGAGGACCCTCATGAAAAACATATTAAATGAATTTCAAAAAAATGTTTACGATAACACAACAAAAGAAGAAGAGTATATTGATTTTCGAAAAAAATATGAAGAAGAAGCTTTGAATTCGGATCCGATTCTATATATCGGTTTATGTGTTGATTTTTATTTGCAAAGAGAAAATATTTCCAAAGCTCTATATGTTCTAGAAAGATTTCGAGAAGGAAAATATATTTCTTTGTCGGTAGAGGAATTTATGGCGGAATTAAAAGAAAAAATTGAAAAAGAGCAAAATCCCGTAAGAAAAAAAGAAGTGAGTAATAAAGAAATTGCCACAGCTCTTCTATCAAAAAATCGCGAGAAAATACTTTTTGCTTTTCAAGCGTTATCGACAAAAAATATTCGTTTGTTTCTTCCTCAGGTGGAAAAATTTTTATCGCAGAATCCCGAAGAAGATTTGCAAAGACTTTTATTGATTCTTTTGGTGGAACAAAAAGTGGATCAGGCATTTACTTTTACTTTTTTGGGAAAAGAACAAAGAATTATTCCCAACACTTTATCTCTCCCTTTTGAAAAAGAAGAGTTTCAGACTTTTTTAAAAAAAATGCCTTCTTATTTCCTTTCTCCGGATACTTTGGAAATGGCGGAAAATATCGTGCGAAAATTGGCGGTTTGTATTTTTCCGGGTTCTTTTTCAAACGGAATGGAAGACGAAGTTGTTTTCAAAACGATTCAGGATATCATTTTTTCTTATCAGGGAAAATCATTTTCTTTTGAAAGCGAAAAAGAAGAAAAACTTTATACTTTTTATCAGACATTTCTTTAAAAATACGATAAGAATTTCCTTCCTTTTCGAATCGTTTTCTGATGGAGAAGAAATTTTACGGAAGTTCCTTGACTGGAACAACGGAAAATCACTTCTTTCTCTTGTATTTTAAAGGATTATCCTTTAAAATTCTTATGGAACTGATGAATACAAAATATATGAATTCGCAGGTAAAAATATACTGAATTTTTGGAGGAAAAACTTAAGATGGAAAAGAAAGTAGAAATCAAGGAATCTCAAGAGGCGATGATAACCTTTACGATTCGTGGTGATGAATGGAAAAAAGCTCAGGAAAAAGAGTTTCGCAAATTGGCGGCAAATCTGAAAGTAAAAGGATTTCGCCAAGGCCATGTACCACTTGATATGGCGAAGAAAATGATATCTCAAAGTGAAATTATTCAAGAAGCGGTACTTTCTTGTGTCAATAAAGAATACGGAAATGTATTGAATGAGAATCAATTACGACCCATTACCGATCCGAAATTAAATATCACAAATGTCAAAGAGGATGAAGTTGAGGCCGTCGTCCGTTTTGCTTTGGCACCAAAAGTGGAACTCGGCGAATATAAAGGCTTGAAAATCGAAAAGAAAGAGGTCACGGTTTCCGATGAAGAAAAAGAAGAATTCATTCTTTCTTTGCGAAAAGATCAAGCTACCATGAATGTAAAAGAAGGGGAAGCAAAAATCGGAGATACGGTAATCATTGATTTTAAAGGTTATATTGATGATTCTCCTTTTGATGGTGGTGAGGCAAAAGGATATGAATTGGAATTGGGTAGTCATTCCTTTGTTCCCGGATTTGAAGAACAATTGGTTGGTTTAAAAGCCGGAGAAGAACGTGTCATCGAAGTCACTTTCCCGGAAAATTATGTCAAAAATTTAAAAGGAAAAAAAGCAAATTTCAATGTACGTTGCCATGATGTTAAAGAAAAAGTTCTTCCCGAATTGGATGAAAATTTCTTCAAAGAGTTGAATAATAAAGAAGTTCAAAATAAAGAAGAACTGGATGCTTATAGTTTGAAGATGGTAAAAGAAAGAAAAGAACGTGCTGCCAAGAAAGAATATCAAGAAGCACTATTGCAAAAGATATTGGATGGCAGTAAAGTTTTTGTCGCTGAGTCTTTACTTCAGGAAGAAGCAATGGCAAATATCGAAAATATTCGAAAACAAGTGGAAAAGAATGGATTGTCCTTTGAAGATTATCTATCGATTAATGGCTTGACCAATGAAAAATTTATCGAAGATAAAAAAGAAGAAGCCTTAAAGAATTTTAAATCCATGTTGGTAATTGAAGAAATTTGCCGCAAAGAAAATATTGTGGTTACCAAAGAAATTTTGGATGCGAAATATCAAGAAATTGCCACACAATATAATATGAAAGTGGAAGATGTTCAGAAAGCTTTGGAACCGAATTTAGAACAATTCGTTCGCAATCTTCGTAGCACAATGTTTACAGAATTTTTGGAGAAAAACAATCAATAATCTCCAAAAAAAGGAGGCTTATCGATGAAAAAAATGAATAAATATCCTTTGATTATTACTAAGGATATACAGGTATTTCCTGAAATTTCATCTGCTTTTTTGGTAACGGAATCATTTTCTCTTGTCGCGTTATCTCACGCTACAAGTGAATATAACGGAGAAGTGGTCGTGGTGGCCCAAAAAGATATTTATGATGCGAAAAATATCGGAAAATCAATCTATTCCATCGGAACATTATGTAAAGTAAAAGGATATTATAATGAAACGGAAAATTCTCTGAAAATAAATTTAACAGGAGAAAAACGAGTTCATATTCTTTCTGTTCATCAATTAGGTGAAGGAGAAATTTCTTTTTACGAAGTTTCTGTAGAGGATTATCCTTCGATACCGATTGAATCAAAAGAAAAAGAAGAAAAATTAATTTCTTCGTTACAGGGAATGTTAAATAATGTTCGAACGATAGAAATGGCAACATTGCGTAAGGGATTTGTGCAATTCAAATCTTTGGAAGCAATTTTGGATTATTTTGTTTTGTCTATTCCGAAATTCGATGGAAAAACGCGACAATTATTTTTGGAAAATCGTTCGGTGGAAGAACGCTATAATCTGATGAAAGATTATCTTGAGAATGAAAAAATCCGTTATAAAGTGATGGATGAAGTTGAAAAAGATGTACAAAAACGCGCTCAGGATGCACAACAAGAATATTTTTTGCGGGAACAAATGAAATCAATTCAAAAAAAATTGAATGAGATTTCCGGTGAAGAAGATGAAAACGAAGAAATTTTAAAAAAGATCGATAGTGATCTTTATCCTTCAAATATTCAGGACCGAATTCGTTCGGAATTGAAAAAATTGGATCAATTACCTGCGGGATCTTTGGAAGCTTCCATGTTGAAATCCTATATTCAATGGTTAGTGGATTTACCTTGGACACAAAAAACCGTCGATAATAATTCACTTCCCAATGCACAAAAAGTATTGAATGAAGATCACTATGGCTTAGAAAAAGTAAAAGAGCGTATTATTGAATATTTAGCGGTGAAATCTATGACAAATTCTTTGAAAGCACCGATTATTTGTCTTTATGGACCTCCCGGTGTCGGAAAAACATCTCTTGCCAAATCCGTGGCAAGAGCTTTGGGAAGAAAATTTGTCAAGGCATCTCTCGGAGGTGTTTCCGACGAATCGGAAATTCGCGGACATCGTCGAACATATGTTGCTTCTATGCCCGGAAAAATTATCAAAGGAATCAAAAATGCGGGTGTTTGTAATCCCGTTTTCTTGCTTGATGAAATCGATAAATTGACGTCGAATATACATGGCGATCCGGCTTCGGCATTATTGGAAGTTCTCGATCCGGAGCAAAATGTTGTTTTTCAAGATAACTATCTTGAAGAAACATATGATTTGAGCAATGTTCTTTTTATCTGTACGGCAAATTATTTGGAAAATATTCCTGCGGCATTGCGGGATCGATTGGAATTAATTGAGTTAAATACGTATACCGAAATCGAAAAATTGCATATTGCCACGGAGCATTTGATTCAAAAACAATGTACCGCAAACGGATTAAAAGATACGCAGATTTCTTTTGATGACGAAGCAATTTTGCAAATTATACGCTATTATACAAGAGAAGCCGGAGTTCGGGAATTGGAACGAAAAATTGCAACATGTTGCCGAAAGGCCATTGTGGAATTGATTTCCAATCCACGAAAACGAAAAATCACGGTGAATAAGAAAAAAATCAAAGATTATCTCGGTACGGAAATTTTTGATTATTCGCAACATTTAAAAAAATCGACCATCGGAGTGGTTACCGGACTTGCCTATACGCAATTTGGCGGAGATATTTTGCCGATTGAAGTCAATTATTTTAATGGTAAGGGTGGTCTCATTCTAACGGGAAATTTAGGAAATGTCATGAAAGAATCCGCGTCGATTGCTTTAGACTATGTAAAAGCGAATGCACAGCGATACGGTATAAATAAGGATTTCTTTATGAAACATGATATCCATATTCATGTTCCTGAAGGTGCCGTGCCGAAAGATGGACCCAGCGCGGGAATTGCTATCACGGTAGCCATTGTTTCCGCGGTGAAAAAAATTCCTTCCAAAGCCAGTGTTGCCATGACCGGGGAAGTTAACTTAAGAGGAGAAGCACTTCCAATCGGTGGTTTGAAGGAAAAAACATTGGCGGCGTTGCGTAGCGGAATTACCACGGTATTGGTTCCGAAAGAAAATAATCGTAATATCGAGGATTTACCGGAAGAAGTAAAAAACGGACTCCGTATTGTTCGTATTCATAATGTCGAAGACGCATTGAAGGAAACTTTAACACAATATGATTTTCTCTAAAGCACATTTTTCTCTTTCCGCGGTCAAACCCTTGGAAAAGGATAAAGAAGTTCTTTTTATCGGGAGATCCAATGTCGGAAAATCTTCCTTAATTAATGCTATTTGCGATCATAAAGGATTGGCGTATGTCTCAAAAACTCCCGGACATACGCGCCTTTTGAATTATTTTGAAATTAATCCCGATTTTTATTTGGTCGATGCACCGGGATACGGATATCGAAAAATCGCACATTTTCAGGATCATTTCGATTCTATGATGGATTCGTATTTTCAAAAGATAAAAGAAGGTCAAAAACGTTTGGTGCTTTTGCTTTTCGATGCACGAAGAGATTTATCAAAAGAAGATTGGGATATGTTGGAATATTTAAAAAATCAACGGGTAAAGACTCTTGTCATTTATACTAAGGAAGATAAGTTGAATCAATCGATGCGTCAAAAAGCACTGCAAAGGATGCGGACCCTTTTCCCGGATCAAGAAATACTCTTTGTTTCCAGTTTGAAGAAAAAAGGTGTTGATATTTTAAGAGAAAGTATTTTGAAAGAAATGGATATCGAAGCATCATAAATCCTTCGCGTAAACATAAAATGTATCGCGGAGGTTTTTTTATGGAAGAACATATTTTTGAAGGTATTTTCCAAAGTGATGAAGAAATTTTGGGTTTGGATGATATTCTTTTGGACCAGGATTTTCAATATCAATCGACCAAAGAAGGAATGCATATTCTCGGAAAAATTTATATTACTTTTGTCATGAAACGATTATTAAGAAAAGATCCGGGATCTCTTGTCCTTCCCGTGGATCTTTTTGTTACGCTGAATGAAATCGATCATTTAAAAGAAATTGCTTTGGAAATCGATCATTTTACCTTTGATTTGGAAGATAAAAAAGTTAAATTCCGAATTTTTACCCGATTAAAAGGAAATCATGAGGATCTGATTCGTTTTGAACCGACACCGAACAAAGAAATCAATGATGAATTTGTCTCATTGTTTATGCGGCAAGAAGAAATATCTCCTCAGCCTAGAATAAACGAAGACGAAATTAGCGAGATGGAAAATATTTTGTCCAGTAAAGATGTGGAATTGATTTCGACGCCTTTTGAAAAATTAGAACCGGAAGAAGATTGGATAGAATTGAAAGGCGAGGATACTTCCGCGTCCACGCGGAATGAAATTTTACAAACGATAAAAGAAACCGTAGAAAAGATTAAAGAAAATATCATAAAATCCGCGGATAAAGAAGAAATTGTGAAAAATATTTCCGAAGATTCCATTCCTATTTCCGCGGGAGAAGAAAAAAAATATATGATAGAAAAAAAAGAAGAAAAAAAGGAAGAATTATTTAAAGAAACTTATCAAAGCAATGCCTTTTTTTATCGAATAAGAAAAGAAGAAAATCTTCATCAAATCGCAGCACGATTTAAGAAAAAAGAAGAAGAATTAAAAAAAATAAATCCACAGAAAAAATTTCAAGAAGGAGAATTAATAAAAATACCAAAATGAAGAAAAAATTGTACGAACAATATCAAGTGGAAGTGCAAAGTATGATTCGAAAATCGGATCAAGTGTATCTGATTATCGGAAAAAACGGAAAGTACATTTTGAAATATGTCAAAAATCATATGGAAAACTTATATCGGAGACTTTCCTTGACAACAAATGATGCCTTTTTGTTGCCTTTGAAATCAAGAGATGGAAAATATGTGGAGTATTTTGAGGAAAAATATTTTACTCTTACTCCTTATCTTGAAGAAGAAGCGATTTTATCCTATGACATTCGCCTTTCTTTTTTTATGAAAACCATTGCAAAACTTCATCATTCGACACTTTATCCCATGCGTGTCGGAGATCAATATTTTGAAGAAACATTAAATTATTTCGATCAGCAGATTGAATCATTACAAAATGAATTGGATTCCCGGATGGAACGCGTGGAAAAAGAAGATTATCATTCTCCCGCGGATTGGTTTTTTTTATCCAATTATCACCATTTCTCTTTAGCCTTAAAAGAAGCTTCAAAACATGTCAATCGCTTTGAAGAGGAATGGAAAAAAGAAAGCGATTTATCGTTATGTCTTACCTATCAAAATTTTTCCTTTGAACATATTCTTCCGAGTCATGGCAAAATTATAGCTATTGAGAAAATGGCCATTGCTCCTTGCATTTATGATCTTTATGATGTCTTTCTTCACTTGAAAAACGAGACGATTTCCTTAAAACCATATTTAAAGGATTATCTGGATATTCATCCTTTAAAGCCTTTTGAACAGGAATGGTTTTTTGCCTTGCTTTTTTTGCCTCCGCTGGAAAGAAAAAAAGAAGATATCGAGGATATTGCTTCACTATTGAATACATTACGTTATATTAAAAGAAGTGAAGAAATTGCTACGGAGTTTTATAATCCTTCACAAACCACAAAAGAGCAAGAATAAAAAGAAGAATTGCCATCAAATGATTGGGAATTAATAAAAAAAGAAATAATTGATAGAATAAAAATAAGTCCAACACATCTTCGAATCGTCGTTTTACTTTGGGAAAGCGCTCTTTTATTTTTTGAAAAAATTCATGTTTCATATTTTATTTTATGCCGATTCTTTTTGAATTTATGGGCAAACGATTCTTGCATTTCCATGGGAAGTCTAGTAGAATACCTTTGTACGTTGAAAGAAAGGGAAGTTTCCTCCATTTGCAAAGAGAAATCCGGTTTGGTGAAAAGGAAAAAAATGTGAAACTGAGTCGTTCTGGAGTAAGTATTGAAAAATACCGTGTATTCGCGTTAAGATGCAATGAGGGTCATTTTTTTGACTGAAATAAGGTGGTAACACGTTCCTTGCGTCCTTTGGAAGGAACGTTTTTATTTTAAAGGAGAGAAAATATGCTGGATGCACATTATAATCCCAAACTGGTGGAAAAGGGAAAGTATGATTTTTGGAAAGAAGAAGGATATTTTACGGCTAAAGAGTGTGAAAAGCCGAAATTTTCCATGGTTATTCCACCTCCAAATGTTACCGGAATGCTTCATCTTGGACATGCTTGGGATACGACAATTCAAGATATTACCGCGCGCTATAAAAAAGCCAAAGGTTTTGATGTTTTATGGCTTCCTGGAATGGATCACGCGGGAATTGCAACACAGGCAAAAGTAGAAGAACGATTGAAAAATGAGGGAATAACCCGTTATCAATTGGGAAGAGAAAATTTTGTGAAAAAAGTTTGGGAATGGAAAGATGAATACGCTGCGACGATACATGATCAATGGAAAATGCTCGGTCTGAGTCTTGATTATACACGGGAACGTTTTACTTTGGATGAAGGTTTAAATAGGGCAGTGAATGAAGTTTTTGTTTCTTTATATGAAAAAGGACTTATTTATCGCGGAGAGCGAATTATTAACTGGGACCCGAAATTAAAAACCGCTTTATCGAATATCGAAGTTCTTCATCAAGACGATCCGGGAACATTTTATTATTTTCGATATTTATTGGAAGATGGAGGATTTCTTTCGGTAGCTACGACACGCCCGGAAACAATGTTCGGCGATGTTTGTGTCGTGGTGAATCCAAAAGATGAACGTTACACATCTTATATCGGAAAGAAAGTGATGAATCCGGCGAATCATGAATGGATTCCGATTTTGGGTGATGATTATGTTGATATGGAATTCGGAACAGGAGCAATGAAATGTACTCCGGCGCATGATCCAAATGACTTTTTGATTGCCAAGCGCCATCATTTATCGATGCCGATTATTTTAAATGATGATGCCAGCATGAATGAGCGATGTTCCGTTTATCAAGGTATGGATCGCTATGAATGCCGCGAAAAATTAGTAAAACAAATCGAAAAGGAAGGTAATCTTTTAAAAACCGAAGCCATTGTTCATAATGTCGGTCATTCCGAACGATCCGGTGAAGTTGTGGAACCGATGCTCAAAAAGCAATGGTTTGTGAAAATGACGCCTTTAGCAAAAGCTGCTTTAAAAAATCAAAAATCGGAAGGAAAAGTGGAATTTTTGCCGGAGCGGTTTGAAAAAATATATGAAAATTGGATGGAAAATTGCGAAGATTGGTGCATTTCTCGTCAACTTTGGTGGGGACATCCGATTCCGGCTTATTATCATAAAAAAACCGGAGAAGTGGTTGTTTCCAAAAATAATCCCGGTGAAGATTATGTTCAGGATGAAGATGTCCTGGATACTTGGTTTTCCAGTGCTTTATGGCCTTTTTCCACATTAGGTTGGCCGGAAAAAACAAAAGATCTCGAACGTTATTTTCCTTTGGATATCATGATTACCGCGTATGATATTATTTTCTTCTGGGTTTCCCGAATGATGTTTCAAAGTATCGAGTTTCAAAATGTGGCACCATTCAAAAAGTGTTTGATTCATGGTTTGATTCGGGATTCCGAAGGTAAAAAAATGTCAAAATCTTCGAAAAACGGAGTTGATCCTCGAGCTGTTATTGAAAAATATGGTGTCGATGCTCTAAGATATTTTCTGACCACTTCAACTTCTCCGGGAATGGATATCCGCTATAGTGAAGAAAAAATTCAAGCCGCGGAAAACTATTTGAATAAAATTTGGAATGCTGCTCGTTTTATTTTGCTCAATTGCGAGGGAAAAGAAATTTCAAAAGAAATCGGTAAAAATCTCGGTGTGATGGAGCGTTACATTTTGTCGCGCTTTCAAAAATGCGTGGAAAATGTTACCTATAATATGGAGAAATATGAATTTGCCAATGCGTCGACGCATCTATACAATTTTATCTATGATGATTTTACTTCCTGGTATTTGGAATTATCGAAAGTAACATTAAAAGGAGAAGATGAAAAGAAAAAGGCGGATGTTCGAGGTGTTTGTTTATACATTTTAAAGGGAATTATTTTAATGATCTATCCTTATACTCCTTTTATCGCCGAAGAAATATATCAAGCATTGCCCGAACATAAAAAATCAATTATGTTAGAATCTTATCCTGAAAAAGAAATACAATATGTGGATGAAAATGCGGAACATATCGTAGAAGATCTCAAGGATATGATTCGTGATGTTCGTACCTTTAAAGTGGAGCATCAATTGACACCGAATCAAGAAGTAAAGTTGAAATTGCGGCAAAAAGATCTTTCTTTTGATGAATTAATGCCTTACTTGAAACGCTTCAGTTTTGCAAAAGAAATCGAAATTGAAAAAGAAAATATCGATGGTGCAAAAATTTATCGTTATTTTGATTTATGGATTGAAGAGAATGTAAATATCGAAGAACAAAAGAAACTTTTGGAAAAAGAAATAGAAAAAATGAATCAAGAGATTAAACGTTCTGAAGGAATGCTTCAAAATACAAATTTTTTATCAAAAGCACCAAAAGAAAAAATCGAATCGGAAAAGAAAAAATATGCTGAATATATGAAAAAGAAAGAGGCATATACCGAACAATGGAAAAGATTAAAATAAAAAAAATATAAAATAAACAAAAATCGAAAAATATGTACAATTAGAAAAATATCGGACTATAATATAGTTGTAAAAACTTTTTAGGAGGTTAAAAAAAATGTCAGAAAAATTGAAAAGTTTATTACCATTAATTTTAAAAGGAGTAGCTTGCTTATTCGTCGTTCTCGCATTCATTTTTATGTTTGCACTTCCCGGATTAAGTGCTGAAGCCGAAGGTATGAAATCCTCTATTTCTCTTTTCGGATTAGTATTTGGAAATGGAACCATTCATACCGAAATTTTATCCAAGGGATCGGACGCTTCTATATCCGGTGGAATGTCTTTCTTCGCATTATTTGCATTTATTCTTTTAATTATTGGCATTGTTTGTTTTGTTCTCGGTTTTGTTTTAAAAGAAAAAGCAAAATTATTCGGCCTAGTTTCCGGAGTTTTATTCCTTCTTGCCGGTATCTGTGCTTTCCTTGTCAAAGTTGCCGGGACGGATATTGTTGTTTCTATGGGAATATTAGAGAGTCTTTTGCCTGGTAGCAATGTGGCGGCAAATGTAGCATTTACGGATTTCTTTAAAGAATATAACTTGGGTGTCGGATCGATTTTATTTGCAATTTTCAACATTCTTGCCGGTGGCATCTTAGTGGTAAATGAGCTCGTTTTGAATAAAAAATAAGAAATCATAACGAATCCAAATAAAAAAAATATGTAAAAATCGCACTTTGAATGAAAAAAACAAAATTCTTGGAATTATGTTTTCAAGCGATAATAATAAACTCTCGGAGGAATTTCTCCGAGAGTTTTTACATTTTATTTTATTGAATCTTTAAGAAAACCAGATATGCATACGATATTTTTATTACCGAAAGTATTTGTCTAATTATGATAAATAGATAATATGAATCGATAATTGTTCGGAAAAGAAAAATGTACGTTTTTTATGATGAAAATAAAAAAAATAGTTGCAATTAAAATGACAAGTCATATAATATAAGTATAAAACAATAAAATGATTATTTGATTGTTTTATTGATATAGGAGGTATAACCATGATTAAAAAATATAAAATTATCGGTATCGATTGTGCAAATTGTGCACGTGAATTAGAAGATAATCTGAAAAAAATTCCGGGAGTTACTTCATTAAAGATTTCCTTTTTGATGCAAAAATTAACGGTAGAGTGTTCCGAAGATATGAAGGATACCATAAAAAATGTCTTACAAAAAGAAGCAACTCATTTTGAGAAAGGAATTGAAATTTTCGATGCGTAATAAAAAAACAATTGCCATTATTGAAATCATTTTAACACTGGTAATCCTTCTTATAAATGTCATCTTTTTTTCTTCAAAAGAAACGGATTGGGTAAAATATGTTTCTTTTGGTCTTTATGTTTTAGCTTATCTTATTATCGGAGGACGTATTCTAATCAAAGCTATCAAAAATATCTTAAAAGGAAGGGTTTTTGATGAATTCTTTTTGATGTCTCTGGCCACCATTGTTGCTTTTATTTTGCAAGACTATTTGGAAGGTGTCGCGGTGATGTTATTTTATCAAATCGGGGAATTATTTCAGACTATTGCCGTGGAAAAATCACGTAAATCCATTCAAAGTTTGATGGAAATAGCACCGAATCATGCTTTTCGAATCAAGGAAGATCAAAGTATTGAAGAAATTGATGTCGATGAAGTTCGTATGGATGATGTCTTGCTCATTAAAGCGGGTGAAAAGATTCCTGTGGATGGAATTATTCTTGATGGTTCATCGACCTTAGATACTTCTTCTTTAACCGGAGAAAGTCTGCCTCTTGAGGTAAATAAAGGTGATTCGGTTTTATCCGGAAATATCAATTTAAATGGTGTGTTAACGATGAAAGCCACGAAAGTATATGAAGAATCTACGATTTATAAAATCTTAAATTTAATTGAAGAAGCCGCGGAAAGCAAAGGAAAAACAGAACAATTTATCACAAGATTTTCTAAAATTTATACTCCCAGTGTTGTCTTACTTGCGATTCTTGTCGCTCTTGTTCCGCCTTTATTCACGGGATTTAATTTTTCTTTTTGGATTTATCGTGCTTTATCCTTTTTAGTTATTTCTTGTCCTTGTGCCTTAGTCATATCGATTCCTTTATCCTTTTTTTCCGGGATGGGGAATTTATCCAGAAAAGGTATTCTGATTAAAGGAGGAGTTCATTTGGAAAATCTTGCTAAAGCGAAGACTTTTTTCTTTGATAAAACAGGGACGCTGACGAAAGGAAAATTCAAAGTGTCTTCCGTGCATGTGATGAAAAATGAAGATTTATTTTATTCTTTATTAATTAGTATGGAAAAGCTATCGACACATCCTTTGGCAAAAACAATTGTTGCTTCCTATCCAGAAGTAAAAGAAGTTCAAATCCAAAATGAAGAGGAAATTTCCGGGAAAGGAATAAAAGGATATTACTTGGATGAACCTGTTTTGGTCGGGAATGCAAAACTTTTAAAAGAAGAAGGAATAGAAGTTATCGATCAAGGCGATACGATTATTCATGTCGCGTATCATCAGGAATATTTAGGTTATGTTCTTTTGGAAGATGAAATCAAAGAAGATGCCTTGATTACCATGGATAAATTGCATCGCTTCGGTGTTCAGAATCTCATTATGATTACCGGAGATAAAGAAGAAGTAGCTGCCAAAGTATCTTCTGCTTTGCATTTAGATGCCTATTACGCTTCCTTATTACCGCAAGATAAATTGGAAATTGTTCAAAAAGAAAAAGAAAAAGGAAGGAAAACATGTTATCTTGGCGATGGAATTAATGATGCACCGACATTAGCTATGAGTGATGTATCGATATCTATGGGAAAAAACGGTTCTTCTTTAGCTATCGAATCAAGTGATATCGTTTTAATGGATGATCATTTAAATAAAGCAAGCGAAGCATTACGAATTGCAAAAAGAACCGTATTTATTGCTTATTTTAATATCATTTTTGCTTTAATCGTCAAAGTTCTTTGTATGGTTTTAGGAGGATTAGGCATCGGGGGTATCTTCGTTGCTATCTTCGCGGATGTCGGAGTAATGATTTTATGTGTTTTGCTTTCCATGTCCAATCTGTATCTAAAATAAATCACAATTTTTTAATTTTTAAAAATTAACCTTTTCAAACCTTTTTTCGTAAGTATAATTAGATACGAAAGGAGGTTTTTTTATGGAAAATTATGTCGAAGAACTTTTGCAACTTATTCAAAGTCAGGATGAAGAACATATAAAAGAAGAATTAGCTAATTATCACGAATCGGATATTGCAGAATGTATTCCTTTTTTGAAAAAAGAAGAAGAAGAAAAACTTTTTCGTCTTCTTGGTGATGATCGACTTTCGGATGTTTTGAGTTACGCTTCACAAATTGAAGAAATTTTAGAAAATCTCGATGAAGAAAAATCTGCGGATATCGTCGAAAGAATGGATGCGGATGATGCGGTGGATGCCCTTCAGGAATTAGATGAAGAAGATCGGGAGAATATTCTTTCTTTAATGGAAAAAGAAGCGCAGGAAGAAGTTCGTTTGATTTTGTCCTATGATGAAGATGAAATCGGTAGCAAAATGACGACAAATTATATTCTTATCCGTCGTGATGACACAGTAAAAAACGCCATGCGAAAACTTATTGATCAAGCGAAAGATAATGATAATATTTCGACGATTTTCGTAGAAGATAGTGATGGTAATTTCTGCGGTGCTATTGATTTAAAAGATTTAATATGCGCCAGAAAAGAAACGCCTATTGAAGAAATACTTGTAGAAAACTATCCTACGATCGACGGTCATACAAAAACCTCTTTATGTATCAATGATATTCGTAGTTATGCCGAGCATTTAATTCCCGTCTTGGAAAAAAATCATCTTGTCGGAGTAATTACTTCGGAAGATATCACGGAAGCAGTAGATGAAGAAATGAGTGAAGATTATCACAAATTCGCTGCCATAACGAGTGATAGTGACATTAATGAAGGCGTATTTACCTCTATAAAAAAGCGTTTACCATGGTTAATTTTATTGTTGGGATTAGGACTTATCGTATCGATGTTGATATCCAATTTTGAGGGAATCATTGCTACTTTACCTGTGATGGTATTTTTTCAGAGCTTGATTTTAGATATGGCCGGGAATGCCGGGACACAGTCTTTGGCGGTTACGATTCGTGCTCTCAGTGATGAAGAAATAACTCCCAAAAAAAAGGCGTTTTTTATCTTCCGAGAAGTTCGAGTCGGCTTATCCAATGGAATATTATTGGGAATTATTTCCGGACTTATCTGTTTTCTTTATCTATATGTAACAAAGATTCCTGTGCATGGTGATTTTAATATTCAGGATACTTTCACTGCTTCTTGCATCGTCGGTAGTTCACTATGCATTGCTATGGGATTAGCCTCTTTTGCGGGAACGATAATTCCTATGTTATTTAAAAAGATTCATGTGGATCCTGCCGTAGCAAGCGGACCATTAATTACAACGATTAATGATGTTGTAGCGGTATTATGTTATTATGGATTAACCTTTTTGTTTTTCTATATTTATTTGCATTAAAATCAAAATTTTTTTCTCCGGATAGAATAGAGTATTTAGGAAAATATTTGTCCTTTTCTTCCATAGAAAATATCCGTGAAAAATATAAAAAGATTTTGTATTAAATGAATTTCAAAAAGAATGCACTAAATTTTTTCTAATTGTTCTAAGATACTTTTTAAGAATTTCGCATCTTCAGTATCCGAGAAATGATAATATACTTCTTTTCCATGTCGTTCGGGAACGATAATTCCTGCCATTTTTAATGTTTTAAGGTTGGAAGAAGCCAATTGGGAAGAGATATTACACAATTTCGCAATATTATAGACACATTCGGTACTATGAAGTAAGATCCAAAGAATGGCCAAACGATTTCCATCGGATAAATTACGCATCAAATCTCCGCGTTTATCAAATGTTTTTTTGGATGGCATACTTTTAATAAATTCATCGATATTTTTAAATGAATTATGTTGATGTAAATCTTTTGTAGTCATAATACGCTTACCTCTTGATATTATCTTAAGCAATGGTAACCATAAAATCAAGTTATGAAATAAAGATGCACGGATTTTTTAATTCTTTTTAATTTTAGTATTTTTTTGTATTCTTGGGGTATTTCTTATCGATTTTTTATAATACAAGGAAAGCATAAAAGGAAAATAAAAAAATACCGATGGGATATTGTATCGGTATTTTTTCTGAAACAGAAATAAAATTATTTTCGTAATGCCTTCGAATCAATTTCTTCTTTGATTTGTTTAATGAATTCATCGAAAGGAACGGTAATTTGTTCTTTATGTGCATATAAACGATACGTTACCGTATTCTTTTTTATTTCTTCATCTCCGATGACAATGGAATAAGGAATTTTTTGTACTTGTGCATCACGTAAACGATATCCGAGTTTTTCCTCGCGAAGATCGACTTCGGCACGAATATCGTATTCTTTAAATTTTTTTACCAATTCTTTTGCATATTCTTTTTGTTGTTCGGTCGCTACTGGAAGAAGAACGACTTGAGTCGGAAATAACCATGTTGGTAAAGCACCGGCAAAGTTTTCAAGAAGTATCCCCAAGAATCTTTCTACGGAACCGAAAATGGCACGATGGAGCATTACCGGACGTTTTTTACTTCCGTCGGTATCAATATACGTCAAATCAAAACGTTCCGGTAAATTCATATCCAATTGAATGGTTCCGCATTGCCAAATACGATTCATGGAATCTTTTAACTTGAAATCGAGTTTCGGACCATAAAATGCACCATCTCCGGGATTAATAATAAAATCTTTTCCGGATGCTTTACATGCTTCCGCAAGTGCTTTTTCCGATTCATTCCAAATTTCAATATCGCCGATATATTTTTTCTCGGGGCGGGTGGATAATTCAATATGATAATCTAAGCCGAAGATCGAATAGATCTGATCGAAGAGTTTTAATAAATTTATCACTTCTTCTTGTATTTGGTCCTTGCGGATGAATATATGGGCATCATCTTGTGTAAATGTGCGTACACGAAATAATCCGCTTAAAGCGCCGGAAGCCTCATGACGATGGACTAAACCAAGTTCTCCGACCCGTAAAGGAAAATCACGATAGGAATGAATCGTATTTTTATAAACGAGCATTCCTCCGGGGCAATTCATCGGTTTGATGGCAAATTCTTTTTCATCGATGGTTGATGTATACATATTTTCTTTATAGTTAAACCAATGCCCGGATACTTCCCATAATTCTTTGGAAAGCATAATCGGTGTCTGGATAACCACATAGCCGTTTTCCCGATGAATTTGTAACCAAAAATCTTCCAGCCTTCTTTTCATATCATAACCTTTCGGAAGCCAAAAAGGAAATCCGGGACCATATTCGGAAAACATGAATAATTCCAGTTCTTTACCGATTTTTCGATGATCTCTTTTTTTTCGTTCTTCTAAAATCTGAAGATGATTTTTCAGTTCTTCATCCGTAAAAAAAGATGTACCGTATATTCTTGTTAATTGGGGATTATGAATATCTCCGCGCCAATAAGCACCCGCGAGAGAGAGAAGTTTAAAATGACGAATTTTGGAAACAGAAGCAAGATGAGGTCCGGCACATAAATCGACGAAGTCCCCTTGGCGGTAAATGGTGATTTCTTTCTCGATTCCTTGTATTAATTCTACTTTATAAGGATTCTCTTGAAAGATTTTCAAAGCTTCTTCTTTACTGACGACTTCACGGGTGATTTTAATTCCGGAAGAAGCGATTCTTGCCATTTCTTTCTCGATATTTGCAAAGGCCTCTTCATTTAAAACAACATCTTTAAAGTCAATATCATAATAAAATCCTTCATCAATCGCCGGCCCGAATCCGAATTGTGCCTCCGGATAAAGATGATGAATGGCTTGAGCCAGCAAATGGCTGGTCGAATGATTTAAGATATCATAACTTTCTTTATCTCCTTCAAAAATAAAGGTCAACTTTCCTCCGTGACTTGGAATAATACGGAAATCATAAAGTTCTCCATCCAAGAGATAGCCAACCATTTTTTTTGCAAGAGACGGAGAAATGGATTCGGCAATTTCCAAACCTGTTTTTCCTTCACATTCGATTTCTTTACCATCTTTCAATAAAAATTTCATATAGTCCTCCTTTATAAAAAAAACGTCCCCTAAAGGACGTAAATTACGCGGTACCACCTTTATTCACAAAAATTTTTGTGCTCTTTAATTTTCTTTAACGCAGAATACGTCTAGTTACCTAGAAGGCTCCAAAGTGGTATCTCAGGTTTTGTTGGACTTTTTTCACCGATAAAATCCTCTCTATTGGCTTCCTGAGACATGTCTTTTTCTTCGCCATTCTTATTATTGTGCTTTTCCATAGAAGTTTCAATAATTTTAGTTTTTTTTCTTCTTTTTTTCTTCCAAACACAAGAAAACGAACAGAAAGAATTTTTTCGACAAGAAATGTTTCGCGCAAATAGATTTTGGAAAGAAAATGATGTATAATCTAAATCTAGAATGAAAAGGAGGACTTATGATAAAACGAATCCAGGAGATTGCTCAAGAAGCAGAGCAAAAAATAGCGGAAGCAAAAGATAACGAAGAGCTTTCGAAACTACAAATTTTATATCTTGCAAAAAAAAGTGAATTAATGTCCTTTATGGCAAAGATGAAAGATATGAATCAAGAGGAACGTGCTTCTTTCGGAGAAGTGATGAATTCGGTGAAAAACAAGATTCAGACAAAAATCGATGAAAAGAGAAAAGTTCTGAAAGATTTGGCTATGGAACATCGCTTGAAAAAAGAAGCAATGGATATAACTTTGCCTGGTGAAAATTATGAAAGAGGAGCAAAACATCTCTTTCAAAAAGTCGTGGATGAAGTCAGTGATATCTTTATCGGTATGGGATATCAAATTGAAGAAGGGCCCGAGGTGGAATTGGATCATTTCAATTTTGAATTGTTGAATGTACCAAAAGATCATCCGGCACGCGATATGCAAGATTCGTTTTATATTGACGAAACACATTTGATGCGTTCGCAAACCTCACCGGTTCAGGCACGGGTTATGCTTTCCAAAAATGGTGTTGGTCCGATTAAAATTATTTCTCCTGGAAAGACATTTCGTCGCGATGAAGATGCCACACATAGTCATCAATTCGGTCAAATTGAAGGATTGGTCGTCGATGAAAATGTTCGTATGTCCGACTTGCTTGGAACTTTGGAACTTTTCGTGAAAAAAATGTTTGGTGAAAAAAGAAAAATTCGGATGAGACCTTCGTATTTTCCGTTTACCGAGCCGTCTGTAGAAGTCGATATTTCTTGTTTTGAATGCGGTGGAAAAGGATGTTCCTTATGTAAACACAGTGGATGGATTGAAATTCTCGGTGCCGGGATGGTGCATCCGAATGTTTTGAAAATGTGTGGATTCGATACGAAGAAATATCAAGGCTTTGCCTTTGGAGTAGGTATTGAGCGTGTTGCCATGTTACGATACGGAATCGATGATATCCGACGCTTCTATACCAATGATATGCGCTTCAATAAACAATTTCATCGGGAGTAAAATATATGATTATCAGTTTAAATGTTCTGTCCCAGTATGTGGATTTAAAAAATTTATCGGTGGAAGAAATTCAAAATAAACTTACTTTTTCTGGTTTGGAAGTGGAAGGTGTTGAATTTCTTGCTTCCGGCACGAATCTTGTTATCGGTCAGATTTTGGAAGTGAAAGAGCATCCGAATTCCGATCATCTTCATGTTTTGAAAGTGGATGAAGGAAGTTTTGGTATTCATCAAATCGTGTGCGGTGCTTCGAATGTAAAAGTCGGTTTAAAAGTAATTGTTGCCCGTGAAGGTGCAAAGCTTCCCAACAATGTGGTAATTAAAAAGAGTGTTATTCGCAATGTGGAAAGCGATGGAATGTGTTGCTCGTTATTGGAATTGGGTGTAAATAAAGCTCTTTTAAATGAAAAACAGTGTGCCGGTATCGAAGAGTTGGAAAACGATGCTCCTGTCGGAGAAACCGAAGTGTTGAAGTATCTCGGTCTTGATGATGTCTTATTGGATATTAATGTTTTGGCAAATCGATCGGATATTTTATCGATTTATAGTCTTGCCAAAGAAGTCGGGGCATTATTTCATCGTAAAGTATCAATACCTTCTTATACCATACCTTCCGATAAAAAAACGGATTTTTCGGTTTCTTCTTTAACCAATGGTTGTCCTCAGTTTGCTTTTCGGGTAATTAAAAATATTCGGGTAAAAGAATCTCCGGAGTGGCTGAAAAGAGTTTTAAGAAGTGAAGGAATCCGTTCTTTAAATAATGTCGTGGATATCGGAAATTATGTTATGCTTTTAACCGGTCGTCCGGTGCATATGTACGATTTAGATAAAATTGGCGGAAAACAAATCGTGGTCAAAGATGATTATAAAGGTCCCTTTGTTGCTTTGGATGAAAAGACCTATGATTTAATTCCTTCCGATTTAGTCGTAAGTGATGGAAAAAATCCTCTTTGCCTCGGAGGAATTATGGGTTCTTTATCTTGCGCAGTGGATGAAAATACCAAGAATGTTGGTATCGAATGTGCTACCTTTTTATCGCATCTTATTCGACATACTTCTTCCCGCCTTGGATTAAGCAGTGATTCTTCGGCACGTTTTGTGAAAGGAATTCATCCTTGTAATGAAAAAGAAGTGATTCATTTGCTTTCTTATTTATTGAAAGAACTTGCGGAAGGAAAAGAATTTGAAGAACCGATATATTATGATGCTAGAAAAAAAGAAGAAGTTGTGATTCCTTGTTCTTATTCTTATATCAATGAGCGTTTAGGTACTGCCTTTAATAAAGAAGAAATGAAGGAAGTGTTCGATGCTTTTGAAATTCGTATTGAAGAAAAGGATGAGGATCAATTTTTGGCATATCCTCCAAAACAGAGAATTGATCTTCGCTGCGATGCCGATTTAAGCGAAGAAATTTTCCGTACCATCGGACTGGAAAAAATTCATGCCACTTTACCGATTTCACAAATTACTTTGGGCGGACAAAAAGATCATCAGAAAAAGAAGAGAATTTTACGGGAATATTTGGTAGATAAAGGATTGGTGGAAATCTTGACGTATACGTTGATTTCTAATGCCGAAGATCAGAAATACTTTACTTTAAATCGTGATGAGCCTTGGAAAGTTTTGAATCCCATGACGGTAGATCATCAAGTGGTACGCCGTGGCCTTTTGGCGAGCGTTTTGAATGTTCTTCGCTATAATAAGGCACATCAAATGGAAGATTTGGCTATTTTCGAAACTTCTTTGATCGAAACAAAAGCATCTTCCTATGATGAACTTTGTATTGCATTATCCGGGAAAAAATACCTTCGCGGAAATTTGGAAACAAAGAAATATGATTATTATAGTATTGCCGGACTTCTTTACGGAATTCTGGATCTTTTCGGTATCAAAGAAGGTCGTTATCGCCTTGAAAAACTTACGGATCCTTCGTTCCATCCGGGACGCAGTGTTCAAATCCTTTTGGGGGAAGAATGTATCGGTGTTTGCGGACAATTACATCCCCGTTTATTGGAAGAAGAAGATCTATCCGAAGTATATATTCTCGATTTGAATCTCAGTGCCTTGATGAATGTTCGTATATCTCCGTTAAAAATGAGTGCAATATCCAAATATCCTTCGATTTATCGCGATTATGCCTTAGTGGCAAAAAAGAATGTATCCGGGAAAATGTTATTGGATGGAATCAAGAAAATATCTCCTTTAGTTACCGATGCTTCAATTTTTGATATTTATGAAGGAGAAAATATCGGTCCGGATGTTCGTTCTATTGCTATTCGCGTCACGTATTCCTGCTTTGAAAAAACATTGAAAGATGAAGAAATAAATGTCGTGGAAGAAAAAATGTTCAAAATATTTGAAACTTTGGGCTGTACACTGAGAAAGTAGTTGGGTATGAAAGTAGTAGCGCCGACATTTCAAGAAATTTCCTACGATAGTCCTTATAAAATGATAGAACGCGCGGGAAGAGTATGCTATAAATCCGAGAATTACATAAAAGAAGGAAGCGATGTTCTTTTTACAAAGAAAATTCTTTCTTTTAATCACGGCAGTGTTTTGGAACATGCTTATCTGGTTTTTGAAGTCTTGGATCGGAATCTTTTTTCGAAAATGCGTTCCTTTTCTTTGAAATTTTTAACCTTTACGGAAAGTGAAAAATGCTTATTATCCGGGAATTTTCGCGCTCTTTACGAATTATATTTTTCTTTTGAAGAAGAATCTTTTTATCCCTTTTTTGCTTATCTTGAAAATCTTTTTCCGGATATCTTTCCTCAAAAATATCAAAAATATTTACGGAAAGATCTTTTTCGGAAATTAGAAAAAAGTGAAATTTGTTCTTTACGTGAAGAAGAAAAAGAGGTACATTTATCCATAACCATCTTATTTCTCACGGATCGTGGTGTAAGTCATGAACTCGTTCGTCATCGTTTGGCTTCCTATGCACAGGAATCGACAAGATACTGTAATTATTCCAAAGATAAATTTGCTCATGAAATTTCTTTTGTTCGCCCTTTGAATTTAACAAAAGAGCAAGAAATTTTATGGGAAGAAGCGATGAAAAATGCCGAGAAAAGTTATTTTTCCCTTATTGAAAGCGGTGCGAAGGCCGAGCAAGCAAGAAGCGTTCTTCCGAATTCTTTGAAGACCGAAATTGTCTGTACTTGTGTTTTGAAGGAATGGAAACATATTTTTGCTTTACGAACGGCAGAAAATGCACATCCGGATATACGGGAATTAATGAAAATGACTAAGACTTATTTTAAGGAGATGAAGTACTTATGATCCTTTCATTTCAACAATTGGAAGAAAAAACACATCAATATTTTGAAGAGGATGTCTGTTTCAAAGAAGAAGATTTGAAGAAAATACCTCTTTTTTCCAAATTCGGTTTTGCCAAGGTAAAAATCAAAACACGTGCTTTTGACAAAATTTTTGAAGTGAAGATTCATTTACTATGTGAATTATTTCTTTTATCTTCTAGAAATCTAGCGGTAACCAAAGTTCCTATGGATGAAGAGGAAACGTATTTATTTACGAAAGATCCGGGAAATGTCAGTGAAGATATAAAATTGTATGTACAAGATGAATTGGATTTATATCCTTATTATCTTGATCTTCTTCTTTCTTCCATCCCTTATCAATTTGTCGGGGAAGAAAAAGCATATCCCAGCGGAGATGGTTGGGAAGTTATCAGTGAAGAGGATTATAAAAAACGAAAAAACGGAAATTCTGCTTTTCAGGATCTCGTGTTGGAGGAAAAACAAAATGAAAAGTAAGTTTCTTCTTTTCGGCCTTCTTTTCGGCCTTGTATCCTGCAATAACGCTTTATCTCCTCTTTTGAGCCGGAATTCTTCTTTTGCATCCGTTTCGTCATCTATGGTAACATCTTCTTTTGAATCCATTCCGGATCAAATAGTCTATGATGAAAATGCCGTATTGGATTCCTATACTTTGGAAAATTTTGAACGAAGTGAAGATTATAATCGTGCCTATCTTTCTTCCAAAGGATCACCGAAAATTTTGGTTTTACCTGTTTTATTTGAGGATTCGGTAATGGATAAAGAAACACAAGAAAAAGTACGTGCCGATTTAAACGATACTTTTTTTGGAGAAAGCGAAGACACAAACTGGGAGTCGGTTCGTTCTTTTTATCAAAAATCCAACTATCAACAATTGCTTCTTGAAGGGGAAGTGGCTCCTTTTGTGCAAATTGATATGACCGTACAAGAAGTGGCATCTTTATCCCGGAATGAAAATCCCTATTCGGTGGAAAGTAATGCCTATTATGATAATTCTTATTATCCTTTGATGAAAGGGATTGAAATTTTAAAGGATCAGATGGATTTAAGTGAATTTGATACAAATAACGACGGATATATTGATGCATGTTGGGTGATCTATGGAGAAAAAACTTTCCAAGATTATCTTCAGGAACACAATATAAGGGAAACCAATCCCAATTATGAAAATATTCAAAACTTTTTATGGGCTTATACTTATTGGTATATGGGGAATTCTTCTTCCGATATGCCTATTCCCAGGACATATTCTTTTGCCAGTTATTATTCCATGTATGAAGAAGAAACCGAAAAAGTCGATGCCCATACCTATATTCATGAAACCGGGCATATGCTTGGATTGGAAGATTATTATAATTATGATTACGGTTCATTTTTATCGGGGAGAGTATTGTCAAGAGATTATACCAAGCCAACGGGTGGACCGGATATGATGGATTATAATGTCGGTGATCATAATGCCTATTCAAAATATTTATTGGGTTGGATAGAACCGAAGATCGTGGTCCGTGAAGGAAAATATACGATGGAATCGTTTCAAAAAAACGGCGATTGTCTTATTGTTCCTGCCGGGGAATGGAACGGAACTCCGTATCAGGAATATTTGATCATTGAATATTATGTTAAAGAAGGTTTAAATTATAAAGATGCTTCCCGTGCCTATAAAGGTGTTTATCCTCTTTTGTTTCAAACCTCCGGGTTTAAAATTTATCATGTCGATGCACGTCTCGGAATTTATAATCGCGGAGAAATCCGTATTTTGGATGATCCGCGTCAAGAGGGATCAAGCCGAGGATATTTTTTGGGTATGATGAATTCCAATACACCATCCCGCAGCATCTTCGGTATTCTGGAAGATTATGATGATGCTTATGATGCACGATTAATTACTTTACTCAGTGCTACCGGAAGAAATACGTTTTATAATGGAGCAAATCGTTGGGCGCAAGATCAGGATTTATTTCAAAATGGGGATTCCATCGAATCTTTTACTTTCAATAATGAAAAAGAACTTCCTTTCAAAATTTCTTTTTCTTCTTGTAATGCAACTTCTGGAGAAATAACTTTTTCTTTATGAAAAAAAAGGGAAAAATTCTTCTTTTAGCCGCTTTTTTAAGTCTCACCGGTTGTGACTTTTTTTCCTTTACTTCGTTTTCTTCACCTTTATCTTCTTTGACCTTTCCATATGTTCGGAAACAAATGGGATATCATGACTTGCCTTCAAAAGGAACACCGGAAATATTGGTCATACCGGTGGCATTTCGTGATTGTTCTTTCACAAATGAAGAAATGGAAAATGCTTGTGAAGTGATAAGAAAAGGTTTTTTCGGAAAAAGTGAAGATACTTATTGGGAATCGGTTCGGTCTTTTTACGAAAAATCAAGCTATGGACAATTGCATATCGATGGTAAGGTAAGCGATATTTTTCATTATGATAAAAGTGTTTATGAAGCAAGTCGTGCCATCAATAACGAAAACGAACCGACATATTTCATTTTAAATGAGGCCTTAAATTGGTATCAAAGTACGCATACGGATCTGAACTCTTTCGATAGTGATAACGATGGATATATCGATTCGGTATGGCTTGTCTATCTTGAAGATTCTTACGAAGAATATTTTTTAAAACATCCGATTTATCGTGATGATGAGGCGTTAAGTCAGTTTTTATGGGCATATACCTATTGGTATCCTTATTCCAGTTCTTTATCGCCACGACCTTTTTCTTATTCTTGGGCGAGCTACAATTTTTTTCATACCGGGAGTAAAGAAGGAATTGACGCACATACTTTCATTCATGAGACAGGACATCTTTTTGGTCTTGATGACTATTACAATTACGATTATTCTCTTTCTTGGCTCGGAGATAAAACAAAACCGGTCGGCGGACTTGATATGATGGACAATAATATATTGGATCACAATGCATTTTCCAAATATCTTTTGGGATGGATTCAACCGGAAATTGCAGAAGAATCCGGTGTTTATGAAGTCTCTTCTTTTCAAGAAAACGGATCCGCACTTATTATTCCCGCGACTATGGGTAACGATAATGCCTGCAATGAATATTTAATTTTGGAATATTATACTCCGGATGGTTTAAATGAACTTGATAGTACTTATCCTTATACTTCTTTATATCCTCTGGGATTCACGGAAAACGGATTTAAAATTTACCATGTCGATGCACGTCTTGGATGTTATGAAACGCGGAATTTTACTTTTGTTGATTATATTGATTCCGTGAAAAATTATGAAAATTATTATTTGGAAATTGCAAATTCCAACACACCTTCCGAAAGTGCGGTATCATCAAATCGTTTGCTTTCTTTGCTTTCTTCGGAAGGAACTTCACGATTATATTTTTCCGGTTCCAATCTTGTTCATGCGGAAAATCGGGATTTATTTCAAGAAAACGATGAATTGAATTCTTTTACTTTTCATAGCACGGGGAAAAAAGATTTCACCATAAAAGTATTATCTTGTACCGAGGAAAAAGGAGTACTTTCCATTACCTATGCTTAAGTCTTTTCGGACATTTTTATAAGAAAAACAGATTTTATTTTTTCGAAAATATATTATTCGATAAAAGAAGGTATGGGTATTTATGAATCAAAACGTAAAATTCATATTGTTCGATGTTTTTCGGCCTAGGATAAATGGATAAATTCTTTTTTGCATTTGAAGTGCAAGGATTTTTAATGCTATACTATTTTCGTGAAAACGGATGGAAAGGAAAAAACATGGATCGATTATTTTCCAAAGATTGTGAAATTGGTTATATAGGTTTTGATAAAACGGAAGATATTGAAGCTTCCTTGAAAAATCACCAATTATTTTATGAACGAAAAGTAAACATTCATGAAGAAAAAGATCTTTTGGTATTGTTAAAAAAATTAAAAGAAAAACAATACGATTATATTCTTGTTCCGTCCCGAAACCAGGAAAATGAGATTAACGATTTGTTTTTGACTTTGATTTCTCGTATTGATATCGAAGGAATCAATGAAATCGGAATGATTCTCGGAAAAATGACATATCAGACAAAAAGTGTTTTGAAAGATACCTCTTTGGAGATGCAAAAAAACGCTTTGGGAAATTTTAAAAACAAAGAAAAAATCTGTTCTTATAAAATATCGGAAAAAGAAGAAGAAAATAATCAAGAAATTCCCATGGAATATCGTATTTTCAAAAGAAATGAATATGAAACTTCGAAATTTACGAAGTTCGGAATTTGGTTATTGAAAAATAATCGATTGAAGCATATTTTGGAATTTTTATCGGGATTTGTCGTTTTTGCCATGTTGGTTTTTCTGATTTTTCGTTTAATTCCATCAATTAATGAACAATTGGAAAAAATCAGTATTTTGGTGGAATTAATTGCTACGGTTATCATTGTGCTTTTGCAATTGATTTTGAGAATTGCGGATACAGAAGAAGCGATTAAACGGAAAATGATTGTCGGATATTGGGTGTATTATTCTTTTGAAGAAACCGACTCCAACGGAAAAACGGTGCCGAAAGGATTTAAAACAAGATTGGTGGAAATTTCCGATAAAGGAGGGAATTTATCCTTTAAATGTAAATTTGAAGGAGAAGACGAAATTTTCTTTGCAACCGATACGTTGACTTTTGATTATGATATATCGTCGCAAATGGGTCGCGGATTTTATTATTACACCTCCAATGTGATAAACAATAATGGAAAACGTGCGGAAGGAACATGTCGCTTTGAAGGAGAGACGATTCAAAATAATCAGATTATGACAATGAATGGTTGGTTTTTTTCAAGAGGTACCGCATTAACCGGAAAAGTGAAATATTTCCGAATCAGTGAAAGAGATTATTTGGATTTGCAATTATCTTTATCGTTCTATGAATCCAATATTTCTCATGACGATAAAATCCGTATCGGTGTTTTTGGAATGGAAGCTTCCAACACGGATATGGCGGCAAAAGATGAAGAAATTCTGGAAAAAATAAAAGAGGATTCCAAAAGAAAAAAAGATTCTTATGAATATGTTTATTATGAAAGCATTGACGATTTGAAAAGCGCTTTGATTTCCAGACAGATGGATTATGTTATCGTGCCGTTGAAAAATCGCGATAATATTATAAAAGAGCACGATATTTTCGATTCCAGACGGTTTGAAGAAGTCTATGAGAAAAATTTTGAAATAGAGTATTATCTCGGAGTAAAAGATGAAAATTTACCTATCGATGAAAATACGATATTTTATGGTCATTCTCAATCTCTTCTCCAATGTGAAGAATTTTTAAAACATCATAAGACCATCAAGGAAAGTTCTTCTTCACGTGCGGCATATAATCTTTGTAACGGATATTATCCCAATAACGCGGTTGTCCTTTGTAATTTTGAAGCAATAAAAAAATATCATCTCTTTTTTCTTAAAAAGGATGGAAAAAGATTAGATCCTTATCTTTCTTCTTTGCCTAATATTACTACTTTTTGTGTCTACACATTAAAAAGAGATGAATAAAAATCCGAAGAATTCCTTTTTTCTTGAAAAAGTACGGAATTCTTTTTTTATTGTGCATTTTAAAAAAATCAAAGAAAAAAAATAAAAATATACTTGCATATGTGGGAAAATATGGTATAATGTGGTTACAGGTGGGAGGACTGAACATGTTTTTCTTTAATGGAAGATCTTCACATAGCCTGGATGAAAAATCCAGATTGATGCTTCCTAAAAAGATTCATGGCAAACTCGAAGGCAGCTTGTACATGACTCTTGGTATCGGCGGTTGCATTTATCTATATACCGCGGAAGAGTTTGAAAAGTTAGCTTCCGATTTTCTCAGTTACAACGACCTGATTAAAGAGGAGCGGTCATTCCGGAGATTATTCTTTGCGAATGCCACAGACTGTGCTTTGGATAAGCAAGGTCGACTTCTCCTCCCGAAAGATCTGATGCAGAGAGCAGGTATTACAAAAGATGTTATTGTCACAGGCAATATCAATCGGATTGAAATCTGGGATCGGGAACGTTATGAGCAGACGTTCCGTGAAGACTGGAACAATTACGAAAATCTTGCGGATACCATTGGCAAAAGATCTTTGGAAGGAAAATGATGCGTCATATTCCCGTACTTCTCAATGAAACGATTGAGGGGTTAAATGTCCGAAAGGACGGGGTATACGTAGATGCGACCCTTGGCAGAGCAGGTCATGCAAGTGCTCTTCTGAAAATTCTTCGAGACGGTGTTGGTCATCTTTATTGTTTCGATCAAGATGAAGATGCCATCAAAGAAAGCGAAGGAACTTTGAGAGAAATATCTACCTCCTTCACCCTGATTCATGATAACTTTGAAAATCTAGATTCAAGGCTTAGCATGTATCATGTGGATCGAGTGGATGGTGTGATGTTTGATCTTGGAGTATCTTCCGCACAATTCGATGATGGGAATCGAGGTTTCTCTTATCGGTTTGATGCCAATCTCGACATGCGTATGAATAAAGATACGTCCTTAACAGCTGAAAAGGTCGTAAATACTTATGATTACGCACACTTGGCCAAGATGATTCGGGAATATGGCGAAGAACCTTATGCGAACCAGATTGCAAAAAACATTGTCAAGAGGAGAACTCTCAAGCGGATATCGACGACATTTGAACTGGTTGATATCATTAAAAGTTCTGTTCCTGAACGGATACTTCATCAAAAAGGACATCCGGCAAAGCAGACTTTTCAAGCCATACGGATTGAGGTGAATGATGAACTCGGAGTTCTGAAAAGAGGACTCAAAAAAGCGTGTTCCATCCTGAATCCTGGCGGGAGAATAGCAGTCATTACTTTCCATTCTTTGGAGGATAGAATCGTAAAAAATATCTTCAAAGAATTAAGCGATGAAGGCGAAGGATCAAGATTTGTACCTAGTGAAAAGAAAAATGCCTTGTATCGACTGGTGAATCGAAAGCCAATTCTTCCAACAAGCGAAGAGCTCATTCAAAACCCGAGAGCTCATTCGGCAAAATTACGAATCATCGAAAGGAGGTAACACATGAAAGATAAGATTTCAAAACGTCATATGACAGGTTTTGATCGATGCGCAAGAAAACTGGGTGTGATCGGCAGCATTATTCTTCTTTCGTCCGTTACTTTCGGAATTTCGTTGATGGTAACGTTGGATCAGCAAAACGATGCACTGATACAAGAAGTGAATCGAAGCACGAAAATTTTTGATAACCTGCAGCTACAATACGAAGATGGGAATGAATGGTTTGTTGAATAATGGAGAATTCACAGCATGAAGAAAAGTATTATAATCCGAATTCTTCTCACAATAGACTTCGCATTAGCCATAGCTATTGTGACATGCAGCATAACGAAAATCTTTTTTCTCGATAAATTTTCGCCCGATACACTCTTAATCGTGATGCTTTCTTCCTTCGGAATAGCGATTTGCCTTATCTCGCTGATTCTACTTTATCTCAATCATAAAGCAATGATATCGCAGAAGAATGAAGTTGAAAATCTGTCTTAAATCGTTTTATGTAGTAGAACCCATGGTGCCGAATGCCTGTGGGTTCTTTTTTTTATTTTAAATCGTAAGAATGCGTCTTTTTTTCTATATTTAACGAAAAGTAAGTGATATAATACCTGACTTCCGTCGATTAAGTCAAAAACTAGTGAACAATTAAAAATCAGAGTCAAAGAATTTTAAAATATCGGAG
>CANRDP010000014.1 GCA_947629415.1 uncultured Bacilli bacterium
AAATATCATTACTTCCCATTAAAGAAAATACTCTTTGCTATTTCGGACATGGTGAATCGATGTTGTTCTGCGATATTTTACGTGAAAATCCGTATTTAAATTTCTAAAAGAGCCAAAATAAGGTAGGGCTCTTTATGAAAATTTCGGAATTATTTGCTTTAGCTATTGTCATGAGTATTTTTTATTTTCTTCTTCAGGAAGGTATGTATTTTTTTAATTTTTCCAGTTTTACCTTTTTACATACGTTCCGGTTTTTGAATTCTTTTTTTCTTCGTTATATGATTAGTTTTTTTCTTATGGTTCTATTCTTTTTTCTTTCCGGAATTCTTTTGCAGCGATTTTGGAAATATTTTGACAAAACGATTCATTATTTTCTTATCGCCGGTATTCTTTTTATTATCGAAAATTTTTCGTTAAAAACACGAGGCCTTTTAGAAGAACAGGGTATTTTACAAAGTGAATTTAGCTTATTTTTTTGCATAATTTTTACTTCCACTTTATTTTTTTATTCCATTCATTACGTGAATTTGCTAGAATATTCTCGAAATAAGAAGGAGAAAAACAAATGATTATTGTAAATGATTTTAAACCCGGGAATGCCTTTTATTATGAAAACGGCATTTATTCTGTTATTGACATTCAGCATAATAAAACCGCGATGCGTCAGATGATTGTGAAAGTGAAAGCCAAAAATCTCCGTACCGGTGCCATTACCGATATTTCCTTTACCGGTGGTGATAAAGTAGAATTGGCAATGCTTACCAAGAAAAAAATGTCTTATCTTTACGACGACGGAACTTCCATTGTGTTCATGGATCAAAATACTTATGAACAACTTTCCATTGCAAAAGAACGCTTGAAATGGGAACTTAATTTTCTTAAAGAAGGTTCCGAAGTAGAAATTATCGATCATGAAGGTGAAATTATGGGAATCAATTTACCGGCGAAGGTTGCACTGAAAATTGTCGAATGCGAACCTGCGGTTCGTGGAGATACCGTCAATAAAGCAATGAAAGATGCAATCCTTGAAACCGGATTGAAAGTACGGGTTCCTTTATTCGTGAATCAAGGTGAAGAAATCTTGGTTTATACGACCGATGGAACTTATGATTCCCGTGCCTAATATCTATTCTCGTTGGAATTTTAATTCTTTTCTCCTTTCTTTTTAAAGATTGGAGATTTTTTTTGTTTTTTGATGAAGAAAGTAGAAATCTTTTCTTTACAAATGACAAAATCGGACATTTTTTTCATGGAAAAAATTTTATGATAAATTTGTTCTTTTTCCTAGGAGAAAAGAATACGTTCTATAAGGGGGTAGAAAAATGAACCGACAAGTTGTAGCTTTCTTATCTTTATTTTCTCTTGTACTCGTACTTTCCGTTTATTATGTGATTTCTCCGGGACAACAAGAGAATAGTATTGTATCCACGACACCGGAAAATGTGGAAAATGTCTCACAGGAAACCTATTATTTTTCCTCGCTTGCTTTAGCACGGAATGAAAGACATCAAGAAATCATTGACGAACAAGTTGCTCTCATTGCCAGCAATGATTCCACACCTTCAAAAGTCGTTGAAGCAAAAGAAGCCATGCAAAAAGAAGAAGAAATCATGCTTCTTGAAGAAGCATTGGAAGAGGTCGTGATGCAATGCAATTTTGCCGCAAGTTACGTGGAGATTCTGGACACATATTATAATATTCTTGCTTATCGTCCCAATATGAAAGCCGATGATGAACTTTTAGCGGTCGATACCATTTTTCAAACAACGGATCAATATCTTCAGGAAAATGAAATTACATGGATTTACGGTCTTTCTCCAGTTGTGGAATTTCGTTACTAACAATTGATTCTTGCATGAAATCTGTTTACAATAAGACAAAGGAGTCTTTATGGTTACAAAAAGATTTTATGCACAACTTGCAATTTATCTTGCGTTTCTTTTTACACTTTTGATTCATGCCTATCGCTGGCTCGAAAATGAAGTGTTTTATATCGTCACCGGTGTTTTATGCGGAATCAGTGTTGTTCTTTATTTCCTTTTGAAAAGAAAAGGGAGTGGATTAAAATTTTATCTTATGCTCATCAGTGGTATTCTTTTTCCTTTTTCCGCGATGCTTATTCCTCTTACCGAGGGATTAAATTATTCCATCACCGTTGTATTTTCTCTGCTGCTTTTTTTGGTTAATCTTTTCTTGGAAGAGCGACATCCGAAATATCGGATGGAAAACGAAATTTTATTAATCATCGGTGTTGTAGGTTTCGTGATTTTATCTTTCATCGGCATTATCCTGGGATTTTTATCTTCTCCGATAACCGTAATATCCATCGTAAGCCATATCATTTATATGATTGTAATTCTCTTCCTAGGGGGAATTACGTTGTGGTATTTTATTGTTTCGCTTCTGAAAGAAAGAAAAAAAGATTCAAAGGCCTAGAATCTTCCGGGCCTTTTTTAGTTGAAATTTCAAGCAGGATTTTGTAAACTCTTTATGGAGGTAGACTTCATGGGAAATATTTGGAGTAACATTTTATGGTTAGTCATCGGTTTAATTGCCGGTGGTTTAATTGGTTTTCTTGCTTCACGTTGGTACTTTAAAAAAGAATTAAAAAAGAATCCGCCGATAAACGAAAAGCAGATTCGTGCAATGCTTCGCGAGATGGGACAAAAGCCATCCGAGGCAAAAATACGTGCGATTATGAAATCCATGGAAGAGGTCCGTTAGGATCTTTTTTTTGGGAATTTTTGTAAGAAATTTTCGATATCCGGTTGCTCGGCAAAACAAAAAACGATTAAGACGGGGAACATATATGTCGGCGATAAAAAGGTATTGTCGATTAATCCGTGAACAAAGCCGAGAAAAATAAAACAATATAACGCAAAACGCATTTCATTTTTATGAAAAGTCGCAGCAAAAATCGCCTGAAGATTAAAGAAGATATAACCGAGGACACCACTTAATCCGGAAAGAGCCAACATCGTATAGAACGTATTGTGGCATAGCATCACTTCCGTGCGAATGGAACTTCCGAATGCCCGATCATTAATTTCAAAAAGGCTGACCGGTCCGCCGCCGAACAAAGGTTGATGATAAAAATAATCCAATGCATGAAACCAGATTTTATCCCTTCCCGAAATATCATTACCTCGGGAAAATAATAAATCCATCGCTTCTTTCACTTCGGGAATATTGGAATAAAAAAGAAAAATAGAAAGGCCAAAAAGAAGAGTAAAGCCTAAAGTAAGAAGAATTCTTTTCTTCCATTCAACAGGATAAGCAAGTAAATAGGCCAAAAACGGGGTAAGAATCAATGTGGTAATGATTCCTCCGCGAGAATTGGACATAATAATAAAAACATAAGTAATCAAAATGAGAAAAATAAAGAGAAGTTTTTGGAAAGAAAATGCTTTCCTTTTTTCTGAAATGGCAAGAAAAGGAAGGCAACATTCCAAAGTAATCGCAATGGTATTTTTGCTTCCCCAGCCGATATCATAGGTAATCTGTGAATTCTTGAATGAAATAAAAATGATTTCCAGAAGAATAAGAAGATCAAAAATTACAAAAATTTTTTTCAATGTACCGCCATATCCTTTTGTTCCGATAGAATTTAATAATAAATAAACGAAAACATAGAGAACAAGATAAAGAAAATAATTCAATCCGTAATCCATATAAATACTATCGGAATTCAGAAAAGAAATCGTGTACGAAATACCGATGGTCACCAAAATAAAAAGGAAAGAAAATCCCAAACTTCCCAAATTATTCTGAAAGGGAATATGAAGATATATTCTTTTGAGAATAAAAAGAAAAATACTGAAGACATAAATACCCAAGGCAAGAAATAATTCATAGGGTAAATTTCCGTAATCGGGAAATTTGGAAAAGGAAAGCATATAAAAGAATGCCAAAGGGGCAAAAAGATTTCCATCGTCGGAAAACAGATAGATCATTACAACAGAAAAAAGAACACCGAACAATGAGAAAAGAAGTGAGGAAAGCATCCAAGAAACAAAGAAAAAAAGTGCTTGATAGGAAAGAAAAGCAAAACTATGAAGAAAAGCTTCTGTCTTTTCACTAGCAAAATGTCGGAAAAGAAAACAATTTGTTCTCATTACATCCACCCGATTTTTCTTTCGCTTCCATTCCTTAACCGCTTAATATTTTCTTTATGTCGTATTAAGACAAAAACAGCCAAAACAAATAAATAAATGGGAAGGACAAAATCATATTGCATGCCGAAATCCATAGCAAATCCGAAAATGGGAATAAAAGATATCGCAGAGATAATAAAGGTCGATAAAATCGATGATAAAGAAACGTATTTTTTCAATTTTAAGATAAAGAGAAAAACGACGATTCCAATCAAAGCAAGACACCAATTCAAAGCAATCAATAAACCTCCGTAACACGACACGGCTTTTCCGCCGTGAAACGAAGCAAAAAGAGGGAAGGTATGTCCGATACAAGCGGCAAAACCGGCAATATAAGCATAATATGTCGGAAGCATAAATAGTTGCTCGGAAAATGCATATTTTGCGATAAAATATGTTATCCATATGGCAAGAATTGTTTTCAAAACATCTAATAAAATTACAATAAGCCCCACTTTTTTTCCGAAAACTCGGCCGGCATTCGTACCACCGGCATTATGCGATCCTTCGTTTCTCGGATCTCTTTTGAAAAAGACCTTTCCGATAAGAACACTAAACGAGATACTGCCAAGAAGGTAACCGATCAAAAGTGAAAGAAAAATCATTAGAATGGAAATAGAAATATTCATCGGAAGTCTTTCCTCCTTTTTTCTTATTTTTCCTCATTTAATATACAATAAACTACTAGAATTGTAAAAGGATATTTGATAAAATACTCATGTATTTGGTTTTTTGCCATGCTTGAAAGGAATGGGAAAAAGATGTCAGAAGGTTCAAATTATCAAGCGTCATCCTTAAAGATTTTAAAAGGATTGGATCCTGTTCGGAAAAGACCGGGAATGTATATTGGTTCCACCGATTGGCGAGGAACGCATCATTTGGTTTGGGAAATTGTTGATAATTCCATTGATGAAGCTTTGGCAGGATTCGGTACGCACATCTACGTAACCATTCATAAAGACGGAAGTTTGAGCGTTCTTGATGAAGGGCGGGGAATTCCTTGCGATTATAATGAAAAAGAACAAATGGATGGTCTGGATATTGTTTTCTGTACCTTGCATGGCGGAGGTAAATTCGACAATAATATTTATAAATCCGCGGCCGGGCTTCATGGTGTCGGTGCTGCTTGTGCAAATGCTTTATCCGATTGGGTGGATGTTCGGGTCTATAAAGACGGAAAAGAATATCATTGCCGTTATGAAAACGGCGGAAGAAATAAAATCGGAACGGATTTTATCGGGCCGACTTCAAAACGCGGTTCACTCGTTCGTTTTATGCCTTCCAAGAAATCGTTGCAAGATATTGAATTCCGTTACGATGTTATAGCGGATCATTTGAATAATTCGGCATGTCAGTGTCCGAAGGTACATTTCTTTTTAAGTGACGAAAGAATAAATAAAAAAGAAGAATTTTTCTATCCAAAAGGGATATCCGAATATTTGGAAAAGAAAAATGTCGGTAAAAATGCTTTGCATCCTGTTGTTTATTATGGCGATGAAAGCGGAGAAATCAAAGTGGAATTTTGCTTTCAATTTTTATCCGATGTTTATGAAGAAAAAATTTATTCCTTCGCCAATTCCGTTTTTACTCCTCAGGAAGGAAGTCATGTTCGCGGATTGCGTAGCGGAATTACCAAAGCGTTTAATGATTATGCCATGCAAAATTCCATTGTAAAGGAAAAATTGGATGGTCAGGATATAAGAGAAGGTCTTTCGGTTGCTTTATCGGTACGTATTCCCGAGAGTAAAATTCAATTTGAAGGACAAACCAAAGAAAAACTCGGAACTCCGGATGCCGCAACGGTAGTCGAAAGTTTCGTTTATGAACGTCTTTATTATTATCTTGTGGAAAATAAGGAAATTGCCAAAAAGATTTTTTCACGGATAATGGAAGCCAAAAAAGCACGTGAAGCCGCTCGTACGGCACGAGATGATGTACGGGGAAAAGTAAAGCAAAATAGCGAAAAAACGACTTTAATGCTATCCGGAAAGCTTGTTCCTCCGCAATCCAAAGAATATCGAAAATGTGAACTTTTCATTGTGGAAGGTGATTCCGCCGGAGGCTCGGCAAAAAAATGCCGTGACCGGAAGTATCAAGGACTTTTACCTTTACGCGGAAAACCGAAAAATATTTCTACGGATTCCGAAAATGCCTTTATGAAAAATGAAGAATTATCTACTCTTGTTTATACAATAGGTACCGGAACGGGAAAAGATTTTTCCATGCGGGATTTACGATACGATAAAATTATTATCATGACCGATGCCGATACCGACGGAGCACATATTCAAAATCTTTTAATCAACTTCTTTTTCCAGAAAATGCGGCCATTGATTGAAACAGGACATGTATATTTAGCTTGTCCTCCTTTATATCGTGTTTTCAAGATGGTGGGAAGAAAGACAAGTGAAGAATTTTGCTGGACCGATAATGATGTTCTGAAAGCAAAGAAAAAATTGGGTAGTGGCTGTGAAATATCCCGCTATAAAGGATTGGGGGAAATGGATGCCGATCAATTATGGAAAACCACCATGGATCCGAAAACCCGGAAATTGATTCGTCTTACTTTACCGGATATTGATTCTGCCGGAGAAAAAGTAGAACTTTTCATGGGAAAAGATGCCGCACCGCGAGCAAAATGGATTGATGAAAATATCGATTTTAGCGATAAATCCGACTTTTTATCTCTAAAAGGAGGAAAAAACTGATGCCAAAGAAAAAAGAAATCAAAGAAGAGAACTTTGAAGAAATCATTATCGACAATACGGTAGATGATGTTATGTCGCAAGGTTTTGGTCGCTATTCCAAATATGTTTTGCAAGAGCGTGCCGTTCCGGATGTTCGCGACGGATTAAAACCGGTGCAACGTCGTATTTTGTATACGATGTATCTTGAGGGAAATATTTCTTCCAAACCGACACGAAAATGCGCTCGTACCGTCGGAGCGGTCATTGGGCGTTTTCATCCCCATGGCGATGCTTCGGTTTATGAAGCGATGGTTCGTCTTTCTCAGGATTGGAAAATGCGTATGCCTTTAATTGAGTTCCAAGGAAATAACGGAAGTATTGATGGGGATGGTCCTGCGGCTTATCGTTATACCGAGGCACGTTTAGCCGAAATTACCGATCAGATGATTTTGGATTTAAATAAAAATACCGTGGATATGGAACTTAATTTTGACGATCAGGAACTGGAACCTTCTGTTCTTCCGGCTCGTTTTCCGAATCTTCTTGTCAATGGATCACAAGGAATTGCCATGGGTGCATCTACGGATATTCCTCCGCATAATTTAGGGGAAGTCATTGATGCCATCAATTATCGTATTCATCATAAAAATGCCACGACCGAAGATTTGATGCAATTTATAAAAGGCCCGGATTTTCCTACCGGCGGAGTGATTTTAAATGTCAATGAGCTACCGGAAATTTACGAAAAAGGAAAAGGTTTAATTCGTTTAATGGCAAAATCTTATGTCCGGGAAAATAGAGATTGCAATCAAATTGTCATTTCGGAAATTCCTTATGGAGTTAATAAATCCGAATTGGTGAATGACATTGATCACTGCCGCTTTCAGAACAGTTTGACGGCGATTCTCGAAGTTCGGGATGAGACCGATAAAGACGGATTGGCAATTGTCATCGATGTGAAAAAAGATGCGGATGCGGAAAATATCCGTAAATTCATCATATCCAAAGGTGTTTTGACGCGTTCAATCAAATTCAATATGCTTGTAATCGATCACTATCGTCCTCGTACCATCGGCTTATTGGAAACGATTGATTGCTATATCGAACATCAGATCGATGTCATTACGAGAAGATCAAATTATGACTTGAATAAGGCAAAAAATCGCTTGCACATCGTCGATGGATTAATACGAATGGTTTCTATTATCGATCAAGTTATTCATTTAATTCGTTCTTCAAAGGATAAGCAGGATTCTAAATCACGTTTAATGTCGGAATGTTCTTTTTCCGAAGCCCAAGCGGATGCCATCTTATCTTTGCAACTTTATCGTTTATCGAATACCGATGTTACCACATTGATGAAAGAAGCCGAAGAATTGAGAAAAACTATCAAAGATTTAGAGGATTTATTGAATTCTCCTTCTCTGATGAATCGTTTGATTTCGCATGATTTAACGGCAATAAAAGATAAATTCAGTGATGAAAGAAGAACTTCTTTCCAACAAGAAGATTTGGACTTATCTGTTGATAAACGTTCCTTGGTGACAAAAGAAGAAACCGTTGTGGTCTTTACACGGGATGGATATTTTAAACGCTGTCAGATGCGTTCTTATACTTCATCCATCGGTCAGGATCCTGGAATAAAACAAGGAGATGTCATAAGAGGAGTGGTGAAATGTTACACTACCGATTTTCTTTTGGCATTTACTTCTTTGGGAAATTATCTTTTCATTCCCGTTTATAAACTTTTTGATACAAAATGGAAAGAAGAAGGAAAACACATCAATGAAATCGGTACGATTGCCGGGAACGAGAAAATCGTTAACGGAATTGTCGTTCGTGATTTTAAAGAGGGAATTCACGTGGTCATGGTATCGAAACTCGGTCAAATCAAGCGCTCGGAATTAAAAGAATTTGAAGTAAGTCGTTTTTTAAGACCGATTCGTTGTTTTCATTTGGCAGAAAACGATTCTTTGGTATCGGCCTCCATTACCCATGGAAATGATGATATTTTGATTCTTACTTCTTCCGGACAGGCAAGTTTATATAGTGAAAATGAAGTGACACTGGTATCTTTAAGAGCAAAAGGCGTAAAAGCCATTAGCTTCGGAAAAGAAAAAGCAACGATTGTAGAGAGCTTTACCTATGCTCCGAACACTTCTTTTAAACTTCTTTTGATTACCCATCATCATGGTATTCGCATGGTGGATACAAAAAATATCATTCATACCGCGCGTTTAGGTATGAAAACACCGCTTTTCAAGACATTTAAGAGCGATATTCAATATCTTGTCGCCGCGCGACTTGTGGAAAAAGGGGAAGAACTCAAAAAAATTCATGTCATCTTTGCCATGCATGGTTCCGCGGAGATAGATTTATCGGAAATCAAGGCTCAACCATTAGATTCTTATCTAAAAAAGAACTTATCTTTAGATACTTTGTCTCCGATTGAATTTATTCATCGTTATGCTGTCCCAGAAGTCGATAAAGATACACCTGTCGTGGTTATTGAAAAACCGCAGAAAGTGAAACCGGATAAAGAACCGGTAGAGCAGTTATCGCTTTTTGACTATATCGATGATGAGGATTAATCTCTTTTTTGTTTTTTAAATTCGGCGAGCAATTTTGAAAGCGCCCGCTTTTCAATACGACTGACATAACTTCTGGAAATATCATATTCGGTAGCGATTTCTTTTTGTGTTTTTTCTTCTTTTCCGTTTAATCCGTATCGCATGGAAAGAATGGTGTATTCCCGTTCATCCAAAATATTGAGAAAACGCGACAAATCCTCCAATTTTTGATTTCTTTCCATATTTTCGATTACGGATTCATCATTGGAGGCGATGACATCGATTAATTCAATTTCGCTTCCGTCTTTATCGGTGCCGATAGTGTCGGAAAAAGAGACATTTTTCGCATATTTTTTGTTACTTCGCAAAACCATCAAAATTTCATTTTCGATACATCGCGAGGCATACGTGGCAAGACGCACTTTTTTATCCAAAGAATAGGTATCAATTGCTTTAATTAATCCAATGGTACCGATAGAAATCAAATCTTCATTTCCATCATCTTTCGATTCATATTTTTTGGCAATATGTGCCACTAAACGCAAATTATGCAATATCAATTTATTTCGTGCATCTCGGCTTTTCTCGGGTAAAAAGAGTTGATCAATCGTTTCTTTTTCTTCCTCATCACTCAATTTCGACGGAAAAACAGTATTTTTCAAATAACCGATAAGATATTTCAATTGAAAAAAATGAAAAATGGAAAACATTTTATCACCTCTTCAAGATATGAAAACTTTTTTGGAAATAGAAGAGAAAAAATCGTTTTTTCGGACGATTTTGGGAATTAAATCCACTATCTGTTGCAGATTGAAACACTTATTGGTAAAATAATAATGAATTTGAGGAGAGTATTGCTATGGCGGAATATTTTTACATTCAGAATTATGCAAATCGTGGAAAATTGGCCCTTTCTCATGCCGTTTTTGATGATATCGTGGAAATGGTGATTTCCCAAATCGACGGGGTATGTGTCAATAAGAAAAAGAAGGGTATTTTTTCTTCGCATAAACCGGTGCATTGCGAAATCAAAAACGGAAAAGTTACTTCTTTTATTGAAATTAAAGTAGCGCCGAATCTCGATGAAGAAAAAAAGGCGGCTCTGATCAAGAAAATACAGGATGAAGTCAGTGCTCAAATTTCCATTATGACCGAGCTTGTTCCTTTTGTTCCCGTAGTGAAAATTGTGGGTGTAAATCCGAATTTAAAATCGTTGTAAAATGCAAAATAATAAAGAAAAGAGTGAGATGCGCGAGTTCATTCGCGAAAAAGTAAAACGCTACTCCAAGGCTGCAAATGCGATTTTTTGGGTAGGAATTCTCAATATCTTTTCTTTTATTTTGCTCCTTTTTCGCGGTGGCATACCTCGTTTGGGGTTTGCGTTAAATATCTATTTTCATGTTCTTTTTATGAATATGTTTGAAGGCAGTTTACCGGCATTTCTTTTTTCCGGATTGGCAATTTTGATTTTATCTCTCGTCTATTTTCTTTTTACGCCTTCGATTAAAAGCGGAAAACTTATCCCTTTGATTTTTACCGGTTTTTTATATCTTGCGGATACTGTTTTTTTGATTTTTATGGATGAAAATTTTTTTCCGGATATTACGGATCGCATTATTTCCATTCTTGTTCATATCGTGGTACTCGGATATTATCTTTTCCTTTTTCTTTATTTTCATCGTATCGTCAAATTATCAAAATCCAATCAAAAGGAATTCGCAAAAAAAAGAAAAAAAGAATAGGATTGAACAAAAGAGTATGCTAGAATTTTAACGACAGAAAGGAGCAATCATGATTTCAAGAAATCAAGAGCAAGAAATATGCATGAAGAGTATCTTTGCTTATCGCATGCAAAAAAGTTGTGGCTTAGAACCCGATCTTTTGCTTTTGATGCAAAGTGTTTTGGAAAATGAAAAAGAAAGAAATCCTTCGATTACTGCCGATGAAGTCACTTTGTTTATAAAAGAAGTCGTGGTAAAAACTCTGATGCATGAAGAAGAATTATTGGATCTTATCTCCAAAAATTTGGTGCAATGGACTTTACCGCGTATCAATCGTGTTTTAATCAGTATTTTGCTTTTTTCTTTAGGAGAAGCCACCTATTTGGATGATGCTCCCAAAGCTCCGATTATCGATGTGGCCATTTCTTTGGCAAAACGATATGGTGATGCGAAAGATTATAGTTTCATTAATGCAATTTTGGATAAATTAATACCATGATGGACGATAAAAAAATTTTCAGTGTTCTCGAATTGAATCAAAAAATCAAATCGCTTGTCGAGAGCGATTTTTCTTTCATTGGAATTCTTGTCAAAGGAGAAATCACTTCGTTAAATCGTCATTATACGGGGCATTATTATTTTAAATTACGTGGTGAAGATGGTGCTTTGCTTTCGTGTATTATGTTTTCTTCCTACACCAAATATGCACCTCTTGATCTCAAAAACGGCGATGAAGTACTCGTTACCGGTTCAATATCCTTTTATGATAAAGGCGGGACATATTCTTTTTCCGCGCGGAAAATCGAACCCTATGGTTACGGGGCGTATTTGCTGGATTTGAAGCGTTTGGAAGAAAAATTGGAAAAAGAGGGTCTTTTTTCCAAAGAGAAAAAAGTTATTCCTCTTTTACCGCGAAAAATAGGAATCATCACCGCAAAAAGCGGAGCAGCCATTCATGATGTTGTTTCTTCCATTCAAAAAAGATGTAAAACGGAAATTTATATTTTTCCATGTTCCGTGCAAGGAAATGAAGCACCGAAAACAATGGTTGAAGCATTGAAACGAGCCTATTCTTTTTCCTTGGATCTTATTATTTTGACTCGCGGTGGAGGATCAAAAGACGATTTATACGCCTTTAATGATGAAGAATTGGTCCGGACATTGGCCCTTTCACCTTTTCCTACCATCACTGCGGTCGGTCATTCCATCGATACTTCTTTGGTGGATCGAATCAGCGATTTATCTTGCATTACACCTACCGATGCCGGGAATCATGCCATCGCTTCAAAAGAAGAGTTGGAAAAAACAATCGAACATCTTTGTAGCAAGGCAAAAGATTGTTATGAACGCAGGGTAAAAGATAGACAAAATATCGTCTTACAGTGTATCCATCGCATGGAACTTTATTCTCCGAAGCGAAAAATGGAACAATTCAAACTGAGACTGGATTATTTGAAAAAAGAAAGTCAGCAGTTGATTTCGAAAAAAATTATGCAAAATCGATTGCTTCTGAAGAATCTTTCGGTTGGAAACTCCATTTTGAAAAGAATCGAATCTTTTAAAAATCAAGTGAAAGATTTCTATGAAAAATCAAAAAAAGCTTGCTTTCTTTCTTTAAAAGAAAAGCGAAAAAATCTTTTGATTTTAAAGAATCGGATGGAAACTTTTTCTCCTTTTTCTTTACTTTCCAAAGGATATACGATGATGTATAATGAAAAAGGTAAAATCATCACTTCGGGAAAAGAAGTACATGAAGAAGAAATGTTTTATCTGAAATTATCGGATGCCGATATTCAGGCGAAAATTATAAAAATAGAGGAGCGAAAAAACGATGGAAAAGAAAAGCTTTGAAGAAAAATTACAAGATCTGGAAAATATTGTAAAACAATTGGAAGAAGAAAATAATGGGTTGGAAGAAAGTGTAAAACTTTATGAAAAGGCTCGTAGCTTATCCAAGGAATTGACGGATGAATTGGAAGAATCTGAAAAAAAAGTAGCACTTCTTATGGAAGAAGACGGGTCAAAAATACCTTTTCATCCGATTGAGGAAGAAAAATGATCTACAAAAATCGCGAATTGGATATCGCTTATCTTAAAGAATTATCCTATGAAGAACTTTCGGAAGTTTGTTTTTCGCTTCGAAAAGAAATTATCCGTATTGTCTCAAATAATGGCGGTCATTTGTCTTCGAATCTTGGTGTGGTAGAACTTGAAATCGCCTTAGTTCGCTTTTTTGATTTTCCCAAGGACAAATTATTGATTGATGTCGGTCATCAGTCGTACACATATAAAATCATTACCGGCCGTAATATGGATACTTTACGGAAAAGAAACGGTGTTTCCGGCTTTCAAAAAAGAGAAGAGTCGATATACGATGTCTTTGAAGCCGGTCATTCTTCTACCTCTTTGTCCGCGGCGTTAGGAATGGCAACAACAAGAGATTTACAAAAAGATCATTATGAAGTCGTTGCTTTAATCGGTGATGCTTCCATTATGAATGGTATGGCTTTGGAGGCCTTAAATGATATCGGTTCAAGAAAGCATAAAGTAATTATTGTTCTGAATGATAATGATATGTCGGTTTCAAAAACCGTCGGTGCTTTGCATAATTATACCGATGAAAAATCGGTTTATCGCGATTTCGGATTGGAATATATCGGTCCGATTGACGGTCATAATATCGAAGAACTCGAAAATGCATTCCAGATGGCGAAAAATTCGATGCGGTCCATCGTGATTCATACCTATACGGAAAAAGGAAAAGGATATTCTTTTGCCGAAGATGACACTTTGGGAGCATATCATGGTATTTCTCCTTTCAAAGTGCGAACCGGTATACCGATTAAAGATCATCCCAATCAAGTGAGTTATTCTTCTTTTTTCGGCAATTTGGTCGATAAGGAAATGGGGAAAAATAAAAAAATTACTTTAATTTGTCCGGCAATGACTCTCGGTTGCGGATTGCAAAATTCTTTTTTGAAATATCATCATCGTTGTTTCGATGTTGGAATTGCCGAAGAGCATTCCGTCACACTTGCCGCGGGAATGGCTTTGGGAGGATATAAACCGATTCTTTGCATTTATTCCACCTTTTTACAACGCGCTTTCGATCAAGTATCACATGATGTTGCACGAATGAATCTTCCCGTTCTCTTCTTAATTGATCGCAGCGGATTAGTCGGTGAAGACGGGGAAACTCATCAGGGACTTTATGATGAAGCTTTCTTACTGAATACACCGAATATGGTTGTGACCGTGCCGAGTGATATGGCTACATCCGTGGCATTATTTCAATTGGGAATTTCATATAATTCCGGTCCTTTTGCCATTCGTTATCCTCGTGGTTATTATATGGAAGACGATGAAGAGCAAAATATCGATCTGGAATTCGGGAAATGGAGAAAAGAAACAAACGGAGATGATTGTATTTCCATCATTGCCTGCGGTGATATTGTTCCTCGTTTGAAGAAACTATTGGCCAAAGAAAATATTTCTGTTCACCTTTATAATGCGCTTTTCTTAAAGCCTTTTGATACGGCAATGCTAGAAGATGCTATGAAAGCGAAAAATATTTTTCTTATCGATATTATGGCAACCAAAAACGGATTTGTAAGTGAAATCGTTTGTTATCTTTCGGAACATCATTATAAAGGTGATGTAAGAACTTATGCGGTAAAAGACGAATTCATCAAACAGGGAACCTTAAAAGAACAATTAAAAGATAATGGTTTGGATGACGAAACATTATTGAATGAAATAAAGATTGTCTACGAGAAAAACCGTTTGAAAGTATAAAATTTCTATATTTCAAGTATAAATTTAGTAGATATTTAGTAATTAAATCTTTTTTATGGCTTGATTCGAAAATATACGATATTTACAAATGTCGAATTTTTCGGTAAAATGGAAGATACAAGAGACGAGGTACGTATGAAGAAGAAATCTTTACATTTATCTAAAATTATCGGTATGCTTATAGCTTCTTTAAGCATATTCGCCGGCTGTACAACGGCTGAAACTACTCCACCCCCCCCCACAACATGAACATGATTTATCCGATTGGGTAATGACAAAACAAGTGACCTGTACGGAGGATGGTACACTTACTCGTTCCTGCAATAATTGTGAATATAGCGAATCCATTCCGGTCACAAAAACAGGGCATGATTTTACTGGTCCTTATGTACAAAGTCACACGCATCATTATCATTTATGTAAGAATGGTTGTGGCACAACAATGGATTATGCGGAACATACGTATAAAAATGGAAGCAATATCTGTGATATTTGCGGATATGAGCGTATTCTTCCGGAGCCGGTTATTCCACAAATCCATGAACATCAATATACCGATTGGAGAGTGATTTCTCCGGCAACTTGTACGACCGACGGTACTATGACGAGAAGTTGTAATACTTGCGAAGATGTCGAAACAGCGACGATTACACATTTCGGTCATGATTTTTCAGGAAAATATATTACGACCCCGACACATCATTTTCATCAATGCTTAAATGGTTGCGGCGAAATAGATAATAAAGAAGAACATGTATATGAACAAGGCAGTACGCAATGTAAAATATGCCATTACGATAAAGGATCAACCGACCTTTTATCTTTTGAATTAAATCATGATGGTAACGGAGTTACCGTTACGGGATTTAACGGAAACGGAATACAAACGAATCTTGTGATACCGGATACGTATTATGGTTATCCGGTAACAAGAGTTGCTGCCTTTGCCTTCAGTAAAGCAGTGACCAATCAATCCTTGACCAGTGTCACTCTTGGAAAATATATCGTTGATATTGAACAAGAAGCGTTCTGGGGTAATGACAAATTAACAAAAATTGTTCTTCCGGCTGTTCAACATATTGGTAAATGGGCTTTTGAATCTTGCAAAACATTAGGAGAAGTCACCTTCAATGAAGGAATAGAAAGTATCGCTTATGGTGCTTTTATGAATTGTCGATTGCAAGCCGATATCACATTTCCGCAATCACTGAAATCGGTAGGAGATTGGGCATTTCAATCCTGTCTTGGAATACAGCAAGTTACATTTCAAAATGTCGAACACATCGGTATTGGTATTTTTTACGGATGTTCCAATATCCACACAATTCATTTAGGTGATGGTAACCTGGTTTTGGATGATTATGCTTTGCAAACTTGTACCGGGCTTAAAAATGTTACGATCGGAAATAATGTCGTAAGTGTCGGTACCGATATATTTTATGGTGATTCACAAGTAATATATAAAGTAGAAGATAATGTCAAATATATCGGAAATACAAATAATCCCTATGTCATTGCTATCTCGAATAATGATTCCAATCGACAATCTCTTGCTTTGAAATCGGGTACGCGAATCGTAGCAAATAATGCCTTTAGTTATTGTTCGAATCTTAATAGTGTTACCTTCAATACAGAACTCAGAAGAATTGGTGTCAATGCATTTCGCGGTTGTAATAATATCGGTACACTCCAATTTAACGATTCTTTGGAAAAAATAGATAAAATGGCTTTTTGTGACTGCTCGAATTTAGCAACGGTTGAATTCGGAAGCGGAATAAAGGAAATCGGTTCGGATGCTTTTGACTCCGATTCTAAGATTACCACGGTAAATGTGCCAAGTATTGAAGTTTGGTTAAATATAACTTTTCATACCGATAATTTGTTGGCACAAATTCGCGATAGTATTGATTGTAATCCATTAGCTAATGGCAGTGCTATTTTGCAGGTAAACGGAGAAACGATTAAAGATGTTTCTATTCCCGACGGCATTCAAAAAATTTCTTCGATGGCTTTTGCCGGCTATGGACTGCTTGAGTCCGTATCTATCCCAAATAGTGTCGAAGAAATCGGATTTATGGCTTTTTACAAAACACCGAAATTAAATTCGATTACGGTATCTTCGAATAACCAAAATTATTTGGCACAAGATGGTTCACTGATAAGAAAAGAAGATGATACTTTACTTGCCAGTGCCACCGGTTCTATTCCGGATGGGGTAAAGAAAATCGATCATTATGCTTTATCTTATAAAACATATAATAAGCTTATCTTACCCGAAAGTTTGGAAGATATCGGAGTATTCGCATTTGAATCAACTAAGATTGATGATATAACGATAAATGTCGGACTGAAAAAAATTCAGGAATACGCTTTTGATACATCCGGATTATATAATCACCGTATTATTCGTATTCCGGATATTGGAAAATGGTGTAATGTGGACATTTTGGGTGCATCTCAAAACTTGATCAGTGTTAGCGATACGGTGCTATTTGCCGGGAATAATTACTCAAATTCCACAGTTACTATCCCAGACACTGTTACGGAAATTAAATCCCTTACTTTCTCGGGAATGACAATGTATTATATGTCGATTCCAAAAGAGACAATAAAGATTGCTTCCACTGCATTTTTGGATTCGCAACATATAGAAAAATGTTTGGTAGCAGCAGAAAATCCTATCTACAAAAACGAGGCTGATGGTCATCTTTTGATAGAGAAAGCAACATCTACGGTTATTTTCGGTGGACGTGGATACGATTATCAATTAAGTGAATTGGATATTGCCGCGATTGGAAATTATGCTTTCCATAGTCGCAGTATACAGGGAATTACTTTAGGCGATTCGGTCAAAAAAATCGGGGAAAAGGCATTCTATTCATGTAGTACATCCACCATGATATTAGGAAATAGTATAGAAGAAATCGGTAGCGAAGCTTTTGGTAATAATAAAAATATCACATCGATAACTCTGCCATCGACTCTTCAAAAAATGGGTTCCAGCATTTTCTTAGGATGCACCACACTTCAATCTGTTTATGTTCAGGATCCGAACAATTGGAAATATTTAACTTCGGATGGTGAGACATATAGTCCCGTAGATGCGAATTTATCGGATCCATCGACCGCGGCAAATTATCTGAAGTTTCATTCTCAGCTTATAAAACAAGCCTAAATATAAAAGAAAGAAAAAAGATGTTGTAATTTCCAGCATCTTTTTTTCTAGCAATTTCGTATCGGATTCATCATTTAATCAAATAAAAGCCTTATTTTTTATCTTTTATTATCTTCATTTATTTTCTTTTTTGTTTTCTTTGATTTTGCGTAAATGTTTCCTTCCATCTTCCTTTTGAATGCTTTTTTTTCGACAAAAAAAAGTTTATAATAAGGAAGAAAGGACAAACTATGCTAACTCATCTTCATATAGAAAATTTTGCGGTTATTTCGGATATTGACGTGGATTTTGTTGCGGGAATGAATGTTATTCTCGGTGAAACAGGAGCGGGGAAATCCATTTTAATGGATGCCTTAAGTCTTCTTGCAGGAGCACGTTCCGAATTTGAAAAAATTCGTTTCGGTGAAGATAAAGCTTTTATTGAAGGTACCTTTGTCCTTCATGATTCCGAGCACCTTGCTCTTTTTGAAGAGCGATATTCGGATTATCTTGACGGTGATACTTTCCTTTTGTCCCGGACACTTTTATCTTCCGGGAAATCCATTCAAAGAATCAACGGAAGAAGTGTTCCTTTGCTTCTCATGAAAGATATCATGAAAGAAATGATGGATATTTATTCTCAAGATCAAAATCCTTTTTATTTCAATGAAAAAAATCATACGTTTCTATTGGATCATTTTCTTCCATTAAAAGATGAAGAGAAAGTAATTTTTTCCGACTATAAAAACGCTTATGATACCTATTGCTCTTTGAAAGAAGAAGTGGAGCATTATGAAGTGCTTTTAAAGAGAAAAGAAGATAAAGATTATCTTTTATATCAATATAACGAATTGGAAAATGCCGCGATAAAAGAACATGAAATGGAAGATCTGGAGTCACAACTTTCTTCGCTATCTTCCATCATGAATTTATCGGAAAAAATGCGTCGTTTCCAAGAAGAAGCAAATGAAGCGGCAAATCATTTGTTTTTGGCAAGAAAAGTATTGGAAACCATGGAACAAGAAGATTTAAAAGACGATAAAGAAAACTATATCGATGCTTTTTATCGATTGGAAGATGCAAAAAACAATTTGGATACTTCTTTTGAGGATATTTTGAAGCGAGTGGAACATATTGATGAAATGAAAAATCGCTTACAGTTCTTGCACGCTTTAAAAAGAAAATATGGTTCTTCGACAGAAGAAATACTCGAAAAAAAAGAGGAAATAAAGAAAACTTTGGATGAGTTCGATAATGCATCTTATTATCTCGACAAAAGAAGAAAAGAACTTTTGTCTGCGGAAGAAGCATTGAAAGCAAGGGAAAATTCCTTATGGAATTTACGAAAACAACGGGCAAAAATTTTAGAAGAAAATATGAAAAAAGAATTGGAAGATCTCTTGTTTTTTCAAGCGGAATTTCAAGTGGATTTCTACGAATCGAAAGTTGATTCGGAAGGAATTCATAAAGCCCGTTTCCTTCTGAAAACCAATGTCGGTATGAATTTTTTGCCTTTATATGAAACCGCATCTCTTGGAGAAGCATCCCGACTGGGATTGGCCTTCAAAAAAATCTTTTTGGATCAAGAAAAAAAAGAAACCTTGATTTTTGATGAAATCGATATCGGTTTATCGGGAAAGGCAAGTTTATCCGTTGGTAAAAAAATTCACGAAATTTCTTCCTCAATGCAAGTTTTGGTGATTACTCATCTTCCTCAGGTGGCAATTCATGGAGATTACCATTTTTTGGTTACAAAATCCATCCAAAAGGACAAAGCAGCTTCCTCGATCGTTCCTTTGAAAAAAGAGGAAATGGTCGAAGAAATTGCCAAGATGATTTCCGGGGGAGAATTGGATAAAAAAAGTAAAGAACTGGTACTTTCTTGGCTTAAAAATTAATTTTTGACATAATTTTACAAATTTTTTACATACTAAAAGAGAAAGGAGATAATATGAAACTTTCTCTTGCCATTATTTTGATTGGATCTTTATTCAATTTAGGAAATAAAAGCCAAGATATTTATTTAGTTCCCGGTGGGGAAAATATTGCTTTTGAATTAAAAAATGACGGCATTACTGTGACCGGCAGTTACGAAGTTCAAACCAAAGAAAAAAAATACAATCCATCGCGTGATTCGGATATTCAAAAAGGAGATATTTTGCATGCTATTGAAGGATATCGCATCCATTCTTTAGATGAATTTGTCTCTTATTTTAATCAATTTATTCATCAAGAAGAAGTAGAAATCGATTTGACAAGAAAGGGAAAACCCTTAAAAAGAAAATTATTCCTTCTGAAAGATAATGGAAAAATAAAGACCGGATTATATGTTAAGGAAAGAGTTCTCGGTATCGGAACCATGAGCTTTTATGATCCCGAGAGCAAAATATATGGGGCTTTGGGCCATGAAGTTTATGATCAAGATAGTCAAGAAATGGTGGATATTCAATCCGGTTCGATCTATAAATCCGCGGTTCTCGGTATTAAAAATAATGGGAATAAAGTCGGTGAAAAGGTCGGTTCCACCGAATTAAAAGAAAAACTCGGATCGGCATTAAAAAACACTCCGTACGGATTATTCGGAAAAATCGATGAAGTACCGAAGAGTTATGTTCCTATTCCTATGGCAAAACAAAATGAAGTGAAGATAGGAAAAGCAAAGATACAGACGGTTACTCAAGGTTTCAAAATTGAAGAATATTCGATTGAAATTACCGATTTAAAGCCTCAGAACGACATTGATGTCAAAGGAATTTCTTTCACTATTACCGATGAAACATTGCTTTCCATCGGAGGAGGAATTTATTACGGAATGTCGGGATCGCCCATTATTCAAAACGGAAAACTTGTCGGTGCGGTTACTCATGTCCTGTCGGATAATAAAATATCCGGATACGGAATTTATATGGAATCCATGTATGAAGCCGCGAAAAATGTCTTGAATTAAGTATCGATAAAAGTTCCTTGAATCTTAAATCGCACAAGCGTTTTCTTGTGTGATTTTTTTTATTTTTCGTACAAATAAGGCAAATAAATTCTTTCTTTTCTATGGAAAGTTTTTTAATCATGATATACTGATAAAGGGGTAGTTATGGCGCGAATTATCATGCATATCGATTTAAATGCTTTTTTTGCTGCGGCAGAAGTTTTGCGTCATCCCGAATATAAAGGAAAGCCGATTGCCGTCGGGGGAGGAAATCGAAGAGGAGTAATTTCGACCGCGTCTTATGAAGCTCGTAAATACGGAGTTCATAGTGCCATGCCTTCCTACATGGCCAAAAGACTTTGTCCCTCTTTAGTGATTTTACCTCCGGATTTTGCTTATTATAAAGATCTTTCCAATCGTTTTTTTCAATATATTCGAAAAAATTATTCAACAATCATCGAACCTTTATCCATCGATGAATGTTTTGTGGATATGACCGATGCTTTGAAAGATGTAAAAGATGTAAAAGGTTATTTAAAAAAATTGCAGAATGGATTATTGAAGGAAATCGGTATTGGTTGTTCCATTGGTATATCGACAACAAAATTTCTGGCAAAAATGGGCTCGGATTATAAAAAGCCTATGGGAATTGTCATTATACGAAAAAAAGATATCCCGACACTTTTATATCCTTTACCGATATCTTCTTTCTACGGAATAGGGAAAAAAAGTACGGAAAAATTAAAGAGAATGGGTATTTATACGATTGGTGATTTTGCAGAGAGCGATTCTTTAAGTGTAAAAAAAGAATTGGGGAAATCGTATGCGCTTTTTAAAGATTGGATTCATGGAAAAGGAAATGATACCGTGATTTGCGAAGAAAGTAATCCGAAGTCGATTTCTTCTTCTTCCACTTTTCTTTTCGATACGTCATCTTATGAAGAAATTTCTTCTTCTTTTCGTGAACTGGCAAAAGAAGTATCGGAATCTTTGATAAAAAAAGAAATGGTCGCTTTAACCGTTCAAATTACGTTAAGAGATATGGAATTCCATACCATTACGCGTTCAAAAACATTGGCATTTCCTATCGAAAGTACTTTGGATATTTATAGCCAGGGAATGTCTCTTTTCGAAAAGCACTGGAAAGGAAATGCCTTACGCTTAATCGGAATCGGGGTTTCCTCCTTACATAGTAAAGAAAATTATTCCGTCCAATTGTCTTTATTCGATTCGCTTCCGGAGCTTGATAGTTCGACCCGATATTTAATCGAAAAATTAAATAAAAAAGCAAACAAAGAATTATTTATGATTGCAAAGGATTTAGTGAAAAAGAAGGGAGGAAAAAATGGAACTTGAAGATGCAAAAGAATTGTTTTTTCAACATTTGATTGTAGAAAAAGGATTGGCACTATCAACATTACAGGATTATGAGGACGATCTGAAATTTTTCTTTTTGTCTTTACGTGGGGTAAAATTGGCTCAGTATCTTGATAATGACGATATCGAGCATTTTATGCGTGTAATGGCGGAAAAAAACAATACACCGACAACCATTTTAAGAAGAGTATCGACGGTTCGTTCCTTCTATCATTTTTTACAACGCGAAGAAATCATTGAAGATCACAGCAATCAGATTGGCCTTCCTAAACCGGGAAAATATTATCCGGATGTTCTTTCAAAAGAAGAAGTCGAAACTCTTTTTGAAATGCCGGATATGTCAAAAAAAGAAGGTATCCGGGATCGTGCAATGCTGGAAATGATGTATGCATCCGGATTGCGTGTCAGTGAATTATTGTCCTTGGAACTTAAAAATATTAACTTCAAAGAGGGAATTTTAAGAGTAAAAGGAAAAGGAAGCAAAGATCGGATGATTCCTTTCGGGGAATATGCCAATGATTTTGCATTGCTTTATTTCAATCAATTTCGTTCCAAGAAGGAATATCGGAATGCCAAATGCTTCTTTTTATCGAAAAAAGGAGAACCGCTTTCCCGTCAATTCTTTTGGAAACAAATTAAAAAATATTCCTTGAAAGCAGGTATTACCATCAATGTCACACCACATACTTTGCGACATTCCTTCGCAACACATTTACTGGAAGGCGGTGCCGATTTAAGGCTTGTTCAAGAACTTCTGGGACATAGTAATATCAAGACAACGGAAATCTATACGCATATATCTTCAAAGCGAATTTTAAACGCCTATGATTTGTACATGAAGCGAAAATAGGGTAAAATAGAAAGAGAGGTTTTATTTCTATGAAATATAAAAAATATAAAAGAGTCTTTATGATTGTGATGGACTCCCTTGGCATCGGAGCAATGAAAGATGCTTCCTTATTTCATGATGAAGGGACAAATACTTTCGTACACATTTCCGAGCGATGCAATGGTTTAAATATTCCGACTTTAAATGCATTAGGATTGCATGATTTGGATTCGAGAATTTTGGGAACCAAAAAAGTAGATCATCCACATTCTTTTGTTTGTAAAGGAATAGAGGCTTCCAATGGAAAAGATACCATGACCGGCCACTGGGAAATGATGGGAATTCTCACTACCGAGCCATTTCAAACGTTTACTGATACCGGATTTCCAAAAGAACTTATCGACGAATTATCGAAGAAAACCGGTCGGAAAATCATCGGAAATTGCGCCGCAAGTGGAACAGAAATTATCTCAAAACTCGGCGAAGAGCAAACAAGAGATGGTTCACTAATTGTTTATACTTCCGCGGATAGTGTCTTACAAATTGCCGCGAATAAGGCTTCGGTTCCTTTAGATGAATTGTATCGTTGCTGTTCCATTGCCCGGGAACTATGCATGAAGAAGGAATGGCTTGTCGGTCGTGTTATTGCTCGTCCTTATGTCGGGGAAACAAAAGAAAATTTCAAGCGAACATCGGAACGTCACGATTATGCTTTATCTCCAAGCGGAAAGACGTATATGAACACTTTAAAAGAAAATGGTTATGAAGTATCCTGCATAGGAAAAATCAACGATATTTTCAATGGTGAAGGTGTTACCAAAACTCAGAAAACAGTTTCCAATGATGATGGAATGGTAAAAACAATCGAAGAAGCCAAAAGAGATTTCACAGGATTATGTTTTGTCAATTTGGTCGAATTCGATTCCGAATATGGTCATCGCCGAAATCCGATCGGTTATGGAAAAGCTATCGAAGATTTTGATGTTCGTCTGAAGGAATTGTTACAAAACCTGAAAGATGATGATTTATTGATCATTACCGCTGATCACGGGAATGATCCTACACATCGTGGAACCGACCATACAAGAGAAATGGTTCCCATGATATTTTATTCAAAAAGTATAGAGCAGGGGAAATGTCTTGAAGATCGTACCTCATTTGCCGATATGGGAAGAACCATCATCGAAAATTTCGATCTTAAACCCGAAGAAAAACAGATTGGTAATGTTATTCGTGAATTAATGTAAGATCCTCAATAAATTTAAAAAAATAAGTGTCGATTGGCTATTTAGTAAATATTTAGTAAATATTTAGTATTAACTAAGTAGCCATCGACATTTTTTATTTTGTGGATAATTTTGTGGATTTTTAAAAATATCCTATTTTTAGCAAAAAATACATTGTTAAAAAAATACCTGAATCACGCTTATTTTAATATAAAGGTTTACATAATGACAATTATCCGAAGTCATATATATTTTGTGTAATACTTGGAATTTCCTGAAAGAATCCCTCTTATCTTATCTTTTTTTGCTCTCGAAGATCGATTTTTTTGAGAAATTAGAGTTCTTTCTGTTGTCTCATCTTTCCTTTTTTCTTCCATTAAAAAAAGTAGATATATTTACCATATATCTACTAAATTTATACTAATATTTTACTAAATTAAGAAATAAGGTCGAAAAGAACCTTTGCTCCGTTTTCACATGCCATTTTTAAATTTTTATTCATATTTTCTCCGCCATCCTCTTTGAAAATATGATCGGAAATGGTACGAAGGATAATTACAGGTATGTGCATCAAAAATGTGCATTGAGATACTGCTCCGGACTCCATATCACAACATAATGCCGATTTCAGAATGTCTTTATCTACCTTATCAATATTTCTTCGTGTAAGAAATGTATCACCTGAAATAACTCTGCCCCGTTTTATTTGGAAAGAATATTTTTCCTTTAATGGATGTAAGGAAAGATATTCTTCATCCATAGTAAAGCTTGCGGGACATGAAGGTACTTGTCCTTTGTCATAGCCAAAATCCTCGACATCGACATCATAATAAATTACATCTTTTGCCAATACGACATCACCGATTTTTAATGATGCATTTAATGCCCCGGAAGTACCGATATTGAAGATCCGTTTTATTTTATATCTTTCCGAGATTCTCCCTAAGAAAAAACCAGTTGCCACTTTCCCTATTTTTCCTGTCATCATGAGAAATTTTTCCTTTCCAATAGAAAAAGAATACATTTTTCCCAAATTGCTTTTCTTGATATCCTCGACATGCAAAAAAGGAAGAATACTATCGAGTTCTTCTTGCATGGCGACAAAAATAAGATTTATGGCTTCATTCGCCTTCATTTTCCAATAAATCCTCTAAATTTATTCTTGCTCTTTCTTCTTCAAGAAAAATATGCACCAGTACATCTCCGCAATCAACGATAAGCCAATTTTTTGATTTGCGGCCATCGATCCTTTTTATATCGATGGAAGACCGTTCCAGAGTCTCTTCAATTTCATCGCACAAGGAAAGCGCATGACGGGCATTTAAAGCCGTTGCCAGAATAAAATAATGAAAGAAAGGAGAACGTGAGGAAACATCATAGACTTTTACATTCACGGCCTTTTTTTCGTCTAAAGTTTTGGTAATTAATTTCAATTTCAGTTCTTCCATTTTTCTTTCTCCTCTATATAATATCGATAACAATCCATGGTATAAGCATTTTTCTCATCAATGTTATTTTGCTCATAATACTTTTTATTTTCCTTTAAAACCTCGAGAAAACCTTGAAAATAGTCTTTAAGACATAAATCAATCAAGAAAGAAGAATCATAGCCCCGCAGAGGTTCAATTTTATCCGCAGAAAATAAAATCATTGCCAAAGGGCTCATATTTTTCTTCCCTGTCGTATGAAATTCGATAGCATCGAATATTTCTTTGTCCTGGATATCAAAAATTTCTTTTGCAAAAGGAATAGCTACAAATTGATGAAAGACTACTTCGGGAAGATCAAAATACTCCGGATAATATCGTTTCATATATTCTTTTTGCTTTTGTATTGGCATTTCCCGAGCAATATCATGTATTAATCCTGCAATATAGGCCTTTTCTTCATTCATATCGTTTCGTAAAGCAATTTCATAGGCAAGAGATGCAACCGAAAGAGAATGATTCAAGCGCTTTGAGGACATGAATTTTTCTAAATCTTTCATGTAATAAAGTCTTTTCGCACCGATGGCATCCAAAACTTTTTTCGGTGTATATAATCTTCTCAATTTTCTTATATCACTGGAAGAAATCATCTCTTCTTTTCCTTTTAACACTTTGCAAGAATAATTTTCTTGATTTTTTAAATCCAAAGGATATCCTTCCCGATAATAAACAAGGAAATGAACCATTTTGGCCAAAGCATCAATTTGATACCATTCATGCAATTTTTGCTCTTGATCACTGCCAATAAGATAATAAAGGATATTTTTTCCATCGGAAAAATACTTTTTTACAGTATCGTAAGTATAATTGATTTTATCATCGGAATTTATTTCCACGAGGGATAACTGAAATTCTTTTTTTCCTTCCAAAGCAATTTTCAATAATTCCACGCGAGATAAAGAATCGGTTTTTGGTGTTTTCCAACGGGGATTTTTCGCCGGAAGAAACACACAAAAATCCGCTTTTACTTCTTCTAAAGCACGATGAGCGATTTTCAAATGTCCGGTATGAATCGGGTCAAAAGTACCACCGAAAAGAATTATTGTTGCCATTAATCTACCAAAACAATTTTCGGCTCTTTTAAATTTTTACGATACAAAACAATCACACCGCCAATAATGGTAATGAGCTCTGCATGCAAGCGTTCCGAAAGAAGATGTGCAATTTCTTTTTTATCTTTCATGACACATCGCATTAATTCAATCTTGATTAATTCATGTTTTTCGATTCCTTTATCAAGAATTTCGATTAAAGTATCGGTAATGCCGTTTTTTCCTACTTGATATTTACTTTCCATGGTGGAGGCAATTCCTTTGAGTTGCCTTACTTGCCGTTTATTGAGAATCATATCTTACAGGACCTTAAATTAACCGCGACACCTTTCGGTGCATAAATAGCAACGACACCATTCGGGCTTTCTGCTTTTATCCAACATAATCCGCTGATAAGGATATCCACAGGACTTTCGGGAAGAATAAATTCATGTCGTTCCAAATCATCGGTTCCTTTTACTTGCGCCGTAATCGGTTTCACGGATTTGGAAAGAAGGAAGGAGGAAAAAGTATCCCCTGCTTTTTCAATCTTGCAACGATTTAAATCAATTTCATTGGATAAATAAAATGTAAATCCGGTTTTCTTCCCGGAAACATAATCAAAGCGTGCCAATCCACCGATTAAAATAGATTGCTGATCGTTAATTTGAAAAGTACGTGGTAAAATTTCTCTTCGCGGGAAAATATACTTCATAGCATTACGATCGACATGTGCGAAAATCGAATTTTCCACCAAAATTCCTGGAGTATCGAAAAAGAAACTGCGATTATCCAAAGGTACTTTAATAACATCCAACGTTGTTCCGGGATATGGTGAAGTGGAAATAAATGTCTTGGTTTCATTCTTGAAAACTTTCAGGAAAGAATTGATCAAGGAAGATTTTCCAACCGAAGACGCACCGACAAAATACACATTCTTACCGTTGCGCAAACGATTGATTTCCGAAATAATTTCGTCCATATTCAGATTTTTATAAGCCGAAGATATTAATGTTTTCTCCGGTTTCAATTCATATTCTCCCAATTTTTCTTCTACAAAGCGAATGAGTTTTTTATCATCCACATTTCTGGGTAATACATCTCTTTTATTGGCAATAACCATCAAAGGGCAAGATTTCATATAATCAAAAGCAGAAAGGATGAGCGAACTTTCAAAAGCAAATAAATCAACAACATAAACAATGAGACAATGATTTTTTCTTGCCTCATCCATCACTTTCCGATATTCGGAGGAAAATGTCGGATTGGGTACATCTTCACCATAATGTTGCAGACGATAACAACGCTGACATAAAGGAGTTTCTCCTTCCGCAATACGACGAGGTAAAAAACCGGTCAAAGCGGGATTTGTGTTTTGAATAATCGCTCCGCATCCGAAGCAACGAATTTCAACGCTGGTTGTTGTTTTCTTTTCCATAGTCATCCTCCATATATTTTATTTTCCCTTTCTTTTTCATCCGCTTTCTTTTGGGACGATCGAATAATCGATTGAATCTTGTTGTCCATTGATCTTTTTTTGAAATCGGATCCAGAAGTAATGTTTTTATTCCTGCTCTTTTTCCGCAAGGAATATCCGTAATCAACTGATCTCCGCAAAGAATGCATTTTTCCAAAAGAACACCCTCTTTTATCAAAAACTTTCGTAATCTTTTTCCGAAAGGTTTGCGGGTATGAGCAAGATAAGGAACACCGAGAACTTCCGCATAATGCGATACCCGATTCCCGTGATTATTGGAAATAATAAAGATGCGAATATTTTCATCTACCAATTTCTTTTTTAATTCAAAAACACGGGAAGATGGCTCCAATGTATCGTAAGAATCCAAGGTGTTATCTAAATCCAATAAAACCGTTTGGAATCCTTCTTTTTTAAAAAAAGAAACCGGTACATCGAAAATGCTTTTTGCATAATAATCAGGTATGGACTTCCGCATAAGTTCTCCTGCTAGTATTTTAATTCATTTCCATAAAAAAATAAATAAATTGTAAGGACAAGTTTTATTTTGCAAATTTTTCTTTATAACGAAGAATTCCTTCACGAATAATTTTTTCGGCTGTCATCCGTCCTTCTGCTTCGGGAACTATCGTATCTTTTTCTTCCAACATCTTATAAACTTGGAAAAAATGACGGATTTCATCTTCGATATGCTTCGGCAATTCTTCTAATGAATTGTAGCTATTGTATCGCGGATCGTTTTTACAAATCGCAATAATTTTTTCATCATTTTTTCCTTGATCAATCATGCGAATTACCCCGATGGGATAGCATTCGACAATGGTCAAGGGATTAATGGACTCCGAGCAAAGTACCAGCACATCCAAAGGATCGTCGTCTTCTCCATAGGTTAAAGGTATAAATCCATAATTGGACGGATAATGTGTCGAGGTATAAAGGATACGATCCAATCGCAACAATCCCGTTTTTTTATCCAGTTCATATTTATTTTTACTTCCCGCGGAAATTTCAATTACCACCTGAAAACTTTCCGGTGAAATTCTTTCTTCGGGAATATCATGCCATGGATTCATATTTTACCTCCGTATTTCTATGTGAATTGCTTCACAAACTTCATAAGCTTTTTCTTCCAAATTTTTATCAAAACTTCTGGATCCTCGTGCATCGAGAACAATATGAGCATTCGGATTGGCGCTTTTGCATAAAATTGCATTGGCCAATACGCACATATTGGAAACAAGTCCCATTAAAACAATTTCTTCATACTTTTTTGTTGCAATATAATTTGCTAATTCCAAGGAACCGAAAGTTTTCTTTTCAAAGCACTTTTTTTTATCTAATTTTTCCTTTAATGTATTCACGAGCTCATATCCTTTGCTCCCTTTGATGCAGTGTTTTACAGGAAGATTTTTCCCTTCTTCGGTAAGAAGATAATCCTCATCATGCGTATCTAATGTATAGACAATTTCATTCCCTTCTTTTTCAAAAGCATCGATAGATTGCAAAAGATACTCTTCAATGGCATTGGCATCTTGAAAGCCCAAGGCTCCATCGACAAAATCATTTTGATAATCGACAATCACTAATAATTTCATATATTTTCCTCGTCTTGTATTGTATCACGAAATCTTTTTTTTGAAAAGATAGTGTTTTTTCCTTACTCCAATTCCTAATTTTTCCACTTTCATCAATTTTTTTCCTTGATATATCAATCTTAATTGAAAAAAAGAATTTTTATCCTCTAAATACTTCAAGAAAACCTTATCTCCTTCCCATATATTTAAAGAAGATATTTGATTTTTGGGAATAAAATGAAGTTCCCCTTCATTGCATTCTTTAATATTTCCTTTAAATGCATCGGAAGTATATACATACATTACTTCCTTATACTCATCGTTTTGAAAATAAACAATGCCATTCATGGTATAGGACAATAAATCAAGATTTGTTTCTTCCTTTACTTCGCGAATGAGTGCCATATCCGGAGTTTCTCCATTTTCAATATGGCCACCGACTCCCATCCATTTTCCTTCGCTCAAATCGTTTTTCTTTTTATTACGATAAAGCATTAAATATTGCTGATCTTTTTCGATATAGCATAATACGGTCTTTTCTATATTTTCCATTTTTTCATCCTAACATATTTTCTTATAAATTGATATTTGAAATGTTTTTTCTCGTCTTTTTCCATCATACGAATACTTACCGTATTGTTTCCCAACATAAGGAAACAAAGCATTTTTTTCGGAAAACAATATAAATTAAAAAACGCTAATCATAGCGTTTCAAGTTCAATGTCATGGCGGAGGAAGAGGGATTCGAACCCTCGCACCCTGTTACAAGTCTACGAGCTTTCCAAGCCCGCCCCTTCAACCACTTGGGTATTCCTCCGTATAGATAGTTTAATGGTGGACCCTGCAGGACTTGAACCTGCAACTACCCGTTTATGAGACGGGGGCTCTAACCATTGAACTAAGGGTCCATATGGTAGCGGCGGGGGGATTCGAACCCTCGACCTATCGGGTATGAACCGAACGCTCTAACCAGCTGGGCTACGCCGCCAAATTTACGCTTAACACGCTACCTTATTCTATCAAATCTAAGCAAGAATGCAAGAAATTTTTTTGATTTGAATGAAAAAGACCAAAGAAAAAAATTTTTAATGCCCATCTTCCGTCGTTGTTCACTAGATTTTCCGTCATTTTAATAAAATAATTTCATGCAAATTGATTTAACTATATC
>CANRDP010000015.1 GCA_947629415.1 uncultured Bacilli bacterium
GTGCCGCTTCAAGCTCCTCTAGTTCTTCTAGTTCGAGTTCTTCTAGCTCTTCTAGCTCATCTAGTTCGAGCTCTTCTGTGGCAACGGTGGTGCCTCAAGGGCAAAAAATTGAATTAAATATTTCAAATACAACGGCTTATTCAATTCAACAAGCAGAAGAAGATGAATTATGTGATATTGGTGAAGATGATAAATCACGACCAACATATACTTATTCATATGCCAAAAATCATGAAAATGGATTTTCTTTATCGGATGAAACAAAAGATATTATCAAATTTGTTTATGTCAGTGGAAATAAAGATTGGGTCTCCGAGACTCATACTGGACTCAGTGGGAGTATTTCCGGTGCTGCTTTTACGGAACGAATAAAATCTGGTGGTGCAGGTAATAAATTGGAATTTAATCTTACTCAAGATGCTCTAGTTACTATTGAAGCGGTTCCTTCAAGTGATAGTGCAAGCCGATCAGTTAAAATGGAAAAAATCGGTGATACAAATACCGTGATGCCAGAATTAAGCGGGCAAACTATTCTTCCTAAAAAAGCAGATCGGGAAATAGAAACCGTTGTAAAAGGATTACAATATTCTTTGGGTACTGGAACATATCAATGGGGTGTATATACAAATGATGATGAAGGTACCGCCTCAGGAGGTGTCAACATTTATTATATTTCCGTGCATTATATGGTCGCTGCGGCAGCATAAAAATTTAAAAAAGATTTGAATTATTAAAAAGAGTGCAACAAATGCACTCTTTTTTTCTAAACTGATTTCAAAAAAGAAAAATTAATTTCTATATTAATTCATTTTCTTTATTTAACAATAACTCTGTTGCCGATACGGAATTAATGACCAACTTTATGAATTTTTCCAGTTTTGAATTGGCACTATAATCAGCAGCACAATAATAATTTATTCTTTCATCATAAAATAATTGTTTGGCATTTTCTTCATTACCTTTTTGATATACGGCAATAGATCGTCCGCCTTTTTCGTGCACAATAGCCATACATGGAACATCAGTAAGACCATCACCTAAGTAAACAATATTTCGAAATGGAACGCGTTTTGTTTCAATTCTCAAATTGACGGAATCATCATTAGAATCTAGCGTACCTTTGGAAATTCTATATAAAAATTGTGTTTTTGCAGTATAGTTTACCGCAATTTTTGGCCATATGGCTATCCCGTTTTTATCATATAAAAATTCACATCCATAGATTCCTTTAAATTCTTTCGCTATTGCGGTTCCTTCCATAATTTCTGTTGTTCCTGAGGAAAGAATATAATGTTCCACTTGTATTCCTTTTTCTTCACCATAGCTATTTATTCTTTTGAACCATGTCATAACACCATCATAAAATTTAATATCTTTTCCCAAGCTATTTAACCATTCTCTGGTTAATGGAATTCCTTTTTCCTGACATTTCAATATCATTTGATACATGTAGGATAAAATTTTTTCCATACCAAGTTTTTTTGATAAAACAGTAGTAGAATCCCAAAATTCTTCCGGAGTCATTCCCAACGCAGGAATAAAAGAAAAATTTTGCATGTCATCACGACAAAGAGTTTTATCAAAATCATAAACTAATGCTAAAATTGGTTTTGCCATCTATTTTTTCACCTCGCATTATAATATTATCAATAATTTAAAAAAAAGGCAAGTTTCCCATATTTTTACCTTAGAGTGACGGAAATTTATTTTCCTTATTCATTAAATTTTAAACATTTGAAAAAAGCGAATGCATGTTCTTTTCCTTCTTCTGTATTTGGAAATACTGCAGTATTCAAAAGAATGTTCCGGCAAATTTTTTCTACTCGGACTTTTAAAACATTTTTGAGAATTTCTGTATCTATATTTTTGGAATAACGACTCATCAAATCCTTTAAGAATACTTTAAAAGAATACATATCGGGATGTTCACTTAAAAAGGTTTCCAATGTTTTATCCTGACGAAAAAAATCTACAATGTTTTCCATTTGTTTTTTTAATCGACCGGGTAAAACAAAAAAGCCCATGCTTTCCATTAAACCGATTCCTTCTTTTTTTATAAAATGATATTCCGGATGTGCATGAAAAATACCAAAAGGATATTGTTCATTACATCGATTATTTCTTAAAATAAGATAACTTTTGTAGCGATTTTTATCTTTAAAAACAATAGGAGTAATCGTATTATGGCGTATATTTTTGGTGTGAGAAATTATATTAATATCTTTGTCATCATAATTTTCCCATGTAAGCAAAATATGATTCATTATTTCAATTAAAATCATTCTATTTTCACTTTCCACAGAAAGAACAGAATTATACCAATCTATATAGTTTATTGTGAATTGTTTATTCGCAAATATCTCGTATTTTACTTTACTTTTCATCAATGGCATACAGTGTTTTCCACCTTGATAATGCTCATGATTTAAGATAGAACCTCCAACAATCGGAAGATCACTATTTGAACCTAGAAAATACAGAGGAAACTTATCGACAAAATCGCAAAGTCTTATAAATGTATTTTTATTTATACACATGGGAGTGTGCTTTTCATTAATTACGATTATGTGTTGAGGATAATAACAATAAGGAGAAAATTGCATAAACCATTTCTCATTATTTAAAAGTAAAGGAATAACTCTTAAATTTTGTCGTGGAGAAGATAAGAAATTACCCGCATATCCAATATTTTCTTTACATAGAGCACAATGAGGATATATTTCTTCTTTTTGTATTGTATTCTTTTTAATTTCTTTATTGTCTTTTTCAGGCCTTGAAAGATTAATTGTTATTTCCAATGGATATTCATATTTGCATGACCAAACGATGTTTTTATCTATTTCATTTTTTCGGATATAATAATTTTTGATTTGTAAATTATAAAAGTCTTCTAAAGCAACATCCGTGTTTATTTCTTTTGCGCTTTTCTCAAATTGAGAAATTACTTCGGAAGGTGATTTGGTTAAAATTCCCATGATTTTTGTGGCAAAAGACTCATCTTTTTTCTTTAAAAGAGTATAAAGTTCCTCAATTAATGTGTCAGGTACATTCATTTTTTTAATCTCTTCCAAGTTGATTTCCTCGTTTGTAGGAATTTCTTCATGAAAAAGCGATAATAAAATATTCTCAAAATAAATTCTGTCGTAAGAATTGCAATTTAAGTGGTAATATGCATAAAAAGCAAATTTTTTGGCTAAAATTTTAAAATCCATAAGCATCCTTTCAATATATCTTATGGTTAAAAAAATTTTATAATCGCTTTTAAATTATTTTAAGATGGAATTGAGATATTAAATTTTTTTTGGAAGAAAAATATTATCTTAAATATGTAGTAAAAAAATCAGTTATTTTATCAAACGGAATAGCGTTTTTATTCCCACCGTCATATAAGTCCGTATGAACTGCATCCGGTATTAAATAAAGTTCCTTATTATTTGAATATTTGTTATTTTGAATCATATTGGCATATGCATCTTTAGAAAAATAACAAGAATGAGCTTTTTCACCATGAATAATTAAAACAGCACTGCGAATTTCATTAATATATTTTAGTATCGGTTGATTCATAAAAGATTCGCATCCAATTATATTCCATCCTCCGTTTGAATTTAAAGAACGTGGATGATATCCTCGCTTGGTTTTATAATAATCATAATAATCTTTGACAAAGAAAGGTGCATCCTCCGGAAGGGAATCAACAACACCACCGCCAAGAGTATATTCGTCCGCCTTTAAATCGGCAATTCTTTGAGCACACATTGCTGCTTTTTTTTGGTAACGTTGCTCTTCACTGTTTTCACTATCAAAATAACCATTAGCATTTACTCTGGTCATATCATACATTGTCGATGCAAGTGTTGCTTTAACACGTATATCTAATGCCGCAGCATTTAAGGCCATCCCGCCCCAACCACAAATTCCAATTAAACCAATACGATTTGGATCTACTTCATCTTGCATTGAAAGAAAATCTACTGCAGCCATGAAATCTTCCGTATTAATGTCTGGAGATGCCATATTACGTACATTTCCACCACTTTCTCCCGTAAATGACGGATCAAAAGCTATGGTTAGAAATCCTCTTTCAGCCATTGTTTGTGCATAAAGTCCGGCACATTGTTCTTTTACAGCTCCAAAAGGTCCACATACGGCAATCGCCGCAAGTCTTTCCTTTTGATTCTTTGGCATATAAACATCCGCCGCTAAGGTAATTCCATAACGATTAACAAAAGTTACTTTTTTGTGATTTACTTTCTCACTCCGTGGAAAAGTCTTGTCCCATTGATTCGTTAAATTTAATTTTTCTTTTTTTATCATGTTATATCCTTTCGATTCTTCTTTATTTCACCAAATAGTATAACACCACTCATATGCAAAAAATAGTACATATAAATATTTTCATTATTAAAATATAATTACAAAAATTGAATTTTATAATATTTGCATTTTACTTAAAATTCACGAACAACAATTCATCCATTTGGTAAAGATAAGGGTATGCAGTTTATTTTTCAAGGTTATGATGATATTAATTTAACAAAAAAAATTGCAAAAAATAATCGTCGACTAGGTAAACCATTTAAAGTAAAAAACTATTAAAAAAACCAGGTTACCCTGGTTCTTATTACTCTCTCAAGTAATCGTGAAAGGACTTGTGCTTTCCTCGGACATCCGGTCAATCATGCGCCATTGGAGCCGTTTATTTCAATTTAGCATCATTCTTTAATGTTGTCAATATTTTGTTTTATCTTTAAATAAGCATAATTGCAACACAATAGTATTATGCCATTTTGGTATATCATGAAATTATTTTAAAACAAAATAGAAAAAACAAATTTAAAAAAAGCTAGAACAACTATGAAAAATGGTGCCGACTAGAGGACTTGAACCCCCAACCCACTGATTACGATTCAGTTGCTCTACCAATTGAGCTAAGTCGGCATACCATGTTATTATAAGTAAAACTTATTTTTTTTTCAATACTTTCTTATAAGACAAACGTCAATGAGTTAAAGGAAAAAGTAAATTCTTTTTTTCGAAATAAGAAACATTTTATTTATTATTTCACTAATGTTCCAAAGGTTTATCGACCAAAAAGAAATAATTCAAAAGAACACGATATTGCGGTGTATCATTTTTAATGGTCCAAATCGATATTCCTCCTAAAGAATTATCATCTACTAATTCTAATCGCTTATAAAAGGAATAAGAATCATCAAAATGAACGATATGCTTTTTCCCATCCTGATTATAAGTAAAGTAAGGAGTCATATTTTTATTATCTCGCATTATTTCAGCCTTTTTTTGATACGCAAGTTCTATTGCTTTTGTAAAAGACAAACTTTTCGCGGGTACTCCTTTTTCCTTTGGATATAGAAAATCATATCCATAATTCGGTACACCTAACAGAATATTTTGTTTTGGAATCTCTTGAAGCGCATATTCAACAACTTCTTTAACTTTGGAATATGGTGCAACCGGCATAGCATCTCCATAAGTATATCCCCATTCATAAGTCATAAGCATAACATAATCGGAATTTTTCCCTGCATTGCTATAGTCATGTGCAGTATAAAGCAATCCTTTTTGTGCGGAACTTATTTTCGGTGCCAGTGCTATTGTAAACAAATATCCTCTTGAACTAAAAAATTGATAGGCATCATTTAAAAAAGCACTATATGCTTCCTTTTCTTTTTCAAAAACATACTCAAAATCAAAATTTACACCATAATATTGTTTTTGTTGTAATGTTTTTAATATATCAAGAAATAAATTATTTTTTTTCGACGAATCCGACAAAACCGATGATGCCAATTCACTGGAAAATCCACCTTTTTCTTTGACATTAGCTACGACCATCAATGGTGCAACGCCATAATTTCGTGCCAATTTTATTAATTTCTCTTCCTTCATGGAAGAAAGATGTCCATTTTCTTCAATGCGATATGCAAAAATAGATAGATAACTCAACGATGGTAAACATTGCTTCAATTTTTCTTCATCCATTCCCTCATAGCAGTAACCATTGACACTGATATTTTTTCTTTTGCTGTCCATATAAACTAATCTTATTTTTTGACCGATTTGCAAATTTTCAGTGAGATCTGCATTGTATGTTTGTATATCTTGTATCGAAATATGGTAATCTGCAGAAATTTTTGCTAAAGAATCACCTTTTTGAACTGTATAGACAAAAGATTTTGGTCGAATAATCAAACATTGGCCTACAGAAAGATGATCCGGTTCTTCCAACCCATTATCTTTAATCAGACGATATAAGGGAACGTGGTAGAATTTCGCTAATTGATATAAAGAATCACCTTTTTTTACAAAATGAAAGAACATAATAAATCCTCCTGAAAGAAAGTTATTCAGAAAAGAAAGAAAAAATGAATAAAACATTGAAATTCATCGATAAAATGTTAATATGTATAAGGTAAATAAAGGAGACAGTTCGTGACCATCCTGTCTATAAACAAAACTATGGAAAAGAAAATATATTGTCTTTTTACATAGTCATGGCAAGCATGATTTTTTTTATTTTAAAGGAGCATTTATGAGCAAAAGAAGAAATGTAATTTTCCGCATGTGTCTATCTGCATTGATCGCAGCACTTTATGCAGTGATAACGATATTTACTGCACCAATTGCTTATGGACCAATACAATTTCGTATTGCGGAAGCATTAAATATTTTACCCCTCTTTTTTCCCGAATCTATTTTAGGATTATCTATCGGTTGTTTAATAGCAAATTTCTTTTCTCCGGGTAATGTCCTTTTAGATACTACTTTAGGAACATTAGCAACTTTAATTTCTGCAATAAGTTGTTACATTATAGGAAAATTAATAAAAAAAGATATTTTACGCATTATTCTCGGGATTATTCCGGCAATTATATTCAATGCCATTCTTGTTCCCTTTACCTTCCTTGCCGTAAGCGAATTGGAAGAATTTTATTTCATGCAGGTTTTTTCCGTTGGTGCCGGTCAATTCGGAGTTCTCGTCTTGCTGGGAATTCCTTTATATTTTGCCATAGTTTCCTTAGACAAAAAATATCATTTCTTTCAAATATCACTCAAATCAAATAAAGTTTCTAATGTATCTCCAAAGGCAGATGAATAAACATCACCTATTGTTTTCGTAGCCACCTTTTTGACTTCTTCTTTTGCATTGCCAAGAGCAAAAGAAAGTCCACAGACTTTAAGCATAGGCAAATCATTATCTGAATCACCAAAAGCAACAAATTGGGATAAAGGAACGGAAATTTTTTGTGAAATAAGAGATAATGCTTCACCTTTATTAATTCCTTTTCGAACTATTTCTATGTAATATTTTTGTGAAAAAAAGAAATCCAGTTGCGGGAATTTTTGTTTCAAAACCGGTAAAATTTCTTTTAATCTCTCTTCATCACTGGCTGCAATTGCTTTAATCGCCGGTTGTTGTAAGTTTTCCAATAAATGAGGATTGATTACTAAAGGCAAAGAATCTATGGATTGTTTTCTCATTTTGTATGGAAAAATTTTATTCATGTGAATAGATTCACCATAGTATAAAAGAAAATTAATATGATAAGAATCCAAAACTTCTCCAATTTGTTTTAATTCATTGATCTCAATACGTCTTTCATCATAAATGGTTTCTTTGGTTCTACCATCCGTAAATGCCGCACCATTATAAGTGCACATATGAAAAGAAGAATAATCGCAAAAGCCAAAAGTTTTAACAACTGGCAATAAAGTAAATAGAGGTCTTCCGGTCACTATAATAAAAGGAAATCCTTTTTTCAAAAATTTTAAAACTATATCTTTTGTCTTCGGATTTATTTTTTGTTGCTCATAAATCAAAGACCAATCAAAATCGGTAACGACTGCTTGATAAAAAGATTTTTTATTTCTCATTTGTATCACCTTGTTTATAATAGCACAAACTTAGACATAGAAAAAGATACTTTTTTAGCACTCTACTATTGACAGTGCTAAAATGTGTGCTATAGTAATATTAGCAATCGTAATTATTGAGTGCTAAATCGAAAGGAATGGTGATTTTATGGCAGATAATATGACGGAAAAAGTCATTTCTTTACTGAATCAAGCTGTTCAGATTGCAAATGAAGCTTCTTCACAGGAAGTAGATATCCCTCATTTTATGAAAGCAATGTTCGATGATACCGAATCCATGTTGAAAAATATTCTCCGCAAAGAAAATATTTCCTCTTCGGAAGTTAAAAAGGTTATCGATAGTGCTATACAAGCAAAAGTTAAATTAAGTTCTACACAAAATCCTTATTTTTCCGTTGATATGAACAAATTACTCCAAGACGGAGAAAAAATTCGTAAAGAAATGGAAGATAAATTTATTTCCGTCGAACATTTAATTCTTGCTTTATTTGAAACACGACATTCTATTTTAAGAGCACTAAAAAATATTCGTGGATTTTCAAAACCAAATATTCAGGAAGCAATCAATGAAATTCGAGGAACAAATCATGTTGAAGATCAAAATCCCGAAAATCATTATGAAGTTCTGAAAAAATATGGTCGTGATCTGATTGACGAAGTGGCAAAAGGAAAAATAGATCCTGTTATTGGCCGTGACGATGAAATACGAAGAGTTATTGAAATTCTATCAAGAAAAACAAAAAATAACCCGGTATTAATTGGAGAACCGGGTGTTGGTAAAACTGCTGTTGTGGAAGGTTTGGCATGGCGAATTTTCAAAGGGGATGTACCCTTATCCTTAAAAGAAAAAACGATTTTCGAACTTGATCTTGGTGCTTTAATTGCAGGTGCAAAATATCGTGGTGAATTTGAAGATCGTTTAAAAGCCACATTGAAAGAAGTGGAAAATAGTGAAGGAAGAATAATTTTATTTATTGATGAAATTCATACTTTAATCGGTGCCGGAAAAACCGATGGAGCAATGGATGCAGCCAATTTATTAAAGCCGATGTTAGCACGTGGTGAATTGCATTGTATTGGTGCTACGACATTAGATGAATATCAAAAATATATCGAAAAAGATGCTGCTTTTGCACGCAGAATGCAAAAAGTAATGGTCGATGAACCTACTCTGGAAGATACAATTTCTATCTTACGCGGATTAAAAGAGCGTTATGAGTCGCACCATGGTGTAAAAATCATGGATTCCGCGCTTATTGCCGCAGCTACATTATCCAAAAGATATATATCCGATCGTTTTTTACCGGATAAAGCAATTGATCTGGTAGATGAAGCTTGTGCCGGAGTTCGTATGCAAATCGATTCTATGCCTGTGGAGTTAGATGAAATTAATCGTAAAATTACACAAAATGAAATTGAAAGAATCTCTTTGGCAAAAGAAGAAAGTGATTCATCAAAAAAAACATTAATGAAACTGGATAAAGAACTTTCAGAATTAAAAGAAAAACAAGATACCTATAAAGCAAAATGGCTCAAAGAAAAAAATGAATTGCAAAAATCAAAAGAAAATAAAAATGCATTGGAACAAGCAAAATTAGATCTTGAAAAAGCGATGTCGGATGCCAATTATGATCTTGCGGCAAGGCTTCGTTATCAAACGATTCCGGAATTAGAAAAGGCTTTACGCACATTTGAAGAAGAAAAAGAAAATAATCGAATTTTAGATGAAGTTGTAAAAGAAGATGATATTGCAAAGGTCGTGAGTAAATGGACGGCTATTCCAGTCAGCAAATTAAAATCCTCTGAAACAAGTAAACTTTTGGAACTAAAGAATAATTTGGCAAAAAGAGTTATCGGTCAGGATGAAGCATTAAGCTTGGTAAGTGATGCTATTTTAAGATCCCGCGCGGGAATTAATGACGAAAATCGACCTTTGGGAAGTTTCCTATTTTTAGGTCCAACCGGTGTAGGAAAAACAGAGGTTGCGAAATCTTTGGCACTGAATTTATTTGACTCTGAAAATCAAATGATTCGTATTGATATGTCCGAATATATGGAAAAGTTTTCTGTCTCCAGACTAGTGGGTGCCCCTCCGGGATATGTCGGTTATGAAGAAGGCGGACAACTTACCGAAGCCGTAAGAAGAAAGCCCTATTCTATTGTTCTATTGGATGAAATTGAAAAAGCACATCCGGATGTATTTAACATTTTATTGCAGGTCTTGGATGATGGTCGTTTGACCGATTCTCAAGGAAGAGTTGTTGATTTTAAAAATACGATTCTTATTATGACTTCCAATATCGGTTCTTCTTATTTGCTTGAAGGAAATACAAACCAAAGTAGAGAAAAAGTAAGAGAAGAATTAAAAGAACATTTCAAACCGGAATTTCTCAATAGAATCGATGATATTGTATTCTTTAATTCTCTTACCGAGGATTTGGTTGAACGCATTATTATCAAATTTGTTCATGAACTTGAAGAACGATTAAATCAAAAGCAAATTCATCTTGAATTGAGTGATGCGGCATTAAAAGCTATTGCAAAGAATGGGTTTGATCCCATTTATGGTGCCAGACCCTTAAAACGATTTATTCAAAAGGAAATAGAAACTCCATTGGCAAGAAAATTGATTGAGGGAAGCATTCGCGAAAAGCAAATAGTGCATGTGGATTATCAGCAAAATCAGTTTCATTTGAATTAAAAAATAAAGAAGACTATCCCACATCATTGCTGGATAGTCTTTTTGTATACTTTAAAATAAAAATCATTATCAACAAAGGATTACGCTTTGCAAAATTTCAAAATACTTAAGATTGCATCACTACTCCATTTCAGGCCAATACCGCATTTGAGTTGACTTTCCATTAGCTGTTAATATCGTATTAAACCATTCCGTATCTTTTAATTTTGTATCATTATTAGAACCATGAACACTAAAGCCTTGTTCATTGGATGTCACAACAATATTACCATTCATGGAACCGGTATCTTCATATTTTGTACCTTTACCACCTGTATCAGGATACAATTCTCCGTCACTATTCGTTTTCACGGTCCAATTTTTAGCTTGACTTGTGACATAAATACGATCGGTATATTTAGCAACACGATTGATAAAATTTTGTGTGGGAAATTGATTCTCTCTGTTCGAGGTATATTCATTTGTTCCGGCACAGCAACATACACAGACCACTTCGGGAGTTATTTTAGAAAGAAGAATTTCATTTGAGGATGTTTTTGAACCATGATGGCCGCCTTTAAATACTCGTACATGTGGTAAATTCGGATTTCTTCTTACCAAAGATTCTTCACCTTCTTTTTCTAGATCCCCGGTAAGTAAAAAATGATTATCTCCTTGAGAAATTAAGCAACAAACCGAATGATTATTTTCATCACTAGATTTTTTATAATAAAAATCTTGATCTAAAATATTTAATGTAATTCCTTTGGCAAGAGTATAGGTGGAATTTGCTCCATTGGATTTTTCCATACATTCCTTTGCTGTATAATGAATTGTCCCCTCTTCTATTTCTGCGTCTCTTTTTGCTTCATAATTGCGAGAAATAGCCGAGGTAGTGTTTTTATAAGCATAATCAATAATTATTCCGGTTTTATATAAATCAAAAATTCCTTTTATACTATTTGTTCCTACAAAACCGGCAATATGATCTTGATGTGCATGAGTAGCAATAACATATTCTAATTTGCCATCCGTGCAGTATTGATTAATATAAGTTGAAATGGTTGGAGCACTTCCTTCTCTTGATCCGGCATCAATTAATATATCCGTATCTCCGGCTTTAATATAAATACTATCCCCGGCATAACCATTTCCCAATTCCAAAAAATGAATCGATAAACTATCATAATCTCCAGTTCCTTGATAACTGGAAACACTTGAAGAAATAGAGGTAGAACTGGATTTACTAGAACTTGAACTTGATTTGCTGGAACTAGAACTTGCTTTTCCGGAATTCGAGTTTGAATTTGGATTCGTGGAATTAGAAGAAGTATTCAAAGATTCACTGCTTGTGAAAGAAGAAGATGAACTGGAATCTTCAGAACTACTGGATTGACTTGTTACAAAATTTAAATTGCAGGAAACAAGCAATAGACCAAAAAGGGAAGAAAGAAAAATTTTCTTTTTCATGTTTTATCCTCCAAGTATCTATTATTATAGCTTATTATTTTAAAATTTGCTAAAATAAGAATAAATCTTTACAAAGAAATTTGTAGATTGAGAGGCTTTTATGGATTGTTTTTTTGTCGGATGTCATTTGTCCTCGACAGGAGGATATCTGAAAATGGCACAAACTGCAACAAAAATTGGAGCAAATACTTTCCAATTTTTTACCCGAAATCCACAAGGTGGAAGTAAAGCGAAACCTTTGGATTTCAATGATATAGAAAATTATAATCAGTATGCGGAAAGCCATCAATTCGGATATATTTTGGCTCATGCTCCTTACACCATGAATTTAGCCGGGAAAGATTCGATTCAAGATTTTGGCATTCAAATGATGAAAGATGATTTAATGCGATTAAAAAATGTGCGGAAAGTTTATTATAATTTTCATCCGGGAAGTCATGTTGGAATGGGAGAAGAAATTGGAATTCAAAGAATAATTGATGCATTGAATTCTGCCGTCGATTCACAAGATGGTCCCATGATTCTTTTGGAAACCATGGCCGGAAAAGGAAGTGAAATCGGTAAAACTTTTCAAGAACTTAAAAAAATCATGGAAGGTGTTCGATTTGTGGAACGTTTTGGTATTACTATAGATACTTGTCATATCCATGATGGAGGTTATTCTTTGAAAAATTTTGATGAAGTTTTGGAAACATTTGATAAAGTCATCGGTTTAAGCTATTTAAAAGCTATTCATTTAAATGATTCTTTGAATGAATCCGGAGCAAAAAAAGATCGACATGCCCGTTTAGGTGAAGGAAAAATAGGATTGGAAACTTTATATCAGATAACACGCAATGAAAAATTAAAAAATTTGCCGTTTATTTTGGAAACGCCCAATGATTTGGATGGATATGCAAAAGAAATTGCATTATTGAAACAGGATCACATATGCAAAAATATTTTATAGATAAGAAACAAGATCAATGGATCTTAACAAAAGAACAAGAGCACCAAATTTTACATGTGATGCGAGCAGCAAAAAAAGATCAATTTCTTTTTATATATGATGGAGCCTTTTATCAAGTAGAAATCGATTGTCTTTCCCCTTTGCATTTTAAAACCATTGAAAAAAAAGAAGCAAAAACGGAACTACCGGTGGATATTACTTTATTATATTGCTTGCCGAAAGGAAATAAATTGGATTTTGTACTTCAAAAAGCAACCGAATTGGGTGTCAAAAATATTGTTCTTGTGGAATCTTCTCGTGTCATCACAAAAATAAAAAAAGAAGATTTACCTCACAAATTGGAACGTTATCGGAAAATTATCATGGAAGCGGCAGAACAATGCGGAAGAGCCTACCTTCCGAAAATCGATGCCTTGATATCTTTTGAAAAGATTGACCATTATCTTTCCGACTTGAATTTTATCGCTTATGAGCAGGAAACGGAAAATTTTCTTTCTAAAAAGCTTTTGAAAAATGCACTCTCTTATAGTATTCTCATTGGTCCGGAGGGAGGATTTTCTTCTGAAGAAGTTCTTTTGGCAAAACAAAAAGGCTTTCAATCCGTAAGTTTAGGCAAAAGAATTTTAAGAAGTGAAACAGCGGTTCTTTATTCATTGAGTTTATTATCAAATTTTGCGGAGGAGAAAGAATATGAACATCTTTGATTCTATGAAAAAAAAGAAAAAAGACGAAACGTATCAAAAAACAAATGCTTATATTTTTTATCAGGATCATAAAAGGCTTATTGAAAAAGTACGTTCCACTTATGATTTTCAAGAAGAAGAAAATACCGGTTTTTTCCTACTGGAAAGCAATATATTGATTGAAGCCTTTATTACCAAAGAATTGATAGAAAAAGCCGTACCTTCTTTATCTTCTTTAAATGAAAAAGAAAAGCAAGAAAGAATGGAAAAAATAGTACAAGATCGACCTTTTATTCTCAACGGGAACGAAAAAATTTATCTTCCTCAATTTCCTAAATCCTTAAATTATATTTATTTGCATGATCCGGAAAAATTATTGGAATACCCTTATAATCTATTAACAAAAAATCCTTCCACTTCTTGTATTGATTTCTTTGATGTGTATGGATATAGCATATTTTGTTCTAATTTTTGTTCTTTGATTTTTTTAGGAAACGATTCTACTTCCGCGGCATTTTATGATTCGGATTTCGAAACCATTTATATCATCAATGATCAAGGAAGATTGGATCTTTCCATTCCCTTATTTGATAAATATTTGAAAAATAAAAATTTGGAAAATTTGGATGAGCGATTGAAAGAGGTTACGTCTCATTTTTTTGAAAATGATCGTACATCTTTTGTAAAAAGTTTATTTGATGTTGGTTTTATTTCCGAGAAAATGCATCGTTACTTATTAAAAAAAATTTCCATCCGGCGAATTAAAAAAGCTAAAGTTGGTCGAAAGGAAAAATAAACATGCGTTTTCATATTGTAACTCTCGGATGTAAAGTAAATATTTATGAAACTCAGGCAATCCGTGAATCTTTATTACAAAATGGTTATACAGAGGTAGCGGAAAAAGACAATCCGGATGTCGTGATAATAAATACTTGTACCGTTACACATGTTGCATCACAAAAGTCACGGCAAAAGATTCATCATTTTCGTCGTATATATCCAAATGCCATTCTTGTTGCCGTAGGATGTTACATTCAATCCGGAACATATGTCGATACGGATTGTGATATTTTAATCGGTACCGAAGGAAAAACTTGCGTTGCCGATAAAATTCAAGAATTTTTAAAAGAAAGAAAAAAAATTATCGTATTGGATCATCCTCGAGAAAGAACTTGCTATGAGGAAATTCGTATACATACATATAAAGAAAATACACGTGCCTTTGTAAAAATTCAAGACGGATGCGATAACTTTTGCTCTTATTGTATTATTCCTTATGTTCGCGGAAAATTCCGTTCTCGAAAAAAAGAAGAAATTTTGGAAGAAATTCATACTTTGGTAAAAAATGGATTTTCCGAAATCGTTTTAACGGGTATTGATACCGCGGCATACGGAAAAGATTTACAAAGTAATTTCACGGATTTAATCCGTACTATTTTAATTCAAGAACCGGAGCTGAAACGATTGCGTATTTCTTCAATCGAGGCAAGTCAAATCAATGAGAATTTTCTTGAATTATTAAAAGAGGAAAAAAGAATCGCAAAACATCTTCATATCCCTTTGCAATCCGGATCCGAGACCGTTTTAAAAAGAATGAATCGAAAGTATACCAAAGAAGAATTTAAAAGCAAAATTCAACAAGTAAAAAATGCTCTACCTTCTTTAGCTCTTGCCTGTGATGTCATTGTCGGTTTTCCACAAGAAAGCGAGGAAGAATTTGAAGAAAGCAATGCATTTATCAAAGAATGCGGATTTCATTTTCTCCATGTCTTTCCATATTCGATACGCCCGAATACCGTTGCAGGGAACATGAAACCTCAAGTACCTTCGAATATCAAGCAAGAAAGAGTTCGTAAATTACTGAAAATAGGAAAAGAATTGGAAGCATCTTATTTAAAACAATTTGATAATCAAATTTTGGAAGTTCTTTTTGAATCTTTTGATAAAAAAAAGAAATGTTGGAAAGGATATTCCTCCAATTATATTTCCGTCGAAGTGAAAAGTTCCGCTTGTCTTCATGGGAAGCTTCGAAAAGTTCGCTATCATTACTCGAATATTTCAGAACTTTTGGATGAAGAAAAAGAATAATCTTTTTCATGCTTGAATTAGGGAAGCTTGATTTTCATCAAGTCTTCGTATGGAAATGAAAAAACGGAAATCCTTCATTTTAAGTTGACTATATTTAAATTTCTCTTTATACTTATTATCGTGTCAAAAGCCCAGGAGGTGTTTAGAAAATGGCAGTACCAGCAAGAAGAACATCAAAAACAGCAAAAGCAAAACGTAGAACACATATAAAATTAGTGGTTTCACAAGTCAGTAAATGTAGTCATTGTGGCGCGCCGGTCGTTCCTCATCACGTTTGCCCGAATTGTGGTTATTATAACGGAAAACAAGTTGCTGAAGTTAAAAAAGAAGCAGAATAAATGCTGAAAATAAACACGGATTTCCGTGTTTTTATTTACTCTTTTTATTATTTATTATTGGCGATATATTCGCTTTTTTTCTTCTTTTTATCTTTGAAAATTTTATATTGAAGGATAAAAACCGCTTCATGGGTGGGTCTAGACAGAAAAGATATTTATTGTTAAAATAATGTTATTAGGAGATAAATATTATGAATTATGCGAGTTATATCGATCATACTTTACTAAAAGCAGATGCCAGTGACGAAGCTATCGATCGTCTTTGTGAAGAGGCAAAAGAATATCAATTTGCTTCTGTTTGTGTCAATCCTTGCTATGTGGCAAGATGTCATAAACAATTGGATAATAGCGGTGTAAAAGTCTGTACTGTAATTGGTTTTCCATTAGGTGCAAATGCTACTATGATTAAAGTAAAAGAGGCTTCGGAAGCAGTATTTGATGGTGCAGAAGAAGTAGATATGGTCATAAATATTTCCAGATTAAAAGCACATGATGACGACTATGTGAAAGATGAAATTGCACGTATCCGTCGTGCCTTACGTGAAGAAATAGTTTTGAAAGTCATTATCGAAACCTGTCTTTTGACGGATGAAGAAAAAGTAAGAGCTTGCAAACTTGCAAAAGAAGCAGGTGCCAATTTTGTAAAAACGTCAACAGGATTTTCCACCGGAGGAGCAACAAAAGAAGATATTGCTCTTATGAGAAAAACCGTCGGTCCCGATATGGGCGTAAAAGCTTCGGGTGGAATTCGTACAAAGGAAGATTTCTTGGCAATGATTGAAGCAGGTGCTAATCGCATCGGCACTTCCAGTGGAATTAAAATTATAAAAGATTTAGTGAAATAGCGAATAAAATCAAAAAAATTATCCATACTTATATTGGTGATGTAATAACTTACCATACTGAGAAAAGGCACAAAACACAGGAACCTTTTTTTAGAAAATATTGACATTCGAGCCAAAGTAATTGTACAATACTTTTGCGCTCAAAAGTTCAATGGAATTGCTGATAAAGCATTTCCGACTTAAGAAAATGTTCTCATTCTCAACATCAAAAAGTATCCATAAAAAGAGAAGACTTTGAAACGAGATTTATGGTAAAACATCATCAAAAAGCGCGATAAGCGCTTTTTTAATTAAATAAAAGGAGCATTTATGGCAAATTATAAAACAAGAGCAACAATCTACGAGGTAGCAAAGGCTTCTGGTTTTTCTTTGGCAACAGTTTCTCGTGTCATCAATAGAAAAAATAATGTTTCCGAAAAAACAAAGCAAAAAGTTATGGAAACCATAGCTCGTTTGGGATATAAACCATCTGCTTTGGCTCAAGGTCTTGCTACATCAAAATCCACGAATATCGGTCTTGTTTTGCCATCAAAAAATTATATATATCTTTCCAATGCCATTTCCGGGATGTCCGATATTGCAAAAATCTACGGATATCAGACCACTTTGTTTTTTACCAAGCCAACTCGGGAAGAAATGAACGAAACTTTGGAAAGAATCATTATGTCTCACGTCGATGGAGTGATTTTCTTTGATGATGTTTTTTTAGAAGAGGATTTTATCGAACTTTCGAATTATAAAATTCCCATGGTAATTATCGGGAAAAATATTACCGGAGAAAATATCGCTTCCATTATTTTGGATTATACAAAAGCACTGCAGGAATGTATTCAACAACACTATAAATTCGGTAATGAACCACTTTATTTTTTGCATGTTGAAAATCCCGGCATATTGATGGGAAACATTGAAAAAGCGGTGGAAGAAGAAATGAAGAAAAAAGGATATGAAAAAGATTTTCATATTCTCAAAATTACCGATGAATATGATGAAGCTTATGAAGAGATTTATGAATTTTTAAAAAAAGAAAAAGTTGGTTTCTTTATTGCTCCCAGAGATTCCCTTTCTTGTGCCGTGGCAAACGCTGCATTGGATTTAAATATCAAAATACCAGATGATATTCAAATTCTTTCTGTCATTAACACAAAATATTCAAAAATTATGCGACCAAAATTGTCTTCCTTATCTTTGGATATGTATGAAATCGGTTCTATTGCTATGCGAATGATGACAAAATTATTGAATTCTTCCTTAAATCAAAAAACATATTTTTTCACTGCGGAAATCATTCATCGTCAATCGTCAAGAAATTAATTTTTCATTTTTTCAAAGAAAAATCAAAACTACATAAAGTTATAACTTTATGTGGTTTTTTTCTCTTATTTTTGCTATCATAGGAATGATTCTGAGGATAGCAGAATAGAGGTATATTTCTATGAAAACAATAACTTTAGTCATGGACCAGTATGGAAATTTAAATAATGGTACAACCGCTACGGCAATTCGTTTTGCAAAAATTTTAATGGAAAAAGGATATGAAGTGCGTGTCTTGACTTGTGAAGACTATAAAGGGGATTTTGGCGAAAAAGTATATAAATTAAATCAATGGAAATTCCCTATTTTCAATCCGATTGTCGAAAGCCAAGGAATGCGATTTGCTCAGCCGGATGATGATATCATTTTACAGGCAATCACCGGTGCGGATGTTGTGCACATTTTTTTACCTTTTCGTCTAGGCTGCAGAACACGTCAACTATGTGAAGAAAAAGGTATTCCTCATACGGCAGCTTTTCATTGCCAACCGGAAAATATTACCTATACATGTCATGTTGGAAAATTGACTTTCATAAATAATATTATCTATCACTTTTTTCGCAAATTTTATAATAAAATCGATTTGGTTCATTGCCCTTCTCAAATGATTGCAAATCAGTTAAAAGCCCACAAATATACTTCGGAAACCAAAGTTATTTCAAATGGAGTGGTCGAAAATTTTCATCCGATGCCCGTAGAACGACCAAAGGAATTGCAAGATAAAATCGTTATCGTTTCCGTTGGAAGATATTCCGGAGAAAAAAGGCAAGATGTCATTATCAATGGCATATGTAAAAGCAAATATCATAAAGATATTGCCTTGGTTTTATGCGGAAAAGGACCGAAACGAAGAAAATTAGAAAGATTATCCAATCGATTGGACAATAAAGTTATTTTTAAATTTTGCAACCAAGAAGAATTATTAAAAGTTTTAAACTATGCGGATCTTTATGTTCACGCTTCCGATGCTGAAATCGAAGGTATTTCCTGTATTGAAGCGGTTGCCTGCGGAAGAGTACCGATTATTTCCGATTCCAAATTATCCGCGGCCAGTCAATTTGCTTTGGACAATCGTTCTATTTTCAAAGCGGGAAGTTCTCGATCTTTAGCTGAAAAAATCGATTACTTTATTGAACATCCGGAAGAAAAATTTGCTCTTCAAAAACAATATTCGGAATTAGGAAAACAATACGAAATTCATCATTGTGTGGAGCAAATGATTGGTTTTTATGAAAAGGCCATTCAATTACAAAACGAAAAAAATCAAACGGTCGATAAATGAGGTTAATGTATGTTAATCGTTCGTGATTTGAAAAAAACATATCAAATTGGTGAAATTCAAGTGCATGCTCTGGATGGTGTGTCTTTTACCATAAAAGAAGAAGAATTTTGTGTTATTGTCGGTGCATCCGGTGCTGGAAAATCCACCTTATTAAATATTTTGGGCGGAATGGATATTCCAAGTGAAGGTGAATATGAATTGGATGGAAAAAAGGCCTCGGATTTCAATGCCAAACAATTATCCGAATTTCGAAGAAAAGATATTGGTTTTGTTTTTCAATTTTATAATCTTTTACCCTCGCTTACTGCCTTGGAAAATATTATGCTCGCCGAAGGTATTTCCGATCATCCTTTATCAAGTCAAGAAATGTTGGAATCGGTAGGATTGAAAAATCGTGCGAATAATTTCCCTTCTGCTTTAAGCGGTGGAGAACAACAAAGAGTGGCTATTGCCCGTGCATTAGTCAAAAATCCAAGATTGATTTTATGTGATGAACCTACCGGTGCTTTGGATTCAAAAACCGGAAAAAATATCATCGCACTTTTAACAAAAGTGGCAAAGGAAAATCATAAAACTCTTATTATGGTTACGCATAATGCTCTTTTAACCAAGCTTGCCAATCATGTTTTACAATTACAAGATGGCAAAATCATTGAAGATTATTACAATGAAAAACCTTTATCCGTAGAGGAAATCACATGGTAAAATCAAAAATTCTCTTTCGCATGTCTTTAAGAGAAATTAAAAATAATTTTAAACAGTATTTGGCACTTATTTTGATTTCTTTTTTGGCCGTGACATTATTTATCGGTTTAACCGCCAATTCTCAATCTTTGCAATTAAGAGTAGATACTTTATATGAACAAGGGAATATTGCAGATATTTTTACTTATGTTGATAAAACAAGTGAAGAGGAAGCCAAAGAACTCGAAAGCATGGAAGGAATTGATTTTATTGAGCGCAGACTTTCTTGTAATGGATATGTCAATTCGAGAACTGCTTCTTTTTTTATTGCACCGCAAACAAACAAAATGAATCAATATTCTTCAATAGAGAAGGATGGAGAACGCGGATTTTTGATTGATGAACATTATAAATCAATAAGCGATAAAAAAGTCGGAGACACCATTACCTATATATTGCCAATTTCTTTATCTGATTTTCGAGATGCACTGATTAAACAATATTATCCTGATAATTTTGATTTTGCTCTTACTTTTTTAAAATCACTAGTTAAGCCCGGAGAAAATGATCCTTTTGATAGTGAAGAACTTCGCTTAGAATCAAAAATAACCGGATTTATGATGCATCCGGAAGCGGCAGAAGTATCCAGTTCCACTGCAACAAGAGTAATGTTAGATAGTGAACTTCTGGAATCCACGTTCAAAGAAACATTGACGCAGCAAGTTGATCATGCTTATATGGATACCGGATTTGGAGCAAGTTTTAAACCTAAAATTTTAGAAATAATTCAAGATATTTCCATATCCGATTATTTTAATCAATATTTGATTCGTGCCAAAGAAAATATTGATTTAAATGATTTGAATACAAAAATAACAGATTATTTTTCAACGAATGAAAATGCTTCTACTTTAATTACTTCCTTAACTAAGGAAAATTTACCCTCTACCGTTACTTTGGAATCCGATGTAAAACAAGCGGAACAACTGACTCTTGTTTTTCCTGCGATATTTTTTATTGTAGCGATTTTAGTTGTTTTAACTTCGCTTTCTCAATTGATTTATCGTTCCAGAGAAGATATCGGTACAATGAAAGCCATTGGTATACCAAAATATAAAATTCTTTTTCACTATATTTGGTTTGGAATTATTTTATGTTTTATTGGATGCCTATTCGGTAGTATTGTCGGACCATTGCTTATTCCCGGAATTATGAATAAAAAATATGATATTTTGTATAATCTTCCTTCAATTGGTCCAATTTTTCCATGGTCAAGAATCCTATTTTGTACCCTTTTATTTTGCTTGCTCAGCGGTTTTGTCAGCTTTCTTGTTTCTCGTGAAGAAGTAAATCTTCTTCCTGTTGAATCTATGCGACCGAAAGCTTTAAAAGAATTAAAGGCAAAAAGAAAAAAAGAAATAAAGAAGAAAACACCTTTTTTACTTTCCATGCGGATGGCCCTTCGTAATATCATTACCAAATGGTCGAGAACCTTTATGGTCATCTTCGGAGTAATGGGATGTACGGCACTTCTCGTATCCGGATTCGGCATTATGGATACGGTAAATTATGGCGTTGATCTGGATTTTCGAGTACATATGCAAAGCCAAATTAATTTTACTTATGGCACTTCTTCAAAAGAAAAAGAATCGATCATTTCCGCGTTGGGAGATAAAATTGAAGCATATGACGCCTATATGGCATTACCGATTCAGGCCACATATAAAAATCAAGCCATCGATACGACAATTACATTATTTGAAAATGAACAGCCGAAGTCGTATGATTTTGCTCCCTTGATTCAAGACGGGGTTGTTCTTTCTTATTGCACTGCAGAGAAATTGAATATATCTGTCGGAGACGAAATGACGATTATTTATTTGGGAAAATCTTATTTGCTGAAAGTCGATGCACTATTCGAATCCTCTTATCTTTTACAATTATATACGAAAAAAGATAATTTAACTGCGATTGATTTTGTGGCTTCCGGAGCGGATTTGTTATTAAAAGAGGATTGTGATCAAAATGAAATAAAAACGCAAATAGAAAATTTGAATTTATCTTTGGGATCCATTTCGACAAATGATGAATTATCTGCGAGAATTCGTGAAATTCTGGGAAGTATTGAAGTCATGTGCAATACGGTAAAGATTTTTGCCATCTTACTTGCCGTCGTGGTAACGTATAATTTGGCTTTATTGAATTTCAATGAAAGAAAAAGAGATATCGCAACATTAAAAGTCATTGGCTGCAGACGATGGGAAATTATGTGGGGGTTAATCGGAGAAATAATGATATTGACTCTCATCGGAATGGTTTTGGGATTATTCTTGGGATATCCTTTATTAGTGACAATATTAAGTGTAAATCAGACTTCGCTTTTCCATTTTCTTTATCATATATTTTTCGAAACTTATTTTTATAGTATTCTTATTTCTTTAGGCAGTTCGATTATTGTGAATTTGCTTTTGGGAAGACTTGCTTCAAAGGTAGATGCCGTGATGGCATTAAAATCGGTAGAATAATATGAAAGCATATATTTTTGCTCACGAAGAGAAAGGATTATTCTTATCTTACCGCTTGTCTCATCCTTCTTGGGATGGGATTCTTTTCGACGCGGAAGAAGTAAAAAATAAATTACTTGGTCAAGTAGATGAAAGATCCATTTTGTACTTAAAATCATTAGGTTATTCCTTTTCTAATGCAGAAAAAATTTGTAGTTTTCTTTTAAGTTGTTATGAACCGACATCGGAAAAATTAAATTACTTGTCTGCTATAAAAAAAGAGCTTCAACTGAAAGGATGGATAAAGACATATCCTTATTTTTCAAAGTATCTTCAATCGTTAGAAATATATGTAACACCCTTGGCATTGACAAAAGAACTTAAAAGAATATTGGAAAAATATGAGATTACGTATCAAAATATCGATATTCCGAAAAAGCAAAAAAATCGTCCGTTATATGAAAATGATACTTTGGAGCAAGAAATTGCTTTGCTTTTTACTCTAATTGCAAAAATATATAAAAAAGAAGGAACGTATAAAAATATTAAGATTTTATCGCGAAATGAAGAGGCAATGAAGGAATTGAGAAGGCAAAATGTTTTTAATCAATTTCCTCTTGGATTTTCGCATTCTGGGACATACAAACAAAAAGAAGAATATAACCTTTTTTTCGAAAATTTAAAAACTTTATCGATTACCGAAGCATTGAAACAATTGAATGAAGAGGATGGTTTTTTATTTCTTAAGCCATATTTTTTATTAAAAGATTCGTTTTCCGAAGATGAAATCAAAGCTTATTTTCAATATCTTATTAAAAAAATACGAAAGGAATGCGATGAAGGGATAGAAATAATTTCTTCAAAGTATCTTCCCAAAAAGGATGAAACTCTTTTTGTTCTTTCTTTCAACGCATCTATCTTTCCTTTCTTTTATGCGGATGATAGCTATCCTAGTGATGCTATGAATCTGGAATTGGGCCTTCTTACAAGCACGGAAAAAAATGAAATGGAATTGCAATATTTTGATGAGCTTTATCATAGTGAAGGAAATGTTCTTTTTATGAAACATAAAAAAGAAGGTGGACTGAAAAGATCTTCTTCTTTTTTTGAAATGCATTATTCTTTTGAAATAATAAAAAGAAATCCCGACCTTATTACGAAAAAAGCTTATCAATATTTTTTATGTACCCAAGAAGATTTATCCCGTCTATACGGGAAAAGAAATCCATATTCTTACCTTTTAAAAGAAGAAAATATCCCTTACTTAAATTATTCGCATTCCTTTCATGACTCCGAAATTTTTCAAAGTACTCTACCTTTATATTTAACTTATTCTTCCTACAATGTTTATGCTTCTTGTCCATTTAAATATTTATTGACATATCGTTGGAAACTGGAGGATAATGAAGAAACTTTGGCATTAAAAATCGGAAATCTTTTTCATAAAGTTTTAGAGGATCGTCTCAAAGGCAATTTTTTTACCATAGAAGATTATTTTGAAAAATATTCTTATGACAAAAAAGAACAGTTTTTCCTTCGAAATTTGTTTTATCAAATTGAAGCGGTTTATTCCTTTCATGAACACTTCTTTGAAGATTCTTCTTTTGATGAACGATATCCGGAATTATTCGGTATAACTTATTGCTTGGATGATACAACCTTCTTAACCGGAAGAATCGATCTTTTATTAAAAGATACAAAAAATCATTCGATTGCTCTCGTCGATTATAAGACGGGTGCCTATCGTTTTCATAAAGATTACATTCCTTATGGAAAAGATATGCAATTACCAATTTATTTGATATTAGCGAAAGAAAATTTTGCGGAGGACGAAATCAGTGGTTTATATATTGCTCCGATTCTATCGAAAGAGTATAAGGAAACTCTTGATGAAAAATGTTTTTCTCTTATCGGAATCACCAGAAAAGAAAAAGAATTGCGTCATGCCTTAGATTCAGAAGAAAAATATATTGCTTCTTTAAAAACAAATAAAGACGGAACATTAAGTAAAAATGCTTCGGTCATGGATAAAGAAGAAATTCAAAATTTGATGGAAGAAGCAAAAAACAAAATTAAGGAAGATGCCAAAAAAATTCATGCCGGAGACTTTTCCATTGCTCCCAAAATGATAAATGAAGTATCGGAATGTAGTTTATGCCCTTATCATGATGTGTGTTTTGTAAACCCTTCGGATTATGTACGAATCTTAATTCAAAAGAAGGAGGAAAAACAATGAAATTTACCGAAAAACAAAGACAAGCCATTGAAATCATAAATAAAAATGTCATTGTTTCCGCGGGTGCAGGTAGTGGAAAAACAGCCGTATTGACGGAAAAAGTTCGCTATCTGGTCAAAGAATATCATTATCATTTGAACGATATGCTTCTTTTGACATTTACCAATTTGGCCGCGGATGAAATGAAAGAACGAATCCGAATGAAATTAAAAGATGAATTTCCTTTGGAAGCGGATAAAGTAGACATTGCCTCCATTTGTACTTTTGATGCTTATGCTTTAAGTTTGGTGAAAAAATATCATCTGGTACTTAATTTGGATGAAAATATCGATATTATTTCTTCAAGTATTATGGATGTAAAAAGAAGAGAATGGATCGATGTATTGTTTCAGGAAAGTTATGAAAAAGAAGATCCGGAATTTTTGAACTTGATAAAACATCATTGTTTTCGTGATGATAAAAATATGAAAGATCTCCTTTTTTCGCTTTTAAAAGAAGCAGAAGATCCGAAAGAATCCTTTTTGGAAGAAGAGGAAACATCCTATCGTCAGCTTGCTCTTGCGGCTGTTCAAGAAGAAGAAAATTCGTTATTAAAGCTTCAAAAAGAACTTTACGATGCTCTTCTTTCTGTTGATTCTTCCGTATGGAAAGAAAAAGTTGCCTCGAAATATGAAGAAATTTTTACAGCAAAAACAATCGATGACTTTTCAAAAATTCTTTCCTTTCCTCGTTTGCCGTCATTAAAAGACGAAGATGAAGACGAACAAATAGATCTTTTTAAATCCATAAGAGATGAATTGAAAAAGAAAATTTCCTTTTGCGATACAAAAGAAAATATTTTAAAAGAATGGATAGAGAATAAAAAAGATATCGATGTATTAAAACGCCTGGCCCGAAAAATTGATGATATTCAAAAAGATTATAAAATGTCAAATATGTGTTTTGAATTTGCCGATATTGCTCGTTTTGCCTATCAATTGGTAAAAGAACACAAAGATATTTGTCAAGAAATTTCCGAATCTTTTAAAATCATAATGGTCGATGAATATCAGGATACTTCTTTTGCACAAGAAAAATTTTTATTGGAAATTGAAAGAAATAATCTTTTTATGGTGGGCGATATCAAACAATCGATATATCGCTTTCGCAATGCCAGACCGGAAATTTTTAAAGAAAAATATCTTCAATATTCCAAACACCAAAACGGAGAAAAAATCGATTTAAATGAGAATTTCCGTTCCAGAAAAGAAGTTCTTCAGGACATTAATAAAATATTTTCGAATATTATGACTCTTGAATATGGTGATGCCGATTACGCAAAAGAACACATGATTTCTTTTGGAAATAAAGATTATCTTGATGTGAATATATTCGAAGCACAAACCACCTTTTTAACTTATGACAAAGTATCCGGTATGTCGCCAAGCGAACTTGAAGCTCGTCTCATTGCCAGTGATTTATTGGATCGCATACAAAAAACACAAAAAATAATGTCTTATGAAAATGACAAACCAAAAATGAAAAATGTTGATTTTTCATCTTTTTGTATTTTGATGGATCGAGCAAAAGATTTTGTGACTTATCAAAGAGTTTTTGAAGAAATGGGTATTCCTTTAAATGTGGTACAAAACGAAGATATCATGGAAAACGAGCTTATGGAAATCATTAAAAATGTTTTTGTCTTATTCCTTGATTTGTCCGAACAAAAAACCGCAATCTCTCGACATGCTTTTGCCTCGTTGGCCCGCAGTTTTCTTTATCAAATATCCGACGAGGAATTAGATCGGATTTTCAAAAATAATGCATTTGAAAATTCCCCAATTCTTTGCGACATGAAAAATATTTTAAAAGAAAGAAAAACGCTTTCGTTGGTTGAACTTTTGGATTTATTTTATGAAAAAACCAACATTTACGAAAAGATAATTCAAATCGGAAATGTAGAAAATCATGTGCATAGTCTTCTATCCTATCGGGATTCTTTTAAAGAAATGGATCGCTTGGAATTTGGTTTAAATGAAGTCGTTTCTTTCTTTGAAGGTCTAAAAGAATATAAAGTAAAATATTCTTCTGTATCCTCTCCATCCGGAGAAAATGCCGTAAAATTGATGAATATCCACAAATCCAAAGGATTGGAATTCCCTATATGCTATTTTGCAGGATTATGGCGAAACTTCAATATGCAAGATCAGAATATTGCCTCTTTTGTTTCCCAAAAATACGGAATTATTTTTCAAAATTCAAAGGGGAAAAACACTATTTTTCATGATTTATATCGTGAAAAAGAGCGAAAAGAAGATCTTTCCGAAAAAATTCGTTTGTTTTATGTAGCACTTACAAGGGCAAGAGAACAAATGATATTTTTAATGCCGAATGTCGAAAGAAAAGATAAGAAAATTTCCAATGCAAAATCTTTTTATGATTTTTTAATGATCAGTGATTTTTCCGCGCAGAAAAAGGAAGGAAAGATAATGGAAAATGCTTTTCATAAAGCAGAAGAAATTCAAGAGAAATTACCTTATGAAGATAATACGATTTTGCTTGAAAAAGACGAAAAGAAAAGGAAAGCATCCAAAAAATTGGAAATAAAAAGTGATGGAAAAGCTTTATCCCTTGGTGAACAATTACATTTTTACATGCAAATAACGGATTTTTATGAAAAGGATATTTCTTTTCTTCCAAATTCTTTTGAGAAGAAAATCATTCAAAAATTTTTGAATTCTTCTTTAGCAAAACAAGTGATACAAGGAAAAATTTACAAAGAATATGAATTTGAGAATCAAAATACTAAAGGTATTATCGATTTATTTTCCGTGCGAGAAAAAGATATTCTTTTAGTCGATTACAAATTAAAAAATATGGAGGATGATGCATATAAAGTACAATTAAAAATCTATGCTTCTTATTTAGAGAATGCTTTTCACTTACCTGTACAAGCTTATTTGTATTCTTTATTAACCGGAGAAATACAGAAAGTAGATTTAACTGCTATTGAAATGTAAAATTTGAAAAGGAGAAAAAAATGAAAGTTTTATTAGTCAACGGAAGTCCAAGAAAAAATGGTTGTACCCATCGTGCTTTAGAGGAAATTGCTCAAGAATTAGAAAAACAAAACATCGCTTCCGAAATATTTTGGATCGGAACAAGAAATCAAGGATGCATCGCCTGCAATCATTGTAAAGAATACGGCGAATGTGTTTTTCATGATGAAGTGAATCTTTTTGCCAAGATGGCAGAAAATGCCGATGGATTTATTTTTGGAACTCCGGTTTATTACGGAAGTGCCACCGGAGGAATCACTTCTTTTATGGATCGCTTATTTTATTCTTCCGTGCGATACATGGAAGATAAACCTGTTGCCACCGTGGTTTCTTGTCGAAGAGGCGGTGCCACAGAAACTTTTGCTCAATTAAATATGTATTACATGATGAATAATATGCCAGTTATTTCCAGCCAATATTGGAATCAAGTACATGGTTTTACTCCCCAAGATGTGGAAAAAGATATCGAAGGTTTACAAACAATGCGTTCTTTGGCGAAAAATATGGCTTGGATTTTATATTCCATTGATGTCGGGAAAAAACAAGGATTGGAAAAGCCCAAACGGGAAAAGAAGATTCCGACAAACTTTATTCATTAAAAAAGTGGAAATTTTTCCACTTTTTTTATTAAATATAACGATTGGTTACAAGTTTTTCATAAGGAACTTGAATATTTTCCTCCAGTTCCCCGGCTTCTTTGATAATCGTTATCAATTTATCAAAGCTTTCTTTTTGAAAACTTACCGTAGATGGCCATGCTTCGATTCCCAAGTAATTTTTCATGACACTTTTAAGCTCTTCTTCCGAACTGGAAGTGAAATCACTTTGCAAGTAAGGAATGATGCTTTCTATGGAATTTGTAAGGACATAATCAATTCCTTTCGCAATCGCTTTAGTGAATTTTTTTAAGTTTTCTTCATTTTGTTCCATGTAGGAAGTCAAACTGGAAAAACATGTATATGGTATTTCACCGGAATCTTCACCTAAGGAAGCAACAATATGCCCTTTATTTAAATTTTCCACTTGCGTGGCTACAGGTTCAAACGCCGTGACATAATCCGATTCGCCGGCAACAAATGCACCAGACATGGCATCAAAAGAAACATCGGTGCGCACATTTACATCTTTTGTCGGGTCATTTTCTCCGAAATCAATTCCTTTTGAACGTAAGATATGTTCCAATATCATTAAAGGCATACCGCCTTTACGACCACCGATTACCGTTTTCCCATTCAGCATATGGTAATCGAAAGAATCCACTTTTTCGCGACCCAATAAAAAGGAACCATCCTTTTGTGTTAATTGTGCAAAATTAACCGCATAATCCTCTTGTCCTCGTTCATAAACATAAACGGAAGCCTCCGGACCCATTAGGCCGATTTGTGCCTCTTTGGATAATAAAGCTGCCATGGTTTTATCCGCTCCCGGTGTTGTAATGATATCAATTTTTAATCCTTCTTCTTCAAAAAAACCTTTATTTTTTGCTACATACATCGGTGCATAAAATATAGAATGTGTTACTTCTGCAATCGTTATCGTATTTTCTTCATTTTCACAAGATGTCAAAGGCAATAAAATAAGTAAAGGAAGCATTGCCAAACTAAAAGTTATTTTTTTTGTTTTCATAAAACTCCTTTATCAACACAATTTAATTTATGATTCTTTTTTTTATATGTGTATGTTTTTCTAAGGAGAAGAGAACAAAATCGATTTAACAATCGATAAGAACTTGGACTAGCATCCAAGTTTTTAATTTAATAAGATATAAATGTAT
>CANRDP010000016.1 GCA_947629415.1 uncultured Bacilli bacterium
GTAATTTTACTTCTGTTTGCAACATTTTCTTTTCGTTTCTCTCTTTGTTTGTTGCACTTGCTTTTATAATTAACAATAGATAACTAAAAATCATTTTAATTGTTGATTTAATTCTTATTTATGATATAATGTAAGAAAAGTAAGAATAATAAGGAGAAACGACTATGAGCAATGAACAGGATAAATTTATATGGACTACGAAAATAACAAGCAAAGGCCAAATTGTTATTCCAAAGCAAGCACGAGATGTATTTGGCTTTAAAGATGGAGATACATTAATTTTACTTGGTGATAAAAGTAAGGGCATTGCAATTGCAAAATACGATGATTATTTAAAATTTGCAGAAGAAATTTTTAAAATAAAGGAAAACAAAAATGCCCATAGATAATATTATTCAAATTAATCATTTAAAGAAATATTTTAAAGATGTCAAAGCAGTTGATGATATTTCTTTTTCAATTAAAAAGGGGGAATTTTTTGCTTTTTTAGGTTTAAATGGAGCAGGTAAATCGACAACGATAAATATTTTATGCGGACAACTTAAAAAAGATGATGGGAATGTCATTATTGATGGCTTAAACTTGGATAATGATATTCGTAAAATTAAACCAAAACTTGGTGTTGTTTTTCAAAATTCTGTTCTTGATTCAAAACTTACTGTCTTTGAAAATTTAAAATTTAAAGCAGATTTATATGATATGAGAAAAGAAAAATTTAAAGAAAATTTGGATTATCTTGCTCAAACTTTAGAGTTTAAAGATATTTTAAATCGCGCTCTTTATAAGTTAAGTGGTGGACAAAAAAGAAGAGTGGATATAGCTCGGGCTCTCATTCATAATCCTGAAATTCTGATATTAGATGAACCGACTACCGGACTTGATCCTAAAACAAGAATTTTAGTTTGGAAACTTTTATCTAACTTAAGATTAACAAAAGAACTTACCATTATTTTAACGACTCATTATATGGAAGAAGCCGATGAGGCAGATACGATTGTGATTATCGATAATGGGAAAATTGTAGCAAACGATACACCAAATAATCTAAAAAATAAATATGCTAATGATATTTTGAAAATATATAAATATGCCGAACAATTCCCCGACATACTAAATCAAAATCATGTAAAATTTATAAAGACGGATAAAACATTAGAAATAGAACTAATGAATATCGAAGAAGCTAAAAATATAATCATTAATTTTGGGAAATATATCTTCGATTTTGAAGTGGTTAAAGGAAAAATGGACAATGTCTTTTTAAACATAACTGGTAAAGACTTAAAGGAGATTGTGATATGAAAAGTGAAATGAGAAAACTTTTAGCTTTAATAAACAGAAATATTAAATTATATTTCAAAGATAAAATGACCTTTTTTGTTTCTTTATTAACTCCTTTGATTTTAGTTGTTTTATTCTTAACGTTTTTAAAAAATGTCTATACGGATACTATAACGAATCTTATACCGGAAGGAATAGAAGTTAGTAAAAATACAATTGAAGCTTTCTGCGGCGGATGGTTATTTTCATCTATAATTTCTGTTTCTTGTGTAACGGTATCGTTTTGTTCAAATATAATGGTTCTGGATAAATTGAATAAGGCAATTGATGATTTAAATATCACGCCTGTTAAAAGATCAACATTGTTAATATCCTATTTTATATCTAATTTTTTAACAACGTTTTTGATTGGCGTTATTGTACTTATTATTAGTTTTATTTATCTTGGTTTTGTTGGTTTTTATTTAACTTTTTCAGATGTGATAATGCTGTTTGTATCAACATTTTGTATGTGTTTGTTTGGCAGTTTATTAGCATCAATTATTGGAATGGTTATATCTACACAAGGAGCACATTCCGCGGTATCTACACTTGTATCCTCAATGTATGGTTTTATAAGTGGAGCTTATATGCCAATATCTCAATTTGGAAGTGGAGTAAGAAATTTTTTAAGTTTTTTGCCTAGCACATACGGAACTGTATTGTTTAGACAATATTATATGAATGGAGTTATAGATCACCTACAAACTGTAGAGCATGTTCCTTCAGAAATAACAGAACAAATTAGACTTTCGTTTGATGGAAAGTTAGTGCTTTTTGATAATACAATACCTACTTGGACTCTTTTTGCGGTTGTAATAGGAACGAGCATAATTTTATTAGGTATATATATTTTATTATCGAATTTAAAAAGCAAAAAAAATTAAAGAAGATAGTCACAAAAAAAATTAGGGTTTTATATTTGTTTATAGATTTATTTGCAATGATGCGCAGTGCATAAAAATGTATTTTTTACCATATCGATAGATGCAATGTGTTCGTCTATTTTTTTAGAGTCAATATTGTAAGTTAAAAGAAGACATACTCAAATAACAGATTCTAATAAATATCAAGAAAAGCAAAATAAAATGCAAGGTATAGTTCAAAGGTTTTATAAAATGCTTGCACGAAAGATTTCTAATGATATTGTTTTATGGCAAGATTTTTTGAAAATAAAGAAAAGGGGATTAATTATTAAAGGATGAAGGCAAATAAAACAACAATTGTAAAAATAATTATGAAAATATAATTTATATTGATTTCATGCATAACCCTTCAATAAAATCATTGTTTCATGGTGATTTGATTGTTGCTTTTTTGGCTTATAAATTAAATTACAAATTTATTCCATATATGTTAAAAGAAGCAGATACCTATATCCCTCTTTTTAATTGATAGAAATCCTATTTTCTTTCATTATAATTATTCAAAAAGAAAGTAGTTATTCTAATATTTTTAAAGAGGCATTCATATCTGTTTTTACAATTTTTCTATAAAGGAAAAAGGTAGAAAGGAAACTAAAAAGCATGGTTACAATCGGTGCAATAAGATATGTCCACCAATGGATTTCACTTAAACTTCCGAAATCAATTAAATAAAAGACAAATTGCAAAAACAAAATACCTAAAGGAAGTCCGAGAATGGCGCCAATTGCGCTCATAATGTAGATTTCACGAAAGATATATCCGGTTACTTCATTGTTTTTATAACCTAAAACCATCAAAGTGGCAATTTCTCGATTTCTTTCACTCACATTAATGTTTGTAATATTATAAATGACTAAAGCACATAATAATGCCGAGAAAGCAATCAGAGCAATGGAAACAGTAACTAAAGAATTTCCATTTTCAATATTTTGCGTACAATCAAGTAAACCAAATCCCGCGAAAACAAGAACAGTAGCACCGATAACGGATAAAACGGTCATGAAAAAGCGACTTTTGAAAAGGAAAATATTGCGTAGAGTGGATTTATATTTAAAAGAAAGGCGATTCCATAAAAATTTGACTCTTTCCAATAATACCTTTTTTCCTTTTTTCGGAGATTTTGGAGTCAGCAACTGAATTGCGTTTTGACGGGCAAGTTTTAACGAAGAAAAAAGAATTAATAGGATATTTCCTATCATCATCCCGAGAAAAAGGAATAAGTACATGAATACGTTCAGCGATAATGACATTTCGGGAAGTACATATTGTAGATAAAAAGCATTGTAAACGACATAGGTTAATCCAAATCCCATCAAAAGAGAGAAAATCCCACCGCATAAAGTAGCAAGACCTACGAACAAAATATATTTGAAAATAATTTTAAAAGACGAATATCCCAATGTTTTTTGACATGCTATTTGTGTACGTTCTTCATCGAGCAATCGAGTCATCGTGGAATCAACAACCAATAAAGTAACTATGAAGAAAAAGACAACGAAAATAATTCCAATAAGACTTACTTTTTCCGCATAAGAATTTAAAGAATAAAGGCCGTAATTTTCATATAAACTTAATACTTCGATATCTTGAGAAGATATTTGATCGAGAAGATAGGATTTTTGATTTTCAATTTCTTCTTTGTAAGAAGAAGAGAAGGAATGAAATAAATCACGATTTTCTAAAGTGATATATACATCATTGATTATTGGAAGATTATCGACATGAAAATAAAGAACATTCGAAAGATGTTTTTCCGAATCGGTGAAGCTAGGCTCTTCTTCTTTATTATTGATTAGAGGGTTAAAGATTGTTCCTACCACAACATAAGATGTATTTCGGTAATTAATCGTTTCGTTTAAAGCATAACCATGAAGTGTATTGGTTTTTCTTTCCACCAAAATTTCATTTTCTTTCGCGGGAAGTCTTCCTTGTTCCAAAACAAATTTATTTATTTTATTTTCGTTTAAATTCATGTAATAAAAACGGGTGATTTCGCCATTATTTTCTTCTTCATAGCAAAAACTTTCCAAAAGATGTTCTGTTCCATATCGATCTTTTAAAAGTTCCAATTCTTTTTGATTGAAACCTGTTTGTCTTTTACTTTTTATATATAAATCGGAAATGTTTTGACTTTGATACGTATCTTCAATGGCCATTTCGATTTTATTTTGAATTTCCATGATACCATACATAAATCCGATACTGACGATGGAAATAGCAATTAAAGTAACAAAACGTGCAATATGTTTTCGAAAAAGACGAAGAATGATTTTTGTTTCGGCTTTCATTACCATTCAATCTCCGAAATTGGTTTTGGATTTTCGTTTTTATCCATCGCAGTGACCATACCATTTTTAATATAAATGACCTTATCGGCCATATCCTTAATGGCTTGGTTATGTGTCACGACAATTACCAATTTATTCTGTTTTTTAGATATTTCATATAATAAAGAAAGAATATTTTTCCCGGTTAAATAGTCCAAAGCGCCTGTCGGTTCATCACACAATAAAATTTTCGGATTCTTTGCTATGGCACGGGCAATACTGACTCGCTGTTGCTCCCCTCCGCTCAATTGTGATGGAAAATAGGATAATCTCTCTCCTAGTTCTACTTCTTTTAATGTTTCTGTCGGATTCAATGCATTTTTACAAATTTCTGTTGCCAATTCCACATTTTCCAATGCAGTTAAATTTGGCATAAGATTATAAAATTGAAAAACAAAACCGATTTCCGTACGACGATAAAGAGTTAATTTTTTCTTATTATAAGAAGAAATTTCTTTCTCCTCCAAAAAGATTTGGCCACTGGTAAGTGTATCCATACCACCCAACATGTTCAATAGCGTGGTTTTCCCGGCACCGCTTGGCCCCAAAATAACTACGAATTCTCCCGAATCTAGTTCAAAAGAGACATCTTTTAATGCCTGAAAAGATCCGGCATCGGAATGATAAACTTTGTTCACATCTTTAAGAACAAGAAAAGACATATTTTCTCCTTTCATCTTCTCTTTTATTATATAAAAGAACAGCACAAGAAGAAAGAAAGAGAAATTTTTTTAACTTTTTTCGAATAGAAAACTATCTTAATTAACAGTTTGCATTTTCCATGTTGATAACTAATTTTTTATATGTCATATGGTAAAGTGTAAAGGAAATAACTAACGTGATACTATCGGAAATCAATTGGGTCCACACAATACCATACAAACCAAAAATTGCATTCATTAAGAACAATAAAGGAATATTGATTAATCCTTGTCTTAAAGAAGAAAGAACTAAGGATTCAGGCCCTTTTCCCATAGCCTGAAAAGTATAACTCATCTGAAAATTTATAATCATCAAAGGTGTTGCCAGACAACAAATTCTCAAAAAATCCGTACCTAAAGATAATGTTTCTGCATCTTCAATAAAACAGAGTACAATCGGTGAAGCAAAAATTTCAAAAGTAAGGACACAAATTAAAGCAAAAATAATTCCACTGATCCGAGCATAACGAGCCACAGAGCGCATTCGTTTATAATTTTTTGATGAATAATTATAAGCAACCAAAGGCATCATCCCTTGACATAATCCCATACCGACATTTGTGGGTAACATATCAATTTTCTTCACTATTCCAACCGCGGCCACCGGTATATCTCCGTAATTGGAAGATAGATTATTGATTAATATACTTGACGCGCAAGCTAATGCAGAACCTAAAGAGGACGGAAATCCTACGGCTAAAACAGATTTTAGATGTTTTAAAGAACTGGGTAACAATTTTGGAGAAATATTTAAGATGGCTTTTTTCCTTAAGAAGAAAAATACAATGGAAAAATAAATCAAAGAACAAATATTCGATACCATTGTTGCCATGGCTGCACCAAGAACTTCATTGCCTTTTGGAAGTAAAACAAACATAAATAAAGGATCGAGTACAATATTTAAAATACCACTCATTCCTAAACCTAAACTGGCGTGACGTGTATATCCTTCACTTCTTAATAAATGTGCCATAGTCATACTTAAAGTGCACGGAATACTGCCGATGATGGCGACCCATAAAGTATAATCGGACGCATATTGAATGGTATCATTACTGGCACCAAGAATCCGTAAAATAGGATCCATAAAAAGAAAAATGATAAGTGAATATAAAATTGTAACGATAATCGTTCCATAAAAACTTAATGCGGAAACTTTTTTGGCCTCTTCATCTTGATTAATTCCAAGCAAACGGGAAATTAAACTTCCACCACCGATTCCAAAAAGATTGGAAAGAGCATTCATCAGAAATACTAAATTAAAGGCGACAGATGCAGCAGCAACCTTACGATAATCATTTGTTTGGCCGATGAATATAGTATCTGCCAAATTATAGATCATCGTAATCAATTGGCTTATGATCGTCGGAATAGCTAAGGATGCCAACGCTTTTCCTACGGACATGGACTCAAAAATTTCTTTATTTTCTGTCATAAATACCTACTTTCCATTTTATGCGCTCCTCACATTCTAGTTGAATTAAATAAAAAATTCAATAACGAAAAAAATGGATTGCTTTTTTCTTTTTTTTAATTATAAAATTTAGTGAAAGTAGTGAGGAGAAAATGAATATAAATAAAAACAGATTTTTAAGAGTTCTTTTCCTTCATGGCGTTGTATTTCTTTTTATCATACTTCATTATGTTCTTTTTGATGGATGCGTTATAAAAAAATTTTTTGGTGTTCGATGTCCCACTTGCGGAGTAACGACGGCATGGATCGAATTTTTGAAAGGAAACTTTATTCTTGCTTTTCAAATACATCCTTATTTTCTTCCATTAACGATAATGTTTTTACTTTTGGTTCATATAATTCCGATTACGAAGAAATTGAAATTTATGGAAAAATTTATATTGCTTTATGCTATAGTCGTTAGTTTTGCTACGACGCTAAATTATTTTATTTATTTGTAGAAAAAAATGTAGATATGAATATGGAAAAAGAATAAAATAAAAATCAAAGAAGGAGAATGAAAATATGTATTGTAGAAATTGTGGAAAAGAATTAGGTGAAGAAGAAAAATACTGTGCAACTTGTGGCTTTGCTCGGGATCAAGGAAATCGCTTTTGCCCGAATTGTGGTAAAGAACGCGCTTACGAAGGAGCAAGAAATTGTACAAATTGTGGAACACCGCTTTCTAACAATGTCGAAGCAACTTCTCCCACACAAAATGTAGCTGGAAATCCGGGGGCAAAATCTCGATTAGCGGCAGGATTATTACAAATTTTTCTTGGTTCTCTCGGAATCGGAAGATTTTATTTGGGATATTCCAATATCGGCGTTGCTCAACTTCTTGTTTCCATTTTTACCTGCGGTATCGGAGGTATATGGGGATTTATAGACGGAATCATGATTATTTGCGGATCTATTCAAGTGGATGGATACGGACATCCTTTAAAAGACTAAAAAATGGAAAAAATTGCAAAATTTGAAAAAGTAAGTTTTTTACAATATCAAAAAGATGCTTTTTCTTGTTCTTTGAATTCGGATGTTTTGAAAATATATGAAGGAATCGAACTTCCGCGACGAGCAACAAAAGGTAGTGCCGGATATGATTTTAAAGCACCTTTTGATTTTACATTACAAAAGGGAGAAACAATTACCATTCCTTCAGGCATACGTGTATCGATGAAAGAAGGATGGCTTTTGGCACTTTTTCCTCGCTCCGGATTTGGATTCAAATATCGATTACGCTTAAATAATACGGTGGGAATTATTGATTCCGATTATTATTTTAGTGATAATGAGGGACATATTCTTATTCGGATTACCAATGAGTCTATTGAAAATAAAGTTTTAACTATTCATCGCGGAGAAGGATTTGTCCAAGGAATTTTACTTCCGTTTGGTCTTGCCGATGAAGAGGAGATAAAAAAAGAAAGAAATGGAGGATTCGGTTCTACGGACTGAAACTGACCTTTTGTAAATTCAATTCTAAAACTCCCTGATCTACGGGGAGTTTTATTCTATAAAAGAGTTGATCATAAAAGAGTTGATCGGCTTGTATTTTTATGTAATAAAGAAAATATTCTTTTTCTTGATAAACACAATTCAGAAACATATTTTGAAACTGCAATTGCAATCCTTTATTTAAGACATTTAAACTTTCTTTTTCGTAAGGAAGTAAAGGAAATTCCTTTTTTGCTGTAAAAGATAAATAATAAGAACCGGAAAGAATTCCATAGGTATCTTTATCGATTTTTTGCTCGGAAAAAGAAGAATTCATCAAAGAAACATCACGAAATTCGGTAATCGTATTTTTATAAAGAAAAGAGCATTGATCGCAAATGGCTGTATCCATAGGATAAAATGTGCGAAGAAAGGCATTTTCAAAAAAGCCTCGACATAGAACAAAGCAACCGTTTTTGTTATAAGATTGAATTTCAATAGAATCGGAAGAGGATTCGTAAATGCAATGGTTATTTTCGCTTTTTAGAGGAATAAAAAGTTTTTCTCCTTTGGAAATTTTGTATTCTTTATTTTCAAATTCGGGAAATTCTTCCGCTAAATATGTCAAAACAGAATCAGAGAAAGATGAAGAAAATAGAATGGCATTTCCAAAAGCATAGAGTAGAAGAAGCGTGCTGAAAAGAGCGAAGAGAATTTTCATTGGACAGTACCATTAAAAACAAAAGAAAAAAATTTTTTGATCGAAGACAAAAGATATTCGATGAATGATTTTGTTTGTTTTTCTTTTGTTACAAGAACAAAAAAGGATATCGTATCCTCGCCATAATTTGTGTGAAGATCAATTTGTATGGGAAAACGACCATATTCATGAAAAATAATTTCCTTCGTGTTTGAAGAAAAAGCGGAATGATATACTTTTGTTTTTTCCATGAAAAAATTTTCTTGAAGAAGATGTAGGATTTGTAACGAAGTATAAGGAACATCTTTTTCCAAAAGCAATTCTTTTTCTTTAAAAAAAATAAGATTTCTTTTTTCGGAGATAATTTGTATATTTACTTTCTTTTCTGCAAAGTTTTTGGAAGAATCTTCACAAAAAAGATTCAAAAAATAATTTCCTTTGGTATTGGATGAGGAATAATCCGTCTCGGAAATTTTCACTTCCAAATTTCCATCAATATAATCTTGTGCATAATATTCGGAAACTATCGTCAAAATATCCGGTGCATTTCCTTCTTTAAAAAGAAAAGTATCCGGGCCATAAATCATCGGTGCAACAGGATCCACTATTGAGAGTAAGAAAGGAAATTCATCCCATTCATCTTCATTTTTTACAGTAAGTTTTGTCATCGTTTTTCCTACTTTCTGAAAGACGGGATAAGGAGAAAAAGAATAAGATTGAGCATTGCCATGAATTTGAAAACGATGAAATAAATCTTCAATAGAAGGACAATCAAAATAAGAGTATTCGATAAATTCCGGTCCGGATATTTCCAAATGTTCTATTTCTAAAGGAAGAAAAGAAGAAATAAGAAATGAAATTTGAAAGAGAAAAAACATTTTTGCTTCACCAAGCCTTTCATAAAATACAATAGAAAAGAAAAAAGAAAAAATGTTCAAAAAGAAAGACAAAATAATCAAAAAAGGTATATTTTCTTCACGGAAAATATTGTATAATTACACTTAGGATAAAGGAGGGTCTCTTCAATGGAAGAATTTAAAACAATTCGAGAACTTTATGAAGCATGCCTTTATGGAGATGATATTTTAAAAGATTCTATAGATGGTGTCGCACTGGAAGGATGGATTCGCACGAATCGAGATAATGGATCCATTGGTTTTATTGAGTTAAATGACGGAACATATTTTAAAAATGCCCAAATTGTTTATAATCATGACTTGGAAAATGGCGATGCGATTTCTCATTTTTTAAGTGGCACTTCAATACAAGTAAAAGGTCGATTCGTTTTGACACCCAATATGAAGCAACCCTTTGAAATTCAAGCAACGGAAATTTTATTATTGGGAAATTGCGATTTGGATTATCCGTTGCAGAAAAAAAGACATAGTTTTGAATATTTGCGGACAATAGCACATTTAAGGCCGAGAACCAATACATTCAGTGCCGTTTTTCGTGTCCGTTCCATTTTATCTATGGCCATCCATGAATTTTTTCAAAATCAAGGATTTGTTTATGTTCATACTCCTTTAATGACTTCTACCGATGGAGAGGGAGCAGGAGAAATGTTTCATGTTGTAACCGATGAAAAAGATCCGGAGGCTTTTTTTGGTAAAAAAGCTTCACTTGCTGTGACTGGTCAATTGCAAGTAGAAGCTTATTGCATGGCTTTTCGTGATGTTTATACTTTCGGCCCGACATTTCGTGCGGAAAAATCCAATACTACCAGACATGCCGCGGAATTTTGGATGATTGAACCAGAAATTGCTTTTGCGGATTTGGAAGATGATATGGCTTTGATTGAAGATTGTGTTACTTATTGTACGCGTTATGTTTTGGAAAACGCTCCGGAAGAAATGGAATTTTTTGATAAAATGATTTGTCCCGGACTTTTGGAAAGATTAAAGAAGTTTACAGAAACACCTTTTTCCAAAATGACATATACGGAAGGTATTGAACTTTTGAAAAAAGCAGTGAAGGAAGGACATTCATTTGAAAATCCTCGAATTGAATGGGGAATGAATCTTGAAAGTGAACATGAGCGTTATCTTACCGAGCAAGTCACAAAAGGCCCTTTGTTTTTGACCGATTATCCGAAGGAATTAAAAGCATTTTATATGCGGGATAATGAGGATGGAAAAACGGTTGCGGCTGTGGATTTATTGGTTCCGGGAATTGGAGAACTGGTCGGTGGCTCCCAAAGAGAAGAACGATATGAAGTTTTGAAAGAAAAAATGGAGAAACGTCATATGAATTTAAAAAATTACGAGTGGTATCTTGATTTACGTCGTTACGGAACTTGTAAACATGCCGGATTCGGAATTGGTTTTGAACGATTTTTAATGTTTATCACGGGAATGGAAAATATCCGTGATGTATCTGCGTTTCCACGCACATACAAAAATTTGGAGTATTAATGTTTTTTAAAAAGAGAAAAGAAGAACAAGAGAATTTTGAAGAAACAAGACAAGAAGAAAATCCCGAACAAGAATTAAAGAAAAAAAATACTCGGAAAGCTTGGATACGAGGATTCTTAATCGTTTTAAATGCGGCACTTGCTTGTTATCTTTTGTATTTTATTTCGGATTCGATTGTTGAAATATATCGAAAGTATTTTACAGATGAAAATCCGGCTATTTTTTCTATTAACGGAATGTCGGAAAAAGATTCTTTGGAACGATATAACGAGGCAATTGATCGAAAGGAAGATGGGACATATTCCGTAGAAGATGTATTGAATTATGAGGTTTACGGAGGATATTTGCATTTTAATAATTTTGCCGAAAAACAAAAGGAAGAACCCATTTTTTCATCTTATGAAACGTATACTTTGCGAGATTTATCCAGTGATGTTTCTTATTCCAGTAATTTGGTATTTAAAAATGTTCAGGATGGTATTAATTATGGTATTCCTCTTTTTGAATTAAAAAAAGGAGATTATATTGTTTATCCTTATGAATGGCCGATAGAAAACAAAGAAAAAAGGCCGATTAAAATTGAGTCGGAAAATGGGATTTTTGAAACATTTTATTCTCCGATTCAAAACGGAACAAGAAAAATTATCGAATTAAAAAGTCGTTCCTCTTCTCCGGCACTGCTTTTATCGGTACGTTTAACCCCTACATTGGAAGCAAATCGGCATGATGTAGCTATTTTATATGATTCTGAAGAAGATAAAAATGCGGTGATAAATCTTTTCAGTAAAGAACTCCAATATCAGGAAATCAAAAGAAAGACCGAAGAAAAAGAAAATCTTATTTCTCTATATAAAAGTCAGTCTCTTGTTTGTCTCATTCTCGAAAATAATAATGAGATACGTATTTCCCATTTTATCAAGTGGGAAGATTCGACAATAAATTTTCAATCGGATAACATAATTACCGAAGGAGATTTAAAAGGATACGATGAAGATATCTATATTCGTGAATTGGGAGGAAATTGCTTTATGGCCGGGCAAGGATATACGGAAGAAAATCGCCTTCTTCATCCTTATCGGGGGACTCATGACGCGGGAAGTTTCGTAATTCATGTTGGAGAAAGCCGTATCCAAGATATTCCGAATTTGTTAAATTCCTTATTAAAATTTACACTTTAAAAACGAAATCTCCTATTGTATTCTTGAGGAGATTTTTTTATGAAAAAAATGTTTTTGTTTTTTTCTCTTTTTCTTTTTACCTTTTGTAATTCTTCTTTTCCTAAGGAATCTTCATCTCAAGAAAAAGATAATCGAGAAATTTCTTATAAAAATTTTTTTACTTTGAATCTTGATTTTTATCATGTTTTTGTCTATTTGGATGGTTGTTTAGCCTGCCGCGACAGTAAACTAAGAATTAAAGAAAAAGAAGAAAGTCTTCATATTTATTCTTTGAATTTTTCAACGATTGACATTAATATAAAAGGAAAAGAATCAAATATCGGAAAAAACGATATTTTCCAAGTAAGAATATATCAGGTACCTCATCTTTTTTATATCGAAAATCATGTGATTCTAAAGGAATGGATTGGAAGTGAAGCCATCTCCTCGTATCTGTTTTTTTAAATATTCTTTCCGTAAGGAAAGAAGACATTCATTTTTTCTTTGGATTTCATTCCGATTCCTTTTTTTTCATGCTATAATTTTTTTGATTGGAGCAAAGAATGGATTTATCGACTTTAAATGCCGCGCAAATGCAAGGTGTCACCACAAATTCAAAGTATACCCGGATTATTGCCGGAGCGGGAAGTGGAAAAACACGCGTTTTAGCCTACCGTATTGCATATTTATTGGATCAGAATTTGGCAAATCCTTCCGGAGTTTTGGGAATTACGTTTACCAATAAGGCCGCTTTGGAAATAAAAAATCGTGTTGCTTCATTTGTCGGAAATGTCGCTATGATGTCCCTATGTACCATTCATTCCTGGTGTGCTCGTTTTTTACGAATGGAATGTCATCACATTTCTTATCCTAAAAATTTTACTATTCTGGATGAAGAAGATACTTTGTTGATTATGAAAGATGTCTTTGCTTCTTATGGTCGATTGCGCAGTGATCCGCTGATAAAAAAATGTTTAAATTGGATTTCTAAGAAAAAAACCGAAGGATTTCAATATGATGATATCAAAGATGAAGAATATCCGAATCAAGAAATGCGGGATTTCAAAAACTTTTTTCATGATTATCAAGCAAAATTGACAGAGCAACATGCTTTTGATTTCGACGATCTTCTTTTAAAGACCATAGAGATTTTAAGCGATGAAGAAAATGGCGTGGCCAAAGCTTATCGAAAAAATATAACTCATATTTTGGTGGATGAATTTCAGGATATTAACGATGTGCAGTTTCATTTGATTACTTTATTGATGTCTCCGGATTGTGAATTGTATGTCGTCGGTGATCCGGATCAAACCATTTATACTTGGCGTGGAGCTAATCAACGGATTATCATGAATTTTGAAAAAAATTTAAAAGCACTTTTCCAAAATGTAGAGGTAGAAACGATTATTTTGAACCAAAATTATCGTTCAACAAAAAATATTTTGATAACGGCGAATCATTTGATTGACCACAATATCGATCGAGTAAAAAAAGATTTGATTGCAGTGAATGATGAAGGAGATATGGTAACACATTTTTCCGGGAATCATTCCTCGGATGAAGCAAGTTATGTCGTAAATACGATTAAAGAATTACATCATGAAAATGTTTTTTTTCATGATATTGCCATTTTATATCGTGCCAACTATTTGACAAGAGAATTAGAAACACAATTAAATTTTCATCGTATACCTTATCGTATTTATGGTGGATTAAAATTTTTTCAAAGAAAAGAAATTAAAGATGTTCTTGCTTTTTTAACACTTTTGGTAAATCCTCAAAATGATATCTCTTTCAAAAGAATTATGAATGTTCCTCATCGACAAATCGGTCAAAAATCCGTAGATATTCTTGTCCAAGGCGCTCACGAATCTGCACAAAGCTTATATCTTTATGTTTTGGAAGAAAATACTTTACCATTACCGAAAGCCAAGGCTTTGGCTTTGAAACAAATGGTTCAAAAAATGGAAAAAACAAAAATGGAAATGGCAAATTCTGAGCCGGGACAAATTCCGGAGCTTTTGAAAAATATGTTGCAAAATTTAGATTACGAAAAAGAATTGGATGAAGATCCTTCTTCCAAAGAAGATCGAAAAGAGAATATTGAAGAATTCTTCCGTTCCATGGAACAATACTTTGCAGCACAAAATGAGCCTACTTTTGAAGAATTTCTTTCCGATTGTATTTTGCAAAGCTCTCAAGATGAGGTCGTTGATGGCGATTTTGTTACTTTAATGACGGTTCATACCGCCAAAGGACTGGAATTTGATTATGTCTTTGTTTATGGATTGTGCGAGGGTATTTTTCCATCCAGAAAGGCGATTGAAGAATCGAACAAAGGATTGGAAGAAGAAAGACGTTTGGCTTATGTGGCTTTTACTCGGGCAAAAAAAAGATTGTTTTTGTCCTCAAATCAGGATTATGCTCCGATGATGGGGCAAAAGCTTCGTGCCTCACGATTTATCAAAGAAAGCGGATTGCAAATATTTGAAAATCAAAAGCAATATGATACAAAAAATATTTGGGAAGAATATCGAAAAAGAAATGCCATGTCCGGGAAAGGAAACATAATGAAAAAAAATAATGTTTCGCATTGGGAAGTCGGCGACAAAGTCGTGCATGATACCTTTGGTTCAGGAGTCGTGGAAGAAGTTAAAGATTCGTTGATTGTTGTTCATTTTGATAATGAAAAATTCAATCGTAAAACATTAATTGCATCGCATTTTATGATTCATAAAGTGTAAGAAAGGAAGAAAAAATATGGATGAAAGAAAGCGCATGGAAGAATTGGTTGCCTTACTCAACAAATATAATGAAGAATATTATGTTTACGATGCTCCGTCGGTAAGTGATCAAGAATATGATCGTTTGATGGGAGAACTTACGATTATCGAACAGAAGCATAAAGATTGGATTATGCAAAATTCTCCGACACAAAGAGTCGGTGGGGAAGTTGTTTCTTCTTTTGATAAAATTCAACATAAACATCTTATGCTTTCGCTTGCCAATGCTTTTTCAGAAGAAGATATTCGAGATTTTGATCGTAAAATTCGTGAAACTTTGCATTTGCAAGAAGTGGAATATATGTGCGAGATGAAAATCGACGGATTGGCGATGTCGATCACTTACGATGAAGGGAAATTTTTATATGCCGCGACTCGTGGCGATGGGGAAGTAGGAGAAGATGTTTCTTCCAATATTAAAACAATCCGCTCCATTCCTTTGGTAACAAAAGATAAAAGGGAATTTGAAATACGTGGCGAAGTATATATGCCTTTATCTTCCTTAAATCGATTAAATGAAGAAAGAAAACAAAATGGAGAAGAATTATTGGCGAATGCACGAAATGCAGCGGCAGGATCAATTCGTCAGTTGGATTCTTCCATCGCGGCAAAAAGAGGATTAGATGCTTATTGGTATTATTTTGTCGATGCACAAAATTTCGGCTTTCAAAAGCATTCGGATTCTTTAAATTATCTTGCTTCTATTGGATTTCGTACCAATCCGGAGCGAAGAATTTGCCATGGCGTGGAAGAAATTTTGAATTATATCGACGAATATACCAGAAAAAGAAAATCTTTGGCTTATGATATTGACGGTATTGTCATTAAAGTGAATGATCTAAGATACTATAATGTGTTGGGATACACTGCAAAAACTCCGAAGTGGGCGATTGCTTATAAATTTCCACCCGAAGAAGTAATTACAAAATTGGAAGATATTCTTTTCACGGTAGGAAGAACCGGAAAAATTACTCCCAATGCCTGCTTATCTCCGGTAAGAGTACAGGGAAGTATGATTGCTCGAGCAACTTTACATAATGAAGATTTTGTAAAATCAAAGGATATTCGTATTGGTGATTATGTTTCGATAAGGAAAGCGGGAGATGTCATTCCGGAAGTTGTATCGGCAATAAGAGATCGGAGAACCGGGGAAGAACTACCTTTTCAAATGATTGATGAATGCCCTTTTTGTCACACGAAATTAGTGAAGAAAGATGCTATGCATTATTGTCCGAATATACATTGTGAGGCTAGAAATATTGAAGGTTTGATTCATTTCTGTTCGAAAGACGCTATGGATATCGAAGGGCTTGGTGATCGGAATATTGAACAATTTTTCAATCAAGGCTTTTTGAAGAATATATGCGATATTTATCATCTGAAAAAATATGCACAGGATATTATGTTGTTGGATGGATATGGTGAAAAAAGTGTGCAAAAATTATTGGAAGCGATTGAACAAAGTAAAAAGAATTCATTAGAGCGATTGCTTTTTGGATTAGGAATAAAAGAGGTTGGCGAAAAACTTGCAAAAACATTAGCGGTTTATTTTAAGACGATGGATGCTTTAATGGACGCTACGGAAGAAAATTTACGAACGATTCGTGATGTGGGATCAGTTTCGGCACATTCGATTTATTGCTTTTTGCACGATGAAAATAAAATTGCTTTAATTCAGCAATTAAAAGATTTAGGATTAAATATGATTTATTCCGGGAAAACAAAAGCCGATTATGAAAACTTCTTTACCGATAAAACGATTGTTTTGACAGGTACACTTTCTTCTATGGGACGAAAGGAAGCTTCGGAGCAATTGGAATTATTGGGTGCGAAAGTTACTTCTTCCGTATCCAAAGCAACAAACTTAGTAATCTTTGGAATCGAAGCCGGAAGTAAATTGGATAAAGCACAAAAATTAAATATAAGAACAATGGATGAAAAAGAATTTTTGGAAGAATTGGATAAAGCACAAAAAGGAGGCAATAAAGAATGAAAGAAATAACGATGCAATTGTTGAAAGAATGTGCCAATAATCTCTTATTTGAGATGAAGGAAGAAGAATACGAAACATTGTTAAAAGAATTTAAAATCGTTCAGGAACAATTTATGCATATCGGACAAATTGATGGTATAAAAGAGGCAGAACCGATGACTTTTCCTTTCGAAATTGAAGAAGTGGAATTGCGCGAAGATGAAGTGAAAGAATCTTTATCCAAAGAAGATGCTTTAAAAAATGCCAAAGATGTTTTTGCCAATCAAATTCGTTTGCCAAAGGTGGTGGGTTAAATGAAGTATTTAGATAAAACGATACAAGAATTACATGCCTTATTGGTAAAAAAAGAAGTCACCCCTTATGATTTGGTTTGTGAGGCAATTCAAAGAGCAAAAGAAGATAAAAATAATGCTTTTGAAACTATTGTAGAAGAAGAAGCCATAGCTTATGCAAAATCATTAAAAGAGCCGGAAGAAGATAATCTTTTTTGGGGTATTCCTTATGTAGCGAAAGATAATTTTTCTACAAAAGGAATTTTAACCACCGGATCGAGCGATATCTTAAAAGACTATGTCCCGGTATTTGACGCTACGGTTATTGAAAAATTAAAAGCGAAAAAAGCGGTTCTAATCGGAAAAACCACGTTGGATGAATTAGCAATGGGAGGAACAGGGACAAGTGGTCATAAAGGAAAAACTTTTAATCCTTATGATCCTACGCATACCTATATGATTGGTGGTTCTTCTTGCGGATCGGCCGCAAGTGTTGCTGCGGGAATTGTTCCTTTTGCTTTGGGAAGTGATACAGGTGATTCCATAAGAAAGCCGGCCTCTTATGCCGGATTAGTGGGTATGAAACCGACCTGGGGAAGAATTTCCCGATATGGATTATTTCCTTTTGCTCCTTCTATGGATCATGTCGGATATTTTACACGTTCTATTTTTGATGCTTGTTCCGCTTTGGAAGTTTTGGAAGGTTATGATCCAAAAGATATGACTTCTTCAAAAAAAGAAACTAAAAATTATCGAAAAGCATTATCAACGGATTTAAAAAACATAAAAATTGCCGTTATTAAAGAAATTTTGGAAAGTGTTGAGGATCAAAAAATTTTAGATGATTTTGCAAAGACACGAAATTATTTGGAAAGCTGCGGTGCCGAATTTCAAGAAATTTCCGTGGATAAATCCTTATTGACGGCAATTTTCGGAACCTACTTTGTTCTTTCTTGTTCTGAGGCTACCAGTAATAATGCCAATTTGGACGGAATTAAATTCGGACTAAGAATCGGTGGAGAAAAAACATATCAGGAAGTTATGATGAATGCCCGAACCAAAGGATTCGGTGAATTCATTAAAAGAAGATTTGTCATCGGTAGTTATTCTCTTTTTAAAGAAAATCAGGATGAATTATTTCTTTTGGCACAAAAAGCAAGACGAATCATTGTAAATAAAATCAATGAAATTTTAAAAGAATATCATGCTATTTATTCACCATGTGTCGGAAGAATTCGTAATCCCTTTGATAGCCAAGAAGACCGATTATCGGACAATTATTTGATTGCGGAAAATCATTTGGCTTTGGCCAATTTTGCCGGTCTTCCTTCCTTAAGTTTACCAATTGGAACAGACGATGGATTTCCTTTTGATGCGAATCTTACCGGCAGAGCCTTTGATGAACAGACTATTTTCAATATCGGATGGTGTATTGAAAAGTATACGGGTTTAGAAAATCTTTCCGTAGAAAGGAGAGTAAAATGAATTACGAAGCGGTAATAGGAATTGAAATTCATGTGGAAATGAAAACAAAAAGCAAAATGTTTTCGTCTTCTGCGAATGTTTTTGGAGCGGATACAAATTCAAAAGTTTCTCCGATTGATATGGGATTTCCCGGTGCGATGCCGGTAGTAAATAAAAAAGCGGTGGAAAATGCCATTCGAGTTGCTCATGCTTTGCATATGCATATCGATCAGGAACTTTGGTTCGATCGTAAAAACTATTTTTACAGTGATTTACCAAAAGGATTTCAAATTACACAACAAAGAAGACCGATTGGCAGTAATGGGTATGTGGATATAGAAATAGAAGATCAAATTCATCGTATTCGTATTGAACGATTGCATATGGAGGAAGATACTTGCAAACAATTGCATCTTTCGGATTGTTCCCTTTTGGATTATAATCGCGCTGGAACGCCTTTGATTGAAATTGTTTCTATGCCGGATATTCGTACCGGTGAAGAAGCCAGTCGCTATGTGGATGCCATTCGTTCGATTGTGATTTATAGTGATGTGAGTGACGGAAAAATGGAAGAAGGATCTTTGCGATGTGATGTAAATGTTTCGATTCGTGAAAAAGGAAGTAATGTTTTCGGAACAAAAGTGGAAATTAAAAACTTGAATTCGACAGCGAATGTCCAAAAAGCAATAGATTATGAAATCAAACGTCAAAGTGCTTTACTGGAGGAAAAACAGCAAGTGGAGCAGGAAACCAGACGATATGATGAAACAAAAAAAGAAACAATTTTGATGCGGAAAAAAACCGATTCGGTTGATTATAAGTATTTCACCGAACCAAATATTCCTCCGATTCGAATTTCGGATGCGTTTGTGCAAAATGCGATTGATACTTGCCCCGAATTAGCCGATAGTAAAGTCGCACGGTATCGAAAACTTGGTTTAAGTCTCCAGGAAGCTTTGCAAATGACTGCAGATCGTGGGCTTACCATGTATTTTGATGAATGTTTGAAATATTTTCAAGATGCCAAAGCGTTATGGAATTTTTTGGAAGTCGATGTAATTTCTTATTTAAACAAACATGCGTTAAAAACAGAAGATTTTCATTTGGATCCCCGCTTACTCAGTAAATTATTGGAAATGATTGCCAAAAAAGAAATTTCTTATGCACAAGGAAGAAAAGTTTTTGAAATAATGTGTGAAAAAGAAGAAGATCCCAAGATGATTGCGGATCGTTTGGGACTTGTTCAAAATTCCAATGAAGACGAAATAAAGCAATTATGCATCGAAGTTTTAAAAGAAAATCCGCAATCGGTCATGGATTTCCGCGGAGGAAAAGATCGTGCTATGGGATTTTTGGTCGGTCAGGCAATGAAAAAATCTAAAGGAAAAGCAAATCCTCAGATTGTTTCAAAATTGTTATTGGAATTATTAAAAACATGGGAGATTCCATCATGACAGGATTAGTTCTTTTGGGCGATGGATTTGAAATATCCGAAATGACCATCCCTTGCGATTATTTATTTCGGGCGGATATAAAAACGATACGCGCTTCGGTTATGAAGAATTTAAAAGTAACAAGTCAGGATCAGATTACTCTTATTGCCGATGCTTTCCTTAAGGATTTAGATGTCGATAAATTTGATTTTCTTTTTCTTCCGGGAGGCAAAGCTTCGTATACCACTTTAATAAATCATGAAGATGTAGATAAAACCATTCTTTCTTTTGCTAAGAAAAAGAAATGGATTTTTGCAATATGCGCTGCACCATCATTACTTGGTAGACTTGGTGTTTTGTCTTCACTTGATTTTACCTGTTTTCCCGGATTTGAATCTCAGGTTTTCGGAGGAAATTTCGTAGATAAAGGAGTTGTTTTATCGGAAAATTTTCTTACGGCGAAAAGTGTTTTTTATGCAGAAGAATTTGCTTTGAAAATGATAGAAGTACTGAAAAATAAGGAATCGGCGGAACAAGTTTATCATCAGGTGCGAGGGGAAAAATGAGTAAAGAATTACCACGTTATAGTTTTGGTGAAGAAATCTTTAATGCCGTGACACATATTGTCGGTGGGGCTTTAGGTATTGTCGCATTGGTACTTACCACGGTTTTTGCTTGTCTTCATCATTTGTCACCATGGGGAATTTTTTCTTGCATTTTATATGGGGTTTCCATTATTACCCTCTATACTATGTCGGCTTTATACCATTTTTTATCACCAAAATTAACCGCAAAAAAAATATTTCGAATTTTGGATCATTGTACTATTTTCTTCATGATTGCAGGTACATATACTCCTGTTTTAGTAATTGGATTGGGTTTTCAGAAATATCAACCGGATTGGGCCCTTATTTTGCTTTTGATTGTTTGGATCAGCAGTATATTGGGAATCGTTTTCAATGCAATTAATATGCATTGGAAAGTGGTAAAAATTTTATCTCAAATTGTTTATTTCATTGCTGGATGGTCTATCATGATTGCTATTTCTCCTCTTATCGAATCGATTGGCATCGGAGGATTTCTTTTAATGATTATCGGAGGAGTTTTTTATACGGTGGGAGCACTTTTCTATGCGGTAGGAAAAAAGAAGAAATGGATGCATTCTATTTTTCACCTTTTTGTACTTTTCGGAACAATTATTCAATTTTTTGCTATTATATTCTATGTTATCTGAAATGAGGTGAAACTTTGAAAAAATAAAATATCGTGATACAATCACTTTGTTTTCTTTTCTTAAAAATAGCAAAGAACATATTTGTTTTAAAATCAATCGTTACTTAGGGTATAACATTTCATATGCAGCCGTAGCTCAGCTGGATAGAGCGATCGCCTCCTAAGCGATAGGTCAGCAGTTCGAATCTGCTCGGTTGCGCCAATTTATGATGAAAAAGATGCTGTTTCAGGCGTCTTTTTTAATTTTTTATAATTTCAAAAATCTTATTCTTGACTATATCATCAAAGTCGTTTTCGCCATTTATAGTTGACCCTAACATCTGTTTTAAATCATTAATTTCCGTGTGTTTTTCTCTTGAACACCAAAAAAAGTCTATTTTTTTTAAAGTGTTGCTTTTTCAATTTCGATTAACAAAGCTGAGGAAACTTACGGGAATAGAATTGCTATTTTCACTTGATTTTGATATAACTACTAGGGAGGTTTTTTATGATAAAAACAACGCTAAAAAATTTCTTTAAAAATATTGTTTATGTTTTTATACCTATGGGAATTATATATTTATTTTTGTTAATTTCTATTTTTCTTTTTTGCACAAATTTTGTTCAAAATCTAAGTTCTACCATTACAAGTTTAGGAGGACTTTTAGAATCAACCATTGTTCAGTCGGAATCTTCACTTGCAGACTTTTTTTCTTATGCCATAGGTCGCGTGGATTGGCATGGTGATTTTTTAGAAACTTTAAACACGATTTTTGAAAGTAACTGGATTAATGAAACCATCCAAGGATTTATAGAAACAATTGCCACTTCAACCGAAGGAATGGAAGAGGAACTAAATGAGATTATTGCTATTTTCACAGGGAATATAATCATCAGCCTTTTTCTCGTTTTTATTTTGTTTATTCTAAGTATTTTTATTGCAAATTTTGTTACACGCTTCTTTATTCGAAAGCATCTTGCACAACGAACGATTAAAAATACAATTCTTGCTTATACCTTGATTCCGATTTTACAAGTGACGGCGATTGTTTTGTTTTTAATACTTTATGTTAAAGTTCAGTATTGCAGTTGGCTTATTTTAATTTTGTTTCTTCTTTTGAATAATGCTTTGTCCTTAATTTCTTCGTGGATTGTTTATAGAAAAAAAGATTTAAAATTATCGTCTATTCTGAATTTTAAAAATTTCTTTTCCAGTATATTATGTACGATCATGATTACACTTTTCGATGTTATTATTTTTCTTTTACTTTTATGGATGAATGCCGTCATTGCTTTTCTTTTAATGATTCCTATTGTTATTTATTCTTACGGTATTTGTGATTTACAAGTAGATGCCTATGTTTATTCTTTGGTATCCAAAAATAATACTATTTGCGAATAATCTTTTTATCGATAATTTTTATTTTCATTGGCAATAAAAATAAGATATATTTTTTGAAATCTTTTAAGATAGCGAGTACAATAAAGATAATAAAGGAGTCAGAATATGAAGAAATTTTTGGAAATAGAGAATGTTCCTTATTTAGGAAAAAATTCAAAAGAAATGTTTTCCTTTCGTTATTATAATAAAGACGAAATTTTGTTGGGAAAAAAGATGAAAGATCATCTTCGCTTTGCCATGAGTTATTGGCATACGATTAATGCATCCGGCACCGATATGTTTGGCGGCGATACCATGAATAAAAATTTTGAAAAAGAGGGTATGGAAAAGTATAAAGCAAAAGCGGATTTTGCTTTTGAATTAATGCAAAAATTAGGTATAGAATATTATTGTTTTCATGATGTCGATATTGCTCCGGAAGGAAAAGATTTAGAGGAGAGTACTCGATATTTAGAAGAAATGGTTGCGTATTTGAAGTCAAAACAAGAGCAAACGGGAATTAAACTTCTTTGGGCAACCGCAAATAATTTCGGAGATAAAAAATTTATGTCCGGGGCAGCAACAAGCCCCAATGCAGATGTATTTGCCATCGCTATAGGGAAAGTAAAAGCCGTCATTGATGCGACGATTGCGTTAGGAGGATCGGGTATCGTTTTTTGGGGTGGAAGAGAAGGCTATGATACTTTATTAAACACCAATATGGGATTAGAATTAGATCATCTTGCCTATTTTTTGACCCTTGCTCGCGATTATGCCCGCAAAAAAGGTTTTCAGGGCGATTTTTATATAGAACCCAAACCAAAAGAACCTACAAAACATCAATATGATTTTGATGTATCCACGTGTATTGGTTTTTTAAGGAAATATAAACTGGATAAAGATTTCAAAATGAATATTGAAGCAAATCATGCGACTTTAGCAGGGCATACGTTTCAACATGAATTAAGAGTAGCACGTACGGAAGGATTCTTCGGTTCCATTGATGCAAATCAAGGAGACTTATTGCTAGGTTGGGACACCGATCAATTTCCGACGAATGTATATGATACAACCTTATGTATGTATGAAGTTTTAAAGGCCGGAGGCTTTACAAATGGTGGTTTGAATTTTGATGCCAAAGCAAGAAGAGCCAGTAATACTTTCGAAGATATTCTTTTGTCCTATATTGCCGGCATGGATGCTTTTGCATTGGGATTAAGAAAAGCACAAAAAATAATAGAAGACGGAAGAATCGATGCTTTTATCGAACAAAGATATGCTTCATATAAAAAAGGTATCGGAGCGCAGATTCAGAAAAAAACGGTAACAATGGAATCTCTTTATGCGTATGCCAAAAATCTTTCTGTGGTTGCAGTGGAAAGTGGCAGACAAGAGTATTTGGAATCTATTTTAAATAATATTTTGTTCGGGGAATAAGATGTATCTTGGGATTGATTTGGGAACCAGTTCATTAAAAATATTAATAGCGGATACACGTGGAAAAATTCTTGATTCTTTCTCGAAAAGTTATCCTGTTTTTGAAAATGGATTGGAAAGGGAACAAAATCCTTTGGATTGGTGGGAAACCTTCTGTTTTTTAGTTGCAAAAATCGGTAAAAAATATGATTTAAAGGAAATAAAAGGTATTTCTTTTAGCGGCCAAATGCATGGACTTGTTCTTTTGGATCAAAAGGATAATATCATTCGTCCTTGTATTTTATGGAATGACGGAAGAACCATCGAAGAGTGTAAATATTTAAATCAAAAAATTGGGAAAGAATATTTAATAGAACATACCGGGAATATAGCATTGGAAGGTTTTACTGCACCAAAACTTCTTTACTTGCAAAAGCATGAAAAAGAAAATTTTGAACGCATTAACAAAATTATGTTACCAAAAGATTATTTAATTTATCGATTAACCCATCAATTTGTTACGGATGTGAGTGATGCTTCCGGGACATTATTATTTGATGTTGCAAAAAAAGTATGGTCAAAACCGATGTTGAAAATATTATCTTTACAAGAAAAAATGCTTCCGAAAGTGCTGGAAAGTCCTACGGAAGTGGAACATCCTTTGAATGATACGATAAATGCATTAGGATTTTCTTCTTCGTTGCATGTTATTGTCGGTGGAGGGGATCAAGCCATGAATGCTTTAGGAACCGGGACAATTCAAGAAGGAAATCTTTCCATTTCTTTAGGAACAAGCGGAGTACTTTATCTTCCTTTAAATAAGTACAAAAAAGATGCAAAAGGAACTTTGCATAATTTTTGCGATGCAACCACGCATTATCACCAAATGGCAGTTACTTTAGCTTGTGCACAAAGCTTGAAATGGTGGATGGAAGAGATTTTAAAAGAAACCGATTATGAAAAAATTCTAAGTGAAGCAATGAAAGCTCCTAAAAATAATATCATCTTTCTTCCTTATTTATCCGGAGAGCGAAGTCCGATTTACGAGCCGAGAATTCGCGGAATGTTTTATGGACTAGATTCTTCAATCGATCGGGCCGGTTTAACACGAGCGGTAATGGAAGGTATTGCCTTTTCATTGAAAGATTGCTTTACGAGAGCAAATCTTGAAAAGAAAAAGCTTCATGCCCGCATTGTCGGAGGAGGAAGTAAATCGGAAAGTTTTATTCAATTGATAAGTAATGTTCTGGGATTAGACATTGCTACGATAAATACTTCCGAAGGCGGAGCATTCGGAGCTATTTTGTTAACGATGGTCGCACTTCATGAATTTCCATCGATTGAAAAAGCAACGAAAACTTGTATTCAGGAAACAAAAATTTTTGTTTATCAAGAAGAAGAATTTAATTATTATGAAGAAAAGTTTCAGGAATATAAAAAATGGCAAAAAATTGCCTTGGATTCTTTGGAGAAAAAATAATGAGAATTCAAATTATCGGGCATAGTGGAAGTGGAAAATCAACTCTGGCAAAAGAAATTGCCGAGCAATTTTCTTTACCGATTATTTATCTCGATAATGTAAAATATTATGGTGATTTTAAAGAACGTTCTTTAGAAGAACAACAAAAAATTGTGCAAACCTTTTTAAAAGAAAATAATCAATGGGTTATTGATGGGAATTATAAGGATGTTTGCATAGAAAGATTTTCTTTGGCAGAGATCATCATATATTTGGATTATCCCCGTTTTTATTGCTATAGTATGTGTAAAAATCGTGCCAGAAAAGGAATAAAAAGAGAATCGTTTCCTTGCTTGGATCGCTTTAATTGGGAATTCAAAAAATGGATTCTTTTTAAAGGCAGAACCAGAAAAAGAAAGAAAATGCTGAAAGGACTTTTTTATCTTTGTAAGGGAAAACATTTTTATTATAAAAATCGTAAGGAATTGGAAAAAGATCGGGAAAGATTGTTAAAAACAATTGCGGGTTTACAAAAAGATGAATAAAGATTTCTCATGGCAAAAAAACATTTTTTATGAATTGACAGATCTTGGAAAGGATATTCTTTTTTCGCCACAATATCAAATTTTATTTACTTTCCGAAAACATGGTAAAACAACAACATTTGAACATGTTTTGATGGTAGCGTTTTATAGCCTTTTGAAAGTAGAAAAAAAGAAGATAAAATGCGATAAAAAAAGTTTAGTTCGTGGTGCTCTACTTCATGATTATTATCTTTACGATTGGCATAGAAAAGGGCATCCGCGACTTCATGGATATCGTCATCCCGGCTTTGCTCTTAAAAATGCACAAAAACAATTTCCTTTAAATAATATAGAAAAACAAATTATTCGTCGCCATATGTTTCCTTTGACCATTGTACCTCCGATAAGAAAAGAGGCAAGAATTGTTTGTGTTCAAGATAAAAAGTGTTCTTGGAGAGAAACACGAAAAAAGAATCCTTATGAAAAATATAAGGAACTGATAGAAGAATTAAAAAGAAAGATGGAAAATCCAAATCAATCCGAGAATACCATTTGTGCTAACGAAGGAAAATCAATATAAGGGTTTCGATTGTTTTGCAGTAAATAAACCTGTTCGTTGCGGTTTTTTTCCTTCTCGGAAATAGGATCCAAGGCATCCCATTTCAAAAAGAGTTTTTTGGCATATTCACTTAAGGTATATGTCGTTTCTTCCTTTACAAAAACAACCTTTGCTTCCGAAGTTTGATTGATTACTTCTTTTTCATAACAAGTAACAAAATAGAAATATGTCCGAGCAAAATCTCCTTTGTATTCGTCGATTGGTTCAAAACATGTTCCGTTATATCCATCAAAAGAGCAGGGGCCCATTTTGCTTCCATTTTTAAAAGTTTTGGAAGGAGAATCGACTTCTCCATAAGGATAATTACTACGTTGATTATTTACAAATTTATCGGTTGGATAAAGATGAAAAAGATCGGCATACATCGGGCTTTTTCCTCCAAACCAAGAATTGGGAATGGAATGTTCCCGATTATAATAGTCTCCTTCTTTATTTCCTCCGTGTCCTTCATCTTTATCCTCACCGAAATGAAAAGTTTCCGAACTGTACATGTCATAGACGGTACCGTCACTTTTCGCATCGGTTTTTTTAAAGGCTTCCCATAATCCACTATATCCTATGTTTTTATGTGGCAAAATTACTGCAGATAAAGAACTTTTTAATTCTTTCCCATGCTTTTCAAAATCGACATTGGCATAATATTTTTCTATCGGAGAAATTTGACTTGTTGATTCATTGCTTGAAGAGATTTGGCTTTCCGTAGAAGCAATGCTGCTTGTCTCAGGTGAATCTTCATTACAACCGACAAGAATAAATAGACATGCTAGTCCTAAAAGAATACTTTTTTTCATTTTTCACCTTTCCTTTGATCCCTTAGTAATTTCTTTTTTTCTTTTTTTACTTTTTGAACACATTTTTTCAAGATTCTTTTTAAAATTCTTTGATCACTTTTTGGTAAAGCTTTATATCTTTTTCTGGCTTTAAAAAGAAAAGAAATAGGATTTTTTACCATTTGATCTGTTGTCATATTTTCTTTTATTCCCAACACTTCAAAGAGAATATCGGAAAATTGCATTAATGTTTCTTCTTTTGTTTCCGCTACAATTTTTTTGATGGCAATATCAAAAACCTGAGCGCGTATTGTTACATGCTTTACAGCATCAAAAGTTCCTTTTTTTGTTATTTTCCAACAAAAAGGGCTGTGTTGCATAATACTAAATCCGGAACATTTAATGATTAATTGAGCATCGCAATGATTGAGCAAAACACCAACCACATCATCTTGAGGTACAATTTTAAAAGTTTTATCTTTGATTCTTAAGTATTTTTCCGAATGTATGATATCTTCATGGAAACCGGGACCATCATGATTATAAATTTTTATAATCCGATCATGAATTCCTTCTGCATTTAATGCTGCATAATAGGCAAGATTGCCACCTTTGGAATGACCGCCGATATACATCGGAAGATTTGTAAGATTTTTTATTTCCATCAGATAATGGTGAGCATCTTGTTGAGCCGGTATTTTGCGAAGAAGGGCCAAATTAAAATCTTCTTTCCATCCAATAAGTGTTGTATCGGTTCCTTCATAAGCGACATAAATAAATTTGGGAAAGAAAAAAGTCACCGCCGAAAATTGGATAACTTGTTTTTCATTCAAATGTTTACAATAGTAACCGATTTTCATTTCTTGGTAACGTTTTGCACTTAAAAAATAAGAAAGTAATTTTTTATTCTTCCTTTCCTCTAAAGTATGAGTACACAAAGCACAGATATTTTCCTTTTTAAATATTTGTTGATATGGGGCAGGATCTTTTTTTTCATCGATTGAATGTACAAAAGATTGCAAATTCAAATACGAAATTTGACAAAAAATTAAGCTATCCACTTCATTGAAGGGAAACTCTTCAAAAGTTTTATGGCCGAATTTTTTTAAAAAGTAATTAATAGATTTCATCAAAATTCCTCATTTTTATCTTATCATAAACTTTTTCTATTGAAAACAATAGAAAAAGAATGAACAGGAAAAGATGAAAAAATGTTATTTTTTGTAAGGTATAGTAACCTGGTATTAAAATAAAAGATCCAAAATAAAAAAGTTCAAAAGTTTTCATATTTATTAATATTTCTTTTTTTTCGTGACTTATAATAAAGGGAATTGATATAATCAAAATATAAAATTAAGGAGAAAGAAAAATGAAAAATTC
>CANRDP010000017.1 GCA_947629415.1 uncultured Bacilli bacterium
TTTCGCACTTCTCTTGCTTTTTTTCCATTATTTCCTTTTTCTCTCTTTATTTGTTGCACTTGCTTTTATAATTAACCGAACAAGGTAAGAATTGTTTTTGCATATTTTTTTGAAAAAATACTTTTTTAAAGTATTCATTGCTCAACATCTTTTAAAGAAAGACTAATTCTTTTCTTTGAGACATCGACATGAATTACTTTTACTTTGACGACATCATGAAGATTGAGAATACAAAGAGGATGTTTTACATATTGCGAAGAAAGTTCCGTGATATGAATCAATCCATCCTGATGTACACCGATATCGACAAATGCACCGAAATCCATGACATTACGCACGGTACCTTCAAGAATCATTCCCACGCGAAGATCGGAAATATCATGAATATCCTGTCGTAAATTCGCATGCTTTGGTAATCCGCGTATTTCCCGACTCGGTCTTTTCAATTCTTCGATAATGTCCGTCAAAGTATTTTCATCTACTGTAAATCTTTCTTCCATCTCTTTCATCGAAACGTTTTCTAAGCATTGTATAAATTTATCACTACCGATATCTTTATGTTCCAAATGAAAAAAGGAAAGAATGCGATCGGCGATTTCATATTGTTCCGGATGAATTCTTGTGGAATCCAAAGGTTCCGTGCCATTTTGTATTCTTAAAAAACCGGCACATTGCTGAAATGTTTTCGGCCCTAATTTTTTGACTTTCAATAAGTCTTTTCGATTTGTAAACGAATGAAGTTTTCGATATTCGATAATTTCATCCGCCAGAGAATCATTAATACCGGATACATATTGCAATAAAGACTTCGATGCACTCAATAAATCAACACCGACGGCATTAACACAATCCATGACAACCGTATTAAGAGATTCTTTTAAACGTTTTTGATCCATATCATGCTGATATTGCCCCACGCCGAGAGATTTGGAAGGTATCTTTACCAATTCACAGAGAGGATCTTGTAATCTTCTTGCTAAAGAAATAGCACTTCGCTTGGAAACATCAAGAGAAGGAAATTCTTTACTGCCGATTTCCGAGGCACTATATACCGATGCACCGGCTTCATCAACGATAAGATAAGGAAGGTTTAATTCGTTAAGAATCGGGCGGAGAAATGCTTCCGATTCTCGTGAGGCCGTGCCATTTCCAAGAGCAATGATATCCACATGGTATTTTTTTATGATTTGTAACAAAATACTTTTGCTTTCCTCTATTTTTTTTTGTGGTTCTGTCGGGTAAAGAACATCCACATCCAAAACTTCCCCATTTGGATCAACTACAGCAATTTTACAACCGGTGCGGAAAGCCGGATCAAAACCCATAACGATTTTTCCTTTTAGTGGTGGTTCCATCAATAAAACCCGTGCGTTTTTTTGAAATACTTTTAAAGCACTTTCTTCTGCTTTATCCGTTAAATAATTTCGTATTTCCAAAGATAAGGAAGGAAAAAGAAGACGTTGATAGGAATCTTTGATGGTTTCTTTTAATATCTCGGAATAAAGGGATGTTTTCACTACGTACTTTTGAATTTTTTGCAATAATTCTTCATTTTTTACTTCTATACGAACACTTAAAAATCCCTCTTTTTCCCCACGATTGAGAGCTAAAATACGATGCGAAGGAATTTGGGATATTTTTTCTTTGAAATTCGCATACATTTCATATTCATTATTTTCTTTTTTCTCTTTAGCGATAAGATAACCCTCACGAAAAATGGCAAAACGCAATTTTTTCCTTAAAAAAGCATTTTCCGAAAGTTGTTCTGCAATAATATCTTTGGCACCAGATAAAGCATCTTCTTCCGTTAAAATTTCTCCATGAACAAAACTTTTTATATAGGAAGAAAAGTCATGGCATTCTTTTTGAAAGAATATCAAATTGGCTAAAGGAAGCAATCCTTTTCTTTTTGCTTCCGAAGCCTTTGTCTTTCGCTTCGGTCGATATGGTAAATAAATATCTTCCAATTCCGCAAGAGAATTTGCTTCTTCAATACTTTTCGCCAATGCATCGTTAAAAACTCCTTGCTCTTTCAAGGAAGAAACAATGGTTTTTTCTCTTTCTTGCATGAGAAGAAGTTTTTGATATTGTGTCTCAAATTCCCGTAATTCGATATCGCTCATATTTCCCGTTTTTTCCTTCCGATAACGGGCAATAAAAGGAATGGTGCATCCGTCATTTATAAGTTCGAGAACAGCATGCACCTTCCATGAAGGAAGATTTAATCGTTCCTGAAGTCGTTTTTGAATATCCATTTATCCTTCCTTTATCATAGAAAAAGTATAATAATCCCCGGAAAAATTTTCACATTCGAAATAAAAGTGTACTTTTGTTTTCTCCGGAAGAAATGGCGTTACGAAAAATTGCAGTCCTTTATAAAAATCATTCTTGGATTCTGCCGCAATATTCTTTCTTTTTCCGTCAAAACCGATTTGCGCTATACTGAATTGATCATCATTTTCCAATGCCACAAAAGAACGAATATCTTTAATTTCTTTTTCCATTCCATCAAAGGTCAATACAAAAACATAGGTGAATTTATCTTTTAATTTCTGATAATAGCAATGCATCGGAAGAGAAATGGATTCCAAAAGAAACAAAAACCCTTCGTTATCCGTGGGATAAAGGATTTTCTCCGAAATTTTTTTTTCTTCTACATTCGCTAATAAACTTCCGTAATCTTCATCAAAAGAAACCGATGGATGATCACTACAGGAAACAAGCAAGCTGATAAAAGACAAGAAAAAAATACTTTTTTTCATTTTTCTACCTTATAAAGAATAAGAGCAACATATTTTTCATCCGATAAAATTTGAAACTTTATATCGATCAGCTGATGCTCCTGCAATCTTTCCAAAAAATAATTGATACTTTCTACGAATTCTTCCTCGGAAGATTCCGAAATAATTTCACTTTGAATCATTTTTTCCCCTATTTACAGACAATATTTACAATTCGATTTTTTACGACAATTATTTTTACGATTGTTTTCCCTTCGATATGCCGTTTTACTCCATCAAGTTCTACCGCCATTTTTTTGACATTTTCTTCTTTTTCATCGGATTGAATTTCTATTGTTCCGCGCAGTTTTCCATTTACCTGCACGGCAATCGTTTTTCGATTCTGAATTGTTTTTTCTTCATCATATGTCGGCCATGATTCGTAATCGATAATGGTATTGAATCCAAGAAGTTCATATAATTCTTCTCCGACATGAGGACAAATACAGAAAAACATTTTCAAAAATCCGACCAGATATTCTCGATAAATAACTTTTGCCTGATACGCCTCGTTAATGAAAATCATCATCTGCGAAATAGCCGTATTAAATTGCAGATTTTCAAAATCCTGCGTAACCTTTTTCACCGTGGAATGATAAATATAATCTAGCGAACCATCATTCACGGAAACAACTTTCTTTTGATATTCTTCTTCGGTATAAAGTCGAAAAACACGTTCGATAAATCGTTTGGCACCATCAAGACCGCCACTCGACCATGGTAAAGATGCCTCTAAAGGTCCCATGAACATTTCATAAAGACGCAAACTATCGGCACCATAATTCTTGCAAATATCGTCGGGATTTATGACATTACCGAGAGATTTGGACATTTTTAAGCCATTTTCACCGAGAATCATTCCCTGATGATAAAGGCGTTGGAAAGGTTCTTCATAGGGAACAACATTTTTATCATACAAATATTTCGTAAAAAAACGAGAATACAGAAGATGACCGACCGCATGCTCAGCACCACCGACATATAAATCCACGGGCATCCAATGTTTCAAAAGTTCATAATCCGCAATTTTACTTTCATTATGCGGATCAATGTAACGTAAAAAATACCAAGATGAACCGGCACTTCCCGGCATGGTATTCGTTTCTCGTTTACCATCTTTATATTTCACCCATTCGGGATTATTTTCTAGTGGTGGTTTTCCCGAATGTTTCGGTTTATAATCATCTAACTCCGGAAGGAGTAAAGGAAGTTCTTCATCTTTCAAAGCCACATCTTTATCGGGATAATGTACGATAGGAACCGGTTCTCCCCAATAACGCTGACGAGCAAAAATCCAATCCCTTAGACGATATTGCACTTTTCGCTTACCGAAATGATTTTTTTCCAAATATTCAATGATTTTTTCTTTACTTTCTTCAATAAAAAGACCATTTAAAAAATCACTATGAATGTGAGGACCGTCTCCGGTATAAGCTTCTTTTTCGATATTACCGCCTTGAACAACTTCAATACAATCCAAATGATATTTTTTGGCAAATTCATAATCGCGTTCATCATGTGCAGGACAAGCCATAACGGCACCTTCTCCATAACCATAAAGAACATAATCGGCAATATAAATGGGAATTCTTTTTCCATTCACGGGATTGATACAATATCCACCGGTAAAAACACCGGTCTTTACTTTATTCAAATCTTTTCGTTCCAATTCCGAACGACCGGAACAATATTGTTGATATGCTTTCACTTTCTCTTTGGTTTCTTCGGTTACAAGATGTTCCACCAACGGATGTTCCGGAGCAAGTACACAATAGGTTGCACCGAAAAGCGTATCCGGTCTTGTTGTGAAAACTTCAAAAGAAAGAGAATCATTTACCACAAAAGTGATATTTGCACCCATGGATTTACCAATCCAATTCCGTTGTATTTCTTTGGTGCTTTCCGGCCAATCCAAAGAATTCAATCCTTCCAAAAGTCTCTCGGCATAATCGGTAATTCTCAATACCCATTGTTTACGATTTACTCGGATAACCGGATAACCTCCCCGTTCCGATTTTCCGTCAATGACCTCGTCATTTGCCAGAACGGTTTGCAATTCTTCGCACCAATTCACCGGCATATCGCGATTTTCCGCCAAACCATCTTCAAACATTTCTTTGAAAATCCATTGTGTCCAGTGATAATATTTTGGGTCCGCAGTAGAAATTTCTCTGTCCCAATCATAAGAAAATCCGAGCATTTTAATCTGACGACGGAAATTATTGATATTTTTTTCGGTAAATTTCCCGGGATGATTTCCTGTTTTGATGGCATATTGTTCCGCAGGTAAGCCGAAAGCATCCCATCCCATCGGATGAAGAACATTAAATCCTTGCATTCGTTTCATTCTTGCAATAATATCGGTTGCCGTATATCCTTCCGGATGACCGACATGAAGCCCTTGCCCCGAAGGATACGGAAACATATCAAGCACATAATATTTCGGCTTGGAAAAATCGGAAGTATCACAGCGATAAGTTTTATTTTTCTCCCAATAATTCTGCCATTTTTTTTCGATAGTCCGAAAATCGTATTTCATCCTATTCTCCTTTTGAAAAAATTAATCTACGTTAAAAGTTTTGGAAATTAAAAACTTCTTCCTTTTTATAAAAAAGGAATTTTTTCACCTTTTTCGTAGCTTTATCATTATGCCATAAATTGAAAATTCTGTAAACATAAAGCCGGAAAAGCAAGGAAAATCTTTACAAAGCATGGTTTTTCAAAAGTTCAAAACGATGTTGATTGGCAAGAAGAATGCGATTTTTATCAAAACGACAGGAAAAGGATTCCGCGAATTCGCAATAAGGATCTTGATGGATCTGCAGTTCATCAACTAAATCCTGTAATGTTTGATAAAACAAATTAAAATATTGTTCCGAAACACTTTTTCTCTTTTTTTCATGCGTCATATGACAAAATATTTCCCCATTCCCGGGAGCAATATCGAGAAATATTTCGCTGTTTTTCAAAGGAAGTTTTTCATAGTGTATATAAAAATCTTGTTCCAAAAGATGATTATCTCTGGAAAAACATATGCATTTTTCCACGGGATTCAATAGTGAAAACATCAAAAGGTAACGAAAAACAATGATTTCCGTCGGTGAGGTTGGTAAAAAATATTCTTCTTCGAGAAAATTATTTTCATTTCCATAGGATATAAAAGGTTTCAAAATCAATCACCTTTTATAGAATATGCATTTTTTCGTACATTGTATCTTTCTTATCATAAAATACAATATGAACATTCTTTACTTTCCCCAACAAACGGAAAATTCTTCCGTAAACTTAAGGAAAACTTACCGAACTCTTTTTCCTGATGACAGTAATTATATTGCATATCATGATTTTTTTACCGATTTTTCGAAAATTGATTTGGTTTTGCTCCCCGGAGGAGGAGATTTCGATCCGGCATTTTCCAAAAAGAAAGATGATTCCATTATTTTTCAACGACTTCTTGATGAAAAAGAACTTTATCTTCTGGAAGAAGCAAAGAAAAAGCATCTTCCGATTCTTGGAATTTGTCGTGGAATGCAAGCAATTCTGCTCTCTTTTCAAATACCATTGGTACTACATATTGAAAATCACCGAAATACGATGCATTCGGCATATCTTCCAAACAAAAAAGGTGTCTTCATAAACTCCAATCACCATCAAGGAGTTTACGAAGCACCCGGCTTCGATATTTTTTTACGTGCGGAAGATGACGTTATCGAAGGAATTCGTCATCCTTTTTACCCCATCTACGGAGTACAATTTCATCCCGAGCAAATGGATAAAGAGAAAAGAGCATTTCTCTATGATTTTTTACCGGTAATTTCGCGATAAACGCCGAGATATAATTCACAGGAAGTTGACCAGCTGTGATTTTTTTTCATGGCATTTTGCATCATCTTTTTCCGCTCATCGCGGTAAGCGAAAAGATCCAAAGCGGAAAGACAAGGACCAAGAAGACCTTGCAAACAATAATCGTCAAAACTAAATCCATCGGCGATATTGAGATTATTGCCGTCAAAACCTATTACCGTATCCTTTAATCCTCCGGTAGTACGAACAATCGGCAATGCTCCGTAGCGGTGCGCAATCATTTGCCCTATACCGCATGGTTCATAATTCGAAGGCATCAGGAAATAATCGCTTGCGGCATATACTTTATGTGCCATATCATCGCTGTAACCGAAATAGACCGCAACATTTTCCGAATAGCATTCTCTTAAGAAACGTGCGCGATCTTCCAATTCTTTTTCTCCGGAACCAAGCAAGAAAATATTCGCTTTCCCGGAAAGATGAGGTATGGCATCCAGAATAAGACTTATACCCTTTTGGGAAGTTAAACGGGAAACTAAACCGAATAAAGGTAAATCGGGATTTTTGATACCGAATTTTTTCAAAAGTTCCTGTTTATTTTTCTTTTTTCCCTCCAAAACCGTTTTTTCATCATATTTTACGAAAATTCTTTCATCATTTCGAGGATTGAATTCTTCTTCGTCAACACCGTTAACGATACCGAAGAAATCATATTCTCGTAAGCGAATGACATCTTGCAATCCATAAGCATGTTCCCCATTCAATAATTCACGGGCATGCGTCGGTGAAACGGTGGTTATCTTATCACAAAGCATAATCGCTGCTTTCAAAAAGGAAGCGCAATTTTCAAAACGAACCGTCCCATCGCGATAGTAAACATCGGAAAGATTGAAGAAATCCCCAAGATAATAAGGATCGAATTTTCCTTGGAATGCCGGATTATGAATGGTCAAGACAAAATGCGGTACATAATAATTTATCGCAGCGCGGAAATCGGTCTTTAGTAATAAAGGAATCATTCCCGCTTGCCAATCATGAACATGAATAACATCCAGTTTCAGTTGCATGTGCAATACGAATTCCACAACCGCAAGATTGAAATAAGCAAAGCGCTCGATATCATCATCAAATCCATAGAGACCATCGCGATAAAAATATTGCTCATTGTCGATGAAATAGTAGGTTATTCCTTCATGCTCCAATCGAAAAACGCCACAATACTGAACTCTCCAAGACATATAGACCGGAAAAGTCTTGACAAGTTCGTATTCTTTCATATGCTCACGCATATGCTGATCTTTGATTTTTTTATAAAACGGTAAAACAATGCTGACATTATTTCCCTTCTTTACCAATTCTTTCGATAAAGAATAAACAACATCCGCTAAACCACCGCTCTTGGCAAAAGGATTACTTTCACCGGCAACCATCAATATGTTCATACAATGTCCCTTTCCCGAACGATTAAAGGTTGATCGGAATCACCTTTTAAATCATTACAATGGATTACTTTTGCTCCGTTATCCACAATGCAATTTTTCAATTTGGCATTGGCACCGATATGTGCATCACTCATAATAATGCAATTTTCGATTTTTGCTCCTTTTTCAATCGTAACCGAACGTCCGATAATCGATCCTTTCACGGTTCCATCAATCATTGATCCGTTGGAAACAAAGGAATTGGATATCTTTGCATCATCTCCATAGCGAACCGGAGGTGTATCATAAGTTCTTGTATAAATCGGCCAATCAGGTGCAAATAAAGAATTTAAGACATCCGGATTCAATAATTCTAGCGAGAAACGATAATAATCTTCTTCCGAAGAAAAGCAACGCAAATATCCTTCATAAGCAAAAGAATGAATGTAGAGTTGCCCCGTCATATAAGAAAGAACATCCCGGATGGAAAAGAAATGAGAAGTATCTTTGGCAAATTCCAAAAATTCTTCCAATTTTGAACGAGAAATGATGTAAGTTTCCAGAGAAATATTGATATTTTTCTTGGCACCTTTATTCGGAACAATGTTCAAAACACGACCATTTTCATCCAATTTCAGTTCATCGCGATTGATAAAACTATTTTGTCCATCTTCAAATTTTTTATAGATCATCGTTACCGAAGCTTTCTTTTTGATATGATATTGAAGTGCTTCCCGATAATCCATGCGATAAAGCAAATGACACGGAGCGAAAATGATATAATCCGCATTGCTTTGATCCAAAACCCAATGATTTTCAATCAAATTATTGATGTCATTATTATATGCCGGTGAAGAAGAATATTGTTCGTTATACATGATACTGCAAAAACCTCTTTTGGTATTGGCATTATAACTAACACCGCTACCGATATGTTTCACAAGCGAACGTAATTTTTCTTCTACCAGAATTCCCATTTGATCAATTCCGGAATTGGAAAAATTGGAAAGAGTAAAATCGACAAAAGCATAACGACCCAAAAAGGAAGTGGATGCAATGGAACGACGCTCCGTAAGTGGTCCAAGATGTGGTGCGCCATGTAAATTGGCTAAACCTAAAATATGTGGCATTTTCGATACCTCCTTATCGACTCAAAAGGACAACATCTTGTCCATCGAGATTTTCTTTGCGATTTCCATCGATGAAAACATTATCGGCGACAATCGCATGATTGACCTGTGCTCCAGATGCAATATGTGCTCCAGGCATAATTACCGAATCGGTAACAATGGCACCTTCTTCGATAATCGCTCCTTTAAAAATCACACTGCCGGAAACTTTACCGAAAACCATTGCTCCCTGATTCACAATGGATTTTCTCACATTGGCATTTTTTCCGATGTATTGCGGTAAATCCCGTGCATCCTCCGATAAAATACGGAAATCGTCATCTTTATATAAACGTAGCGAATCGGATGGATCAAGCAAATCCATATTCGCTTGCCATAATGAAGCAATGGTTCCGACATCTTTCCAATATCCTTCAAAGGTATAAGCGAATAGACGTTTCTTTCTTGCTAAAAGGTCCGGAATGATATTTTTTCCGAAATCATGCTCGCTTTCTTCATTTTTGGCATCGCGAATCAAAGCGTCCCGTAATGTTTTGTAAGTAAAAATATAAATACCCATCGATGCTAAAGTGGATTTCGGTTTTTTCGGTTTTTCTTCAAATTCGTAAATGGAATAATCTTCATTGACATTCATTATTCCGAAACGACTTGCTTCTTCCATAGTGACATTTAATACCGCCACGGTCAAATCCGCATTATGCTCTTTATGATAAGCAAGCATTTTGGCATAATTCATCTTATAAATATGATCGCCGGATAAAATCAAAACATATTCGGGATTTTGATTATCCAAAAAATCAATATTCTGATAAATCGCATCTGCCGTTCCCCGATACCAGTTTGCACCTTCATCTGTCTGACGAGGAGGAAGAATTCCCGCAACGGAATTATTTCCGTCGATTCCCCAATGGGAACCATTTCCGATATAGTTATTCAAAGCGACCGATTCATATTGTGTCAATACTCCGACACGGGTAATACCCGAATGTGCCGCATTGGAAAGCGGAAAATCAATAATCCGATACTTTCCCCCGTAATAAACCGCGGGTTTCGCTACTTTTTTTGTTAATGAGAGCAAACGTGTGCCCTTCCCACCGGCAAGTAGCATCGCCACCATTTCATTTTGCATTGTGGAACCTCCTATGCTTTAAGACTCACTAATAATTCATCCATCACTTCATCTGTGAGTCGATGAAGACGAAGTAATGCCTCCACTTTTGCATCAAAATCACTCGGATGATATCGTGTAAATAGGCCATGCGTAAGATTAAATTCAAAACCTTCAAAAAACAACGTAATTGTCGTTCCCATACGGGTAGCGACAAAGTCACATTTCAAAAAATGATGCAATTCCTCAATTTTTTTGGGAAGTCTCCTTTTCTCACAATCGTAAGTAAGTGAGCCCAAGGAAGAATAGATTTCGTAAGATTGTAATGCCGTATGTCTTGTAAAACCGAAGCGATGAATTTCTTTTTCCTGATAATCCTTTTTCAAAGGTTCTCCTCTGGAACGAATTTGGAAAAAACCATCGAGAAATTGATTATTTCGATAAATAACCAAAACACCGCTTTTTACATGCTTATCATCTTTCTGATAAAGAATTTGATCGAATTCCATATATCGCTCCGGATTGGCATCCGAAAGTGCATAACGCAACTTAATATCTTTGATAGAAAGAAGCGGCTCCATTTCCCGAAAAAATGAAACATCCGGTGTCTTACGGCGGAAGGCAAAGTTCACTTCGTTATAACGGCATTCCGCGAACATGGAATCCAAATATTTTTGGTGAAAAGCACGGTTTTCACGAATATAAGATCGGCGAAGAATAAGAATAGACGGAAGAAAGAAAGTAGCCATGAGACCAAGGCCTACAAGAATGGTTACCAAGAAATTACCATAGAGCCATTGAAGACCTGTAAGCGCTTTCTCATCTTGATGAAAGAAAATGGCACCGACAAAATAAAGAATTACTACCGCAAGTGCCACACCAAACATAATGAAACTCAGAAGGCAAAGTCGAAGCAAACGTCTTCGACGGAAAGACTTCAACTGTCCACTGCTAAATGAATATTCTTGCATCGCTAACCTCATTTATAAGTATAACATATTTCTGCGTCTTGAATAGTGGAAAAATTTAAAAAAGATATCTTTGTGCTCTTCACGTATTTTTTTCTTCTTTTCTCCGTTTTCTTTTATTAAAAGAAAATAGATTGCTTTGCAACAATCTATTCTTCATAATCACTATATATTTTTTTCTTCTTTTTTCTTCTTCGGAATAAAAGAAAAGTAATTAGAAAAAGAAGTCCGTAAAAACTAAGAATAAAGACAGAATTGGAGAAGAAATTATAGATATCCAGATTTTCAACATTCATTGCCGCTAACACAAAAATTATAATATCCAGAAATGCCGTATGAATAAAAGAAACGGCCATGGATAAAAAAGTAAGTGTATTAATGAGTGTTACTCCGACACCATATTCTGGCCATATAAAATAGATACGAATTTTGAAATAAAACGGTGTACCTTCCATCGGTATATTTAAAAGAACGAAAGAAACAGCCGATAAAAATAAATAAAATGTCACGGCAGATACTATCGAGCGATGACGGATAAAAAAAGTCAATAACAAAATAAGAAGAATTACCAACAATACCTGAAGTCCTATTGAAATGATTAAAGGTAATAATATATCCATAAAATTCCTTTCTTTGAATTAACAATACATGATTCGTACATTATTTTCAATTCTTATACTGCATTTTCATCGTGCACCTTGGAAAAGGCATCGACATAACTCCGATTCTTTCCGCGAGAAACAAGTAAAGTCATATCCACAAGTTTGGAAATATCCGATATTTTTTCCGGCGGCGCGGAAAGAATAACTTGCAAGCCGAAAGATTTCAAAATACGGATAGATTCAATGATTCGGTTACGATCCATTTTGGAAAAGGCTTCATCGAAAATCACCAATCGTAAAGTATTATTCATACTCTTTGGACCATGTACCCGATATAATTGACTGAAAGATGCAAGAATGGAAATATAAAATGGCGTTTGTGTTTCACCCCCGGAGGCCTTTTTGATATTTCTTGCTAGTGAATATACTTTCTTCCCATCGTGCGAAACGACGAGATCAAAAAGCAGATATGTGCGATAATCCGTGAATTTTTCAACATTTTGAGCCAAAGCAGCATCCTGATCCCGATCCCCGGAAATATCGCCGATCATTTTGAACAAATGATCCATGATTTCCTGATATTTTTGCAAATAAAGTGTTTCGTCTTCTCCGTAATTCAAAAGAAGATCATCGGTAATCATGTCGTAATATTCCCGATACTGCGGAGCCGGAGATACCGTGAATTGGTAAGTATCATTTCCGAATTGAGCATCTTTCAATGCTTCATTAAGCTCATCAATCTGAGTGCGTGCCGTTTCAATTGATGTTTTCAGTTTAAAGATAAAATCATCTTTAAATTCTTTCGTTGCCTTCTGATAAGCATCCTCGATCTTTTTACGGTATTGCGGCAATCGTACTTCTTTCAATAAATAAAGTTCTTTTTCAAAATCTTCATTATCGTCTTTGGTAATATCGTAGCTCAATTTATATTCGACAATATAATCTTTTCTTAACTCATTTAATTGATTCATACTGTTTCGAAGACGATATTGTCCCTTCGTATAAAGCTCATCATATTCCAAACGTATATCCGACAAAGATTTACCATGCTCCAACTCCTCATTGAAAATCGGTAAAGCTTTGGTGTTTACGAATGTTTCATCGAATTCCTTGCTCATTTGTTCTTTTAAAGCATTGGCATCGGACATTTGCGATGGTATTTTTTCCTCTTGAATGGCTTGATTGGAAGCCGTTAATTTTCCTTTAGCAAGTAAAAGCTCTTGCCGTTCGTTATTTAAAGATGCAAGATCCGTCTCGATATGACGTATTTTTTCTTCGATAATGGCAATTTCCTGACCGGCACCGGAAGAAAGTTCTTCCTCGTATTGTGCCAATTTTTCTTTTAATAAAGGAAGTCTTTCCATATCTTCAAGATGCATAGCAAATTGATCCGCTTCATTATTATTCATTGTTTCTTCGCGGGTTATTTTAAGTAATACATCGACAAAAAGGTGTAAGGCATCCAGTTCTTTGGCACGTAGGGCTAATTCTTGCAAACGCTCTTCTTTTCTCGAAGAAGAAATTTTTCGTCCGATAAAAGGATATTGATAATGAGAAGTCGGAAGAACAAAAGAGGCAAAATTACGATATCCGATGCAATTCGGTGTCAATCCTCTTCCGCTATCACGAGCCTCTTCGAAAGTTTCGCACTTCATCATCTTTCCCAATAAGAATTTTGTATAATTATAAGCACCTTCATGATCGGTTTCGATTTCTTCGGCAAGAGAACCTTTTTCCAAAGCAAAATTTGCTTTTTTCAATCGTTCACTATCCACCAAACCGGTTCGATAATACCCGTTCTTTTTCAAAATCGAAGGTAAAATTTCGTTTGCTGCCGCATAAAATTTTTCATCGACAAACATATTGACTTTTTGCGTATAGATAAAACCTTCGATGGCATTTACCCATCGAGGATCTTTGATATCCACTAAATCACTATAGAAAGAAACATCCACACTTTCATGGAAACGATCTTCCAAAGCATGTTTTAATTGCGAACGTACCATGGTAAGACCATAATCATACATTTTTCCATTTCCGATATTATCTTCATTGAGTCGTTGTTTTTCTTGATTTAATTTCGTAAGTTCCGTAGCAAAATAGGACTTATAGTAACCATAATGTTCACTGGTCACATTTTTGAATTCATTGATTGTCTTACGAAATTCCGTTAAATCTTCACGGAAAAGATTTTCCCGGCTGGCCAATTTTTTGGCAAATACTTTGGAAACCGATTCTACTTTCTCTGCCTTTTCTTTCAATTCTTTCAATCGAATACTATCCTGAAAATCTTTTATCGAATATAAAGATTTCAAATTTTGCAAAAGATCTTCCGCTTCTTTCCGGAAAGTTTCGATATAAGAAGATAATTTCTGATGATCGGATTCAATGAAAACTTCGATTCGGGAAATATTTTCTTTTGCTTTATCTCTGGAATTCGTAAGATCTTTACTCATTTGATAAGAAGAGGAAGAAACCTTGCTTGCGATTAAAGTTTCTTTTTGCGCAGTAAATTCGGCAATTTCTTCATCAATCTGACGAATTTTTTCATTGATTTCTTTCATTCGTAGTTCATTTGCTTCCAAATCATGCTGAAGATTTAAGATATTATTCAAATGAACCTGATACGTCACTCTTTTGGAAATGTAGGAAGATAAATCCAATTCTTCCCGACGATTTTTTACTTCACGATAAGACGCGGAAATGGATTCCAATTTCCGTATCTTTTCTTCCATGATATTGGATTCGATTTCCAAACGTTTATATTGTTGAATATTATTACGCATGGAATCAATATTAATTTCATTCGGCACATCACAGACATACTCGGTAATAAATTGTTCGATATTGGTAATCGGTGTAAAAGAAACCGCCTTTTTGAAAAGAGAAAAATATTTTTCTTTGATATTGCCGAATTGTTCTTTCAAAAGAATCTGATACTGAGCATTTGTATCAAAGAAACGATATTCCCCCTGTGCATAATTTTGGAAAAAATATTCTGCCAATTCTTTATGCGAAAGGGGTACGCCGAGTCCGCAAAAATCACACTTCGGAAAGGCATCTTTCAATAGGAAAAAGCGATGTTGTTCACTGCCATCTTCAAACACATCGAAAACAATTCCCAAGGTAAACGGTTCTTCTAAAGTATCATCGTAAAATTCCAAAGCGATATAAGAAGAAAATCGTCCATTTCGTAAATAGCGATAAATTCCTTCTCCTTCATCGCCGATTTCTCCTTTTAAATATCCTTTCAAAGTACGTCCGGATTTTTCCGAAGCGGCTTTATTGAAGATTCTTCCCGAAGTATCACCGAGAAGAACGACTTGCATCGCATCGATTAAGGTTGATTTACCCGCGGCATTTTCACCCGTTAAAAAATTGATCTGATCAAATTCGATATTAATATTGGAAAAATAGTGCCAATTAATTAAACGTAATCTTTTCAATAATTTCATGTTCTATTTCCCCCTTACTCAATCTCTTCTTTATTCTGAATGGAATCGAAAATCGCATTGATATGATCATTATCGATAATATATAAAATCGAAGGTAAAATATAAAATTGTAAATCACGATCACGATATTCCCCGGAAATACGAGAGATAATGTTGTGATTTTCCAAAAAACGGAAACTGGAAGCAAGACTTGTCGCCGATGGTCTTTTTTCCGCGGTAACAAGCGATTTATCCAGCATCAGCTGAATAAGAGATGTACTCGAAAAATAAACTTCTTGAAGCATGGGATTTTGTTCCCGCTGTACTTCATAAGCATAACGCAAAGCATAAATCATCAACGAAGTCATAAAATCAAGGCGAATACGATTTTCCTGATATTCATTCTGAATCATGATAATTCCGAGTTGGGAATCTTTTTCGATAACCCAACCGCTATAACCAAGATATTCTCGCACTAAATCGATATTTTTTTCCAGAAAACTATAATCGGGATTCGTTTTCATCATTCGATTTTGTTTATCATAAGATTCGCGAAGAATAAAAGACTTCAATAATAAAGCATTTACCGTATGGGCAAAGATTTCTTTATCGCGATTCGTTAATTGTTCAAATTGTTCTTCAAACATTTTATGCACCTTCCTTTTTTATATAAGTAAGATTCGGCATGATATAATTTCCGATTTCCACCGATTCTTTTTGTTGTTCGTCATGTTCAACCGTATAAAACGAAAAACGTGAATTCGCTTTTGCCGATCCTAAAATCAACAGAATATAATTTTCGATATCCGGAATGGAAATATTTTTCATTGCCAAAGTTTTTTTCGTACCGAATTTTTCTTTCATGAATTCCATAATCGATTCTTCACTATATGCTTCATGAATGGATAAAAGAGCCTGCATTAAGCCTTCCCCGTTATCATGAGTTTCATCTTCATCCAAAGGAAGAGGATCTCCTTCAAAACGATTCATATGACGATAAGGTTTTGCCACCGAATCCGCATCAAAGTATCCTTGCTGATAAAAATTGGAACTATGCGTAATATCTTTAATAATATTGGGATACGTTCCTTTCTTTTCTCCGGCGATTGCTTTTGCCGTAGCCAAGAATATCGTCTCAAGTTTTCCGCGAATGGATTTATCCTGGTTATTCAGATAGATTACTTTTTCCGTCGAAGCCTTGATATAAGCACTTTGACTTTTATCGATATCATTGATTTCATTTGCAAGACGGGCATAGGTATCCTGAATATAATTTATTTTCTTTAAGATATCGACTTGCGCTTCATTTTCCGTCTTCAAAAGTCGATTTTCATGAAGTGCCTGTTGCACTAATTTTTTTAGCACCGATTCCGTCATGGACCAACGCTTTAAAAGTAAGGTTATCGGTCCTTGATATAAAATAATCGAATCCGAAGTTTTCAATGGGTGATAAATCGGATCAACAACATCTTCCCGACAAACATCAAAATGTTGACTTAAAACTTCATTCGGAGAAAAAATCGTTGATAATTGGCGATGAAACACGCGGATGGAATGATCCAGTTTTGCCACTTCAATTTCCAAATTATGCGTATTGTTATAAGCACTTTCCAGTGTTTTATACATGAAATCATCTTGCAATTCATCTTCGAGTTTCAAATCGGAATACGTGCTATGAACATACGAGACATATTTTTTTTCCGAAGTGGAAATAAATTCGTATAATATGGAAAGCATGGAAATGGAATAGGAAGGAAGAAGCAAATACTCGGTACCCGTACGTACATCTTCTTCAATCATAATCCAACCTGTTTCTACTAATCTTCGCAATACGAAATTTGCTTTTGCATTCAAGGTCGGCTCATAAAGAAAAGAAGTGTCTTCATTTTCTTCTTCCGCTTCAAAATTAAAAAGAGAAACTTCTTTTTCACCCTTTGCTTTCAATAAATCCAAATAGTCGGACTTACGGATTTTATTTCGATACATGGTCAAAGCTTCATATAAACTCAACAAAGCAATTCCATAAATATTTTTATTTTTGCTCGAAAGAATCGAGAAAAAATTATCTGGGATTTTTTCGAACAAATTCATTATTTTCACCTCATGTTTATTTTATCAAATTCCGTTTGGAAAACATAGATTTTTTTTACAAATTTCAAACAATTTTTCCATGAGAATTTTCCAAAGAAAAATATGGTTTTACGAATGAATTTCTCCGTGTATTTCTTTATATAATTCTTTTTGAACTTCCGAGATTTTCTTTTCAATCAAAGGAGCTAATTCCGTGGTTTTGATATTTTGATAGTCATGACAAGAAATCGGAGGTAAAATCTTTAAAATCGTCTTTGCTTTCCATTTTCCTTTTAACGATAAAACCTCATAACCACCTTCCACGACAAAAGGAACGATGATTTTTTCTTCACTCATAGCCATTTTCAAAGATCCGGGTAAAAATTTTCCCACTTCTTTCCTTTCGTTTTTGCTTCTGGTGCCTTCCGGGAAAATACACCAAGCCATTTGATCCTCTTTCAAAGACTTTTTGACTGCTTTCATAATTTCCATTTCTTTTCTAAGTGACGAACGATCCATGAATAAACCATTGACCATGGAAATAAAATTGGAAACACCGATTACATGTTGCAATTCTTTTTTTGCCACGAAAGATAAAGGCCCGTATGTCGTGGAAAGTACGATTAAAGGATCCATAAGCGATTGATGATTTCCCACCAAAAGATAGGAATCCGTACACGGAAGATTTTCACTTCCCCGTACTTCCAGATTCATTCCCAATTTTCGCAATAATTTCTTTAAAAAATTCTGTGCATATAAATAAATTTTCATTTTGGAAAGTTTCTTTTTTCGTATGGAATAATAAACAATTCGCGGAAAATGAAACAAAACAAATGGTACACAAAGAAAAAGGATTCGCAATAACTTCTTCATAATGCCTCCTAAAATGGTGTGAATTCTTCAACAATCACAAACATTTGGTTTTCCTTACATTCCAGTCGACCTCGCAAACAAATTTTCGTGCCTTTTTTTAATGAAGACAAAAGATTTTTTTCCTGTCTTGACCAGTGTAAACATGGTAAGAGATCCGATTCGAATTCCCCACTCCGATTCTTGTAAGTTCTTCGAACCTCGATATAGGTATAACCATTCTCATTATGATGGATGGAACCGAAAACTTCAACAGAAGTCATATTTTTCACCTCCGATTTTATTGTATCAAAGATGAAAAGGAGTGAGTCCCAAACGAGTTTCAAACTAGTTTTTCTTTAAAGCAAAAATGGATAAAGAAATTCCGTTAATTAAAGCGTGATTAACAAAGAAATCTTTGGTAATTCTCCCGGAATTATTGAAAAGAACCTGATAATAGTCATTTAAATCCACGGTAAAAGGATCTTTTAAAGGATTCACCACAATTTTTACTTTTTCATATGGATCGGCATTTTGAATCGTAAAAATAATTCTTCCTTCAATATTTTCATAGAGTACATGCGCGGCAATTTCTTCTTTTGTCTTATAGCTAAAGAAATCATACTCTTTTTTTAGTGCAATGGCTTCTTTAACAAATCGTGCCATTTCAAAACGCTTATCTAATATTTCGGTATCAAAAGAATTTATCGCATCTCCTGCATCATAGGAATTCGAAACTCCTTTTTTGGATAATCCGATTTCCTCACCGGAATGTAAGAATGTCACACCATAACTGAAAATCGTCACCGCATTCAAAAGATTGATTCTTTTTAATCGATCCTCTTCACTTTCGTAAGCATTACTTACTTGCAATTTATCATAAAGTGTGGCGTTATCGTGACATTCGACATAATTGATACTCTGTGTGGGAGATACGAATAAGGGAGGCATCGAAACCGGCAAACAAGAGCCTAAAAAGCAATGAATAAACGCATCCGCATAATTCAAATCACCCAAAATATATCCCCGGGAATTCAATTCTTCATCAAAACTTTTCCCTTTGACCATATCACGATATCGATCGTTGAAAAATCCGATTTCGGGAAGAAACATCGCATTCCCCATTTTTGCTTTTTGTTCGCTTAAAAGAGCACTCGGCATATCCCAACCTTCACCATATAAAATAAAATCTTTGCGGATTTTTTTGCAGCGGCGATATACTTCTTTTATCGTTTCGATATCGGTTAAGCCCATTAGATCAAAACGGAATCCATCGACATGATACTCTTTTACATACATAAGACAACAATCGACAATAAATCTTCGTGCCATAAAGCGACGTGATTCGAATTCATTACCGCAATAAGAACCATTGGAGTAACTTCCGTCCGCATTGAAACGGAAAAAATAATTCGGAACAATTTTCTCAAAAGAAGAGTCTTCTACCGTGAATTGATGATTAAACACCATGTCGAGTACCACTCGTATTCCTTTTGAATGCAATGTGGCAATCAATTTTTTAAGTTCCGTGACACGTGAATACGGTTTCTGAGGGTCGGAAGAATAACTTCCTTCCGGAGAAAACATATTGCCTTGATCATAACCCCAATTGTATGTTTTTTCGATGAATTGATCATTCGTCGTCAAGAAATCGGTCACAGGCATTAACTGAACATGGGTGACACCTAAATATACAAGATAATCCAATCCGACCGGATGATTTTGATCCGAAATTTTTCCCTTTTCGCTCATTCCGGTGTATTTTCCTTTATGCACGATTGTGGAATGAGGAGAAGAGGTAAAATCACGGATGGAACATTCGTAAATTACCGCTTCCGAAGGAGAAAGAAAAGGCGGTAGATCACCATCATGAAAATCCGGTGTATTTTTGTTCGGATCGATAACCACTCCACGTCGCGATTGAATCGTTGTCGAACGAGTATAAGGATCGATGGCTTCTTTCCACACGCCGTCGTTTTTCAATAGATAAAGATATTCATATCCGTCATAATCTCCAGAAACCGTATAAGTAAAAATACCGTTCTCGTAATTTCTTTTCATGGGATATGTTTCTTTATGTTCCTGATGAAAAAGCAACAGAAAGACATCACTTGCCAAGGGCGCAAACACACGGAAAGTCGTCTTTTCTTTCGAATAAATGGCACCGAGTTCTTCATTGCTTCGCGAAAAATTCAAATGCCAATCCAACATCAAAAAAGAACAATCCACCGGTGCAAATGTATTGCGATCATCTTGAATTTCATATTCAATACCGGCCTGTATCTTCGGAAGTCCTTCCAAAAGATAACGGAAATCCCGATCGGTTTCGTTTACTTTTGCAATGTAAAGCGTACATAAATATTTTCCGGAAGCAAAAAGCAAAAATCTTGTTGATGCCCGATAAGCATACGATTTTTGTATAATCACTTCAATCTGAGTAACACTTTTCAGTGTCGCCTGAATAAATTTTGGCATAATTTACCTCCATAATAATACGACGACGACAACATAATCGCCATCATGAGAAACGGAAATATCCGAATTCTCTTCTCCTTTATAAAAAATATGCGGTTTTCCGTTAACATCATGCGTTAACATCATATCTTTCCACCGATAATGAAATAATCCGACACCATTTGCTTTCAAAAAAGCCTCTTTCGCTGCAAAACAAGTAGCAAAATATTTCGCTTTATCGTTGCTTTTTATATAAAGCGCATATTCGGCATCCGTAAGTATTTTTTTTGCCAGTTTTTCCTTCTGTTCAAATCGCTCTATTTTTGCAAAATCGATTCCAATCATGATTTTCTCCAAATCGTCAATACATTACCTTTACAAAAAATAATTTTTTTCACAAATCGCAGAAATTTTTCATAAGAAATCTCCGGAATATTTTTCATCATAACATAAAAATCGAGATTTTGTTCTAAAGAAGAGACAATTTTTTGCATTGTATCCATCGGTGAATGCAAAATACGGATTCCCGTGGCAAAAGTAGTCTTCCGATACGAATCAAGATCTTTTTCTTTTACCCAATCTTCAAAATGAAGAAAAACATCCTTTAAAAAGTCAAATGGTTCTCTTTCCAAAACACTTCCTTGGATAGAAAAAATAAAATGATGGGTATCATATTCCACTCCCGCATGTAATTCATCGTCCAAAATATGCTTTTTCTTTCCTTCTTCAAGAAATGCGGAAATGGAAAATAAGGATAATAAAAAGCGAGAATAAACGGGAATTTCTTTTTCAAATTCTTTCCATTCCGAAAAACACGGAAGGAATTCCCAATCAAAAATGCCATAAGGAAGCGATTTTTTTCTTTCGATTCTTAAGGATTTTTTATAGCAAGGAAGTCGTCTTTTTCTTACAATTTCATGTTCCTTTTCCAAAGGATAAGGATATTTCATCAGAAAATCTTTCATTTTTTCATAAGAAAAATTTCCGCAGGCAATGAAAGTAATTTGTTTCAGAGAATAAAATGCTTCATAGGCAAGCATTAAATGATCATAATGGATTTTTTGAATGTTTTTCTTATCACCGAGAATATCGTAACCATAAGAACGACGACCGAATAATTTTTTTCGTATTCCTCTTTCGATTTGATAGTAAGGATCATCTTGATACATCCGCTCTTCCGAAAGAATGATATTTCTTTCCGTTTCTATTTTATTTTCTTTACGAACAAAGCCAAAAAACATTTCAAAAAGAATTTTCATTCCTTCAAAAGCATTTTTTCGCGAGGATACAAAATAATAAAAAGTATGATTCGTTCCGGTCTCCGCATTGCAAAAACATCCTTCTTGAGCAAAAAATTCCGCGGCATCCCCTCTTTTCATATCGAACATTCGATGTTCCAAAAAGTGTGCTGTTCCGAAAGGCAAGGATTTTGAATCAACAAGAAAATCCGATAAATCACTTCCGTAAGGAACATAGAATCCGGCACAAAAACGCCCGGTATCCTGATTTGGAAGAAGAATGGTATGCATTGGTTCATATTCTTCGATATACTCTAAACCGAATAAATTTTTATGCATATTTTCCCTCCACAAAACTGCTTCCAAGATATTTCATACTTTTCAATGTTTCAAGGATATCTTGTAAAGTTATCGCTTTGATTTCGGTTAATAAAGTCTCTTTTGTATAAGGATTTTCCGAGAAAGCTTCGTTTTGTTCAAAAGAAATCGTTTCTTCTTCCGATTCAAAAACGGAGGCATGGCGAGTCAAATATTCCTTTTTTACATGATGAAAAATTTCTTTTCCGCATTCTTTCTCCGGTTCTTTAAGAAAAGAAAGCACTGCATCGCGTATTTTTTCTTTCACTCTGATGGACACCGGAAATTCCACGATCAAAAAGGAATAAAAAGGATAATAAAGAAGATCAAAATCATAAAAATATCCTTTTTCTTCACGCAATTTTTGAAAGAAAAAAGTCTGATCACTTCTCAGATAATAAGAAAAAAAATCTTTGAAAATACGACTTTTATTCGAAAGTATTTGAAAACCCATGGTAAAAGAGGAATTTGGAATGGAATATTTTTGCATAATATCGTTAAATGCATGCGCATTTTCATAAATGCAAACGGGAATTCGGTTTATACATTTGGGAAGCATTTGCAAAATTTTTTGTTTCTCCGAGATGGTAAATCCGTGCACTTTATACGAAACAAGAGAATGCATTATGTGAAAAAAAAGTTCATTTAAATCCTCTTCCTTTAGCGAAAGTACGGTATGTTCGTCATTATTTATAAATCGTAAAAAAACATCTTTCTCCATGATGTTTTTTAAAAACGTTGAAAAAGATAAATAAGCGGACTGTTTCTTTTCCAATTCAAACATCCGCAGAAGTTCCTCTTTTTTCGAATCAAAAAGAGCGGAATTTACTTTCCATTCTCCTTTTTGAAAAAGCATATGTAAAAAAGTTAAAAGAAAATCCAAAGGATTTTCATCGACAAGATATTCTTTTTTTACTCCGGAAATATGGAGAGAAAGCAGAAAATGCGAAAATTGATTTTTCTTTTTCAGATCCAATTGAATTCCGTAATGTTCCCGCAAAAAAGAAATAAAAGCATACTCACCTTCAAAGGCGACAAAAGAAGCGGAAAATAATTCCTCAAGAAACAAAAGTTTTGTCGCTAATCCAGGAGTATTTTCAATTTGAAAATAAAGACAGACATGCCAAAGTTTACTACCTTGGTTCTTCATTATTTTCCCCCTCTTCTTTTTCTCCGATGACAATTCGACGACCATTCGGTGTACGTTTTACAATCCCTTCTTCTTCAAGACAATCCAAAATATAATCGGCACGGGAGAAACCTACGGCAAAACGATTTTGAATTTTTGTCGTTGATGCCACTTTTGTTTCCAAAACAAATTGCTTTACTTCTTCATGTAAAGGATCTTTTTCGGTTCTTCTTCCACTTGTACCAAGGGCACTTCCTTCAAAACTAACCGGCTGAAATTGTTCCTTCAAATCCAAAAACGGCTCATAATAGTGCACTTCGGAATGTGCTCTTATATAATCACAAACGGCAAGAATATCTTTGGATGGTACAAAGGCAGATTGCACACGAATTAATGTTTTGGATAGTGGTACTCGTGCCAATAAATCTCCTTTTCCGAGTAATGTCTCTGCACCATTTTCATCAATAATGACTCTGGAATCCATGGCTGTGGCAACACTCAAAGCAATACGGGATGGAATATTTGCTTTGATATCACCCGAAACAAATCCTACGGAAGGACGCTGTGTGGCCAGAATCATGTAAATACCCGCGGCACGTGCCTTTTGCGCAATTCGTTGGATAGAGGATTCGACTTCTTTTGGATTTTGAGAAATGAAATCCGCAAATTCATCCACAATCATCACAATATTCGGCATTTTTTCCAAATTATATTCTTCTGCGATTTCCATATATTCGCTATATTTACTCGCTCCTTTTCCTTTGGTAGCAAAGATTTCATAGCGGCGCTCCATTTCGTCCACCATTCGTTTCAAAGCGATAGTTGCTTCCGAAGCATCCGAAATAATCGGGCACAATAAATGCGGTAATTCATGATATTTGGAAAATTCTACTTTCTTCGGATCAATCAAAAGTAAACGCAATTCATCGGGTGTATTTCGCATAATAAGCGTCATGATAATGGAATGAATGAAGACGGATTTACCACTGCCTGTTGTTCCTGCGACAAGTAAATGCGGTAATTCGTCAATACTTGTTTTTACCACTTTCCCGGAAATATCCTTACCTAAAGGTATCAATAGTTTATCCTTTGTATTGGATGTCATATCCTGGAAGACTTCACGGAAAGGAACCATCGTGGGATATTTGTTCCCCACTTCAATACCGGAAGTATCTTTTCCTTCGACAATCAGTTCCACCCGCACGGTCTTATTACCGCCGAGTTTCACCGCTAATTCATTTTGAATTCCCGCAATCGAAGACAATTTTACTCCGGGATTGGTACGTACATCAAATCGTGTTACCGAAGGTCCGATAGTATAAGAAATTACTTGGGCACCAATATGGAAATCCTGGAACATTTCATTTATTTTTTGCACATATTCATCGGCAATTTCAATATTTTGCGTCGAACGATTCGCATCATATAAATTGGAAAGCAAATCTATCGGAGGATATAAATACGGTCCTTTTTTCGGCGGTTCGCTTGTTTTCTTTTCTTCGATTATCAACTTTTTTTCGTAAGAAGAGGAGGAAATTTCGTTAACGTCAGAAGAAGGTTTAATCTCTTCCGTATCTAAAGATTTTTTATCCGGCATAATGGAATACGCACTATCTTCTTTATCAAAAGAATTCGTACTTTCTTCTTTTTCTTCTTGAAAAGAGGAAAAATCATCATCTTGAAAAAAAGAAACGACGGGGATTTTTTTCTCTTCCTCTTTCTTTTCTTTTTCTATATCATCGTCAAAAAAGGAGGAGTTCACCGAAGAAGAGGAAGAAAAAGAGTCTTCACTTTCTTTTTTATCGGAAGAAAAATCGACCTCTTCGAAAAGTTTCGTGGGATTTTGCATCGGTTCTCTTGAAATATCAAAACGTTCCTCTGGAACTTCTTCTCTATTTTCCCGAAAGAAAGCGGAATTTTCGCTTTGTTCCTGAAGGGCACGATTTTCAATTTCTTCTTTTTCCTTGCGTAATCGTTCTTCCTTGCGGATTCTGGCTCGATTTTTCCGATATCCATTGAGGAAAGCAATCGTTTTCAATAGCCAATTTTTGAAAATGAGTAAAAATCCCGTTATCAAGAAAAAAACAATGACAATCTTTGTGCCGAATTCTGTAATTGAGGAATTCAATGCCCCGGCAATAAAATATCCGATGACACCCCCGCCAGCTAAAGGAATTTGGGCAAAAGAGGAAATATGAAACAAAGAATCCTGAACATTTTCCATATGTTGCGAAAAGACCATATAGGAATTCTGCAATGTAAGGCCGGATTCAAGTGATGCTCCGATTGTTAATCCGAGAAGCATCAAAAAAAATCCCAACAATTTCAAATCAATACGAATCCGATAAAATCTTTTTTTGATCATGAGATATAGGCCAAGAAAAATAAGGCCGACAAAAAAGAAGATATGAAAGGCACCGAATAAAAAGACGACACAATAGGTAAAAAATTGGCCTACCGGTCCCCGATTCAACAATCCGATAAGACCGATGAGAACCAAAAGCAAGCCATAAAGAATCGCTTCCGCGTCACTTGTGACTATATAAGCTTCTTCACCATTTTTCGGAACTTTTTTGTTTTCAGTTTTCACGGAAAACCTCCTTTTTTCAATGTCTTTTCGTAACTATTTTTATTATATCACTTACTTTTCGTTAAATATAGAAAAAAAGACGCATTCTTACGATTTAAAATAAAAAAAAGAACCCACCCATCTTCCGTCGTTGTTCACTAGATTTTCCGTCATTTTAATAAAATAATTTCATGCAAATTGATTTAACTATATC
>CANRDP010000018.1 GCA_947629415.1 uncultured Bacilli bacterium
AGAGTTCTGCTAAGTGCAGGTATGCTTTTTGCCCTTACTGGTGTTACTTTAGGTGCCTCTACCTATGCTTGGTTTACAGCGCAAAATACAGCACAGGTTACTATGGGAACAATCAGTGCTGTTTTACCTGAAGCTTTATCCATAACTCCCACGGAAGTACAAACGATGAAAGCAATGACTGATGTATCTTCTGTTGATGGAAAAACTTTCTATAAAGGTACTTATTCTGGTGAAGAATTAAGCAATATTACACAAGTTGCAACCGCTGAAGATGGTGCAAATGTTTATCGAAATATCAATGAATTTACTCTCAAAATGGCAGTTGCAGATGGTTATGATGAACCAACGCTTTATTTGAAAAATATTGTAATAACAGGTGCAACAGAGGGAGCAACGGATACGAATCTTGCCAATGCATTACGTGTTGCCGTTTTTGCTGGTGATGCCACAGCTTATCAAAGTGGTACCGCGAAAGCTATTTATAACAATCAGGAAAGCGATAATAAAGGATTAAATAATACGACCAGTGTAGAAGCATCAGTTGCTGGTATTTTAAAATCGGGAGATACAGCTTTTTCTACCGGTGGTTATGGTGTTGAACTTGGCAATGCGACTTCGGGTTCATTAAAAGTTACCGTTGTTACATGGCTTGAAGGTACAAATGAGTCTTGTGTGACTTATCAAGAAACAGAGACTGGTATTCAAGACACATCAAAAGCAAATATTACATTAACCTTTGCAGCAAAAGAGAATGTCGCTGCTGAATAATTTTCTTCATCTATATTTCTTTAATAAAAGTGTGAGTCCTCTCACACTTTTTCTTTGCAAAGATTTATTGAGGTACAATATCATTGCTTGTATAATAAAAAAGAAAGGAGGTGAAAAAAATGGTGGATGTCAAAAATAAAGTCGCAGTATTTATTGATGCAGAAAATATTAATAATCCAAAAGTATATCCCCTTATTTTTGAAAAATTGATTTCTGAAGGATATAATCCTTGTTTAAGACGAATGGTCGTATCCGAAATCAAAAATGATTTAACTCAAATTATTAAAGAAAATCTATTTGAGTTGACGGTTTCTTACATGCCTAAGGAGCATAACAATGCTGATTTTCGCATGTATATTGAGATATTAAATGTTCTTTATGATTCAAAATATAGTGATATTGATACTTATGTCATTGGTTCATCGGATAAGGGATTTACCGATTTGGTCATTACATTAAAATTTTCTGGTAAAAAAGTTATTGGTGTCGGTAATATCGGGGGCGATAAAAAGAAACCTTTAACATCAGAGGAATATAAAAAACTTTTCGATGTATTCTATTATGTCGAAGATTTATTAAATGAAGAAAAGGAAAAGGCAGAAGCAAAAAAGAAAAAGCCAAAAAAAGCACCAACCAAAAGTGCCGAGAAAAAGAAGAATAATGTTAAGAAAAATGATAAAGAAAAAAGAAAAAGAAAAAATTCCCCTGCAAATACTGTCTCTTTAAAAAAAGAATCAAAAGAAAAGGATGAACTCTATTATAATCAATTAAAAGTAGCCCTCATCAATCTGGAAAAGAAAAAATTTGAATTCCAAGAATTGAAAAATACCTTGAAGAAGAAAAAAATCGAAATAACAAAAGAAGATATACTTCATTGTAATGCACAGTTAAAAGAAGATAGTGATAAAATATTTGTCGATCTTTCCCCGATTACTTTAGAAGAAAAATAGTAGAATTTTCATTAACCTATACGTGTGGATTGATCATGATAAATTACTTAAAGAAATGGATAATTTATTACATTCGGTAGAAGACAATTATGACAGAATAAAAGCATTGAAAATATTTTACCGAAAATAAGTTTTGATACTATCTTAAAAAAAGTACTTCGATAAATAAATATTATCTCAAGAAAAAAGCAGCGGTTTTCTTATAAAATCGCTACTTTTTTATTATCTTTTCATAAAGAGTAAAGAAGTTTAAAAAGAGAAAAACTTTATTTATTAAAATTCAAATATTGAATATATTCATCTTTCGACATCGGTTTTGCAAAATAGAAACCTTGATATAAAAGAATATTCATCTCTTTCAGAATTTCCACTTGTTCTTTCGATTCCACGCCTTCCGCGGTTAAAGTAAATCCTTTTTTCGCACCGATTTGTTCAATATAAGTAAAAGATTCTTTGGAACGGGTTCCATTGGTAAAATCTTTAATGCAATCATGACCGAGCTTTACCTCATCTAAAGGTAACTGAGTTAATATTTCATTCATATCATTTTCAAGATTGAAAGCATCCATAGCAATGGAAATACCAAGGCATTTCAATTGATCGATTAAAGGATTCAAAACATTAAATTCCGTTTTCAATAAAGAAGCTTGGAATTCAAATCGCAAAAATCCTTTCGGGAATTTATATCTGCGTACCAATGTCGCGGTTTTATTATAAAAATCCGGATGTAAGGCAGAATCTTTCGAAATGTTGACGGAAATATGATTCACTCCACGTGAAGAAAAAATATTAAATCCGTATGTCCGCCATAATTCTCCTAAAGAAGCAATAAGCGATTGTTCGATTTGAAACATCTTTCCGTTTTCAGAAGCCAGAGGAACAAATTCCCGAGGAGAAATAAATCCTCGCATCGAATCATTGAGACGAAGCAAAATTTCCGCACCGGCAGGTGTTTCGTCTTTGCTGGAAACAATCGGCTGCAAATAAATTTCAAAACCATCTTTCAAAATTGCTTCATCAATACATTCCAACACATAAGTTTTTCGATCCAAACTGCGATAAGCATCTTTACTACCCGGTAAATACAATCGGGATTTTTCTATACCCAAGCAGTCTTTTAAATTCTTTTCAATCACGGAAGTGATACTTTCTCCTAAGAAATCGGACGGATAAGATAACAAGAAACTATGGTATTCCAGTTCTTTGTTTCCAATTTCTTCTCTCGGAATTTCTTGCAAAATACCGAAAATCTTTTCCGCTTCATCCAAAACATTCTTTCTGGTATAAGAAGAAAACAGAAGAGCAAAGGTCGCTTCATGATAATGATAAATGTTCGATTCATAACCATAAGATTGTAAAACTTTGACGATGTTCAACAATTGTCTTTCCGCGGCAATTTTGGTGCAATTCTTTACAATGTCACCATAATTGGAAATATGGAAAAAAAAGACATATCCGGTTTTTTCTTTGACTTCTTCGGTCAAATCTCTTATCAGACGCAACCGATTGAAAATTTGTAATACCGGAGACAATTCTTTACTTTGTATCTGTCGATCTAACGGAATGACACTTTCTAACAAAATACATGCTTCCATATCTTTAAGGTGGAAACGAGTTAAAACCGAACCGACGATTTCTTCACCGAGTCCCGGTCGATCCATAGCACATCTTCCTTCTTTCAAAGGACAATGAAGACATGGTTCGTTTTGTTCTTCTCCGCCAAAAACTTTGTAACAAATATTTCCTTTTTTCGCATTCGGATAAATGGTTTGAAGATTTTGCGATACATAAGTCAAACGATAGTCCTTTTCATGTACCATATAACAAGTTTTTTGTTCTCTTCTTAAAGTGGAAGAAAGAATGGAATCGGTTCGTTGTTGTTCTTCTATATTTTGATAAGAACAAATCATCGATGCCAAAATATTCGTTATGGTATATAAAGATTGCTTATCCTGAAGTGTCATCATCGTCGGAATATGATCGTATCCATTGAAGAAAATATATCCGAGCGTATCTTGGAGATATTTGATTCGAGCGTGATAAAAATATTTAATATTGAAATTATCGAAAAGATTCCGCACCATAAACGGAAAATCATCCCCATTCACACCATAGAAAGAATCATCCCGATCAAACATTTGATCGTATGGCTCCAGTTCTTTTTTATCATATTTTTCTTTTTGACGAAACGATATATTTTCAGTATTATTCGAAAATTCAAAAACACAATGATACGCTTTTTCCGCGGGAGAATATAAAAGATATCCTCCATCTTCAAAGCCAAACATTGTCGTGATTTCCATTATCGTATGTTGAATGGTATCACGAATATGCTCGGGAGAAGACATTCCTTCCAAACGATCGTGTAAAGATTCCAAAGCACTGACGGCTCTGCGCTGTCTTTCATTTGAAGAAATACTCTGCAGGTTTTCCAAAAAATCATGCGAATAATTAGGAATAAACAAACGAACACTTTCTGTTTCGTCTAATGCTTTTTTGGCATAGGTAACCAAATTTTCCGAAGAAACATAAGGATACAAAGCAATACCGATCTTCGCATAGTAAATAATGATATTATCCTGCTCATTGACATCCAAATGATGAAATTCTTTGGTAATTAAATGTGCACGTTCCAAAATAATGGAAGAAGAGGAAAGGAATGAACGATAAATAGCATAAGTTCGATCATCATACAAAGCAATAACCGAAGGATGATATACCTCAAGAATACTTTGTTTCAATTCTTCAAAAGCTTTCTCGGAAAAACGATTTTGATCTTCACTTAATCGGATTAAAAATACACCTAATCGATAAAGGCCGGAAATCGTTAATGCCTTTTTTAAAATCGCATGAAAAGTTTCCATTGTGACCAAGTCATCTTTCGCGTACTGATATTCTATATCCATAGAAGATAAATCTTTTTGTTGATAATCTCTTCCTTTATATAAAGCCGAGGTTTCTCTTCCCAAATCAAATAATTTCTGATGTTCTTCCAAAAGGAATTTTTGTTCTCCGATTTCTTCGCTTCGTTGAATGGATAGAAATTCATTTTGAATCGCCTTCATGACATTTTTCGAGTCTGTTTCTATCTTACTATTCATTTTATAAGCATAGAATTGCATTCCTCCAAAAATCAAAAAAGCCACTACCGCTCCGATGAGAAGGATATAAAACGACGGAAAAAGAAAAATCGATAAGATACTTATGGTTAAAAAAACAATCAAAGTTAAACCATCAACGAGAAAAACAAGTCGTTTTACCTTTGATTTATGCTCTTCTAATTTCATAAAAAAGCCTCCGAAATTCTTTTTTTATTCTAATATTATTCGAAAGAAAAGACAATGGGATGTAGTACAAACTTTTTAAGAAAAACATAGAAAGAAAAAAAGCAGATATCTGCTTTCTTTTATGCTTTTTTTTCACTAAGATCGTTATCTTCTTTTTCTTCTTCGTTATTAATAATCAAATGTAAATTTTTTTTCCTTTCTTTTTTCTGTCGTAAACGCTTTTCTTTAATATCCGCGCGACGCGAAAAAAGATAAAAAACAATGAGAAAATAGACGATGGAAAAAAGGATCAAAACCAAACCGGTATTTGCAAAAGAAGTTCCTTGACCGAGCCAAGCATAAAATTCTCCCTGTGCCTTATATAAGGGATACAAAGGATGCTTGGTAAAATTTCCATCCATATTCATAATCAAAAGGCCCAATAAAGAAAAAACAATACCTCCGACTAAAACAATGCCTCCGATGGAATACCAAATTGCTTCAGCAATTTTCCAATTCAATTCTTTTTTCTCTTCTGCTGTTCTTTTTCTCTTTTCCTTTTTCATTTTCGCCATATTAAAGTTCTCCTTTAATTTTTAATTCTGTGCTTCGTTCTTTTGTGTTTCTTTCAGAATCTTTTCTTCAAATTCACTCAGTTCTTGCCAAATTTCCACATAAGTCTTTTTCCAATCCAATTCGGTTACTTGACAAAGTTTCGACCATTCGTTATGTAAATCCGTAATATACATAGGAATTGTTTTGCCCTCTTCCGGTTTTTTGGATCCGGACATTAAATCAATAACTTCATGAGACAATTCTTTGTTTTTTAAATATTTTTCATTTTCGATATGGGTATGTTCATCTAAGAAATTCAAGAAACCGATGACTTTTCTTATTTCGTTAATGACAAAAGAAGATTGAGGATTTTCTTTTCCTTTGGCTTCATTCATCGTTTTGTTGAATTCTTGGAAAAGACGAGCCAGAGAATCGGTCAATACCAAATAAGTGATGGAACGATAGAAAATGTCATCTTTTCCCATCAATTCGCCGAAAGATTCTTCATAAGTACCATGTTCTTTATTATAATTTATGAATCCATGGAGAATATCATTGATGGTTTCATGTAATCCGACAACATAATCGAAAACTTGTGTTGCAAATGCAGTATCCACGATCAGTTTATTATCTTCCGTATGCACAACACGAGCATCGTTACCATAAATCAAATCAATAAAATCATTGATATTATTCTGAATGGATTTTCCTACATCATTTTCTTTTTGTTGTTTTAAAAAATGAATCAAAGGTGCATTGTCCTCTAAACCATGTAAAATTGATGCTTTTCTTTGTTCGTAAACTTCTTTACTATAATTACTTTTTGGAATTCCGTATTCCAAACTATCTCGGATAATGACATTTACCTGATAAATACCCATTAAAAATCTTGTTTCTTGATTCATAATTCTTTCTCCTTCTTTTTAAAGATCCTCTTCAATATCTTTTACACATTTAATTGTTTTCTTTGCACTTTTCCGTACTTCTTCAGGCGCATGACGCATACAGTACGATTGCCCAAAAGCATCGAAAAGCGGAACATCATTCCCGGAATCGCCAATCACGGCCGTTTCCGATTCTTTCAATTTTAGCATAGATAAAAGATTTTTTAAAGCATTTGCCTTATTTACATTTTTTTTCATGAACTCGATGGAATTTCTCGACCAAACCACTTCGTAATCTTCCCCGATGGTTTTCTGATAATATTCTGCATATTCTTTTGCTCTTTCATGTGCTTTTTTTCGGAATCCATAACAAGGCATTACTTTATAAAAATGACAATCCGGATCATTTAAAAATTTTTCCAATTTGTCATCTCCGATAACATAGTGTTCACTATATTGAAATTGTAATTTCATGATAATGGAAGCAATGACACGGAATAAAGGAGAGACATTTCGCATAGTAATAATCAGCGGTTGTGTACTTGTCATGAAAAGCCATAATTTCAATTCTTTATCTTCTTTTGTGATTTGATAAAGTTTCCGCACTTCCTCGCTGGTCAGATAATGCTCTTCGACAATCTTTCCGTTTTGATAGAGTGCCGCTCCGTTACAAGCAATCATCGAAACCGGTCTTTTTAATTTTTTTTCTACTTTTTTTGCAATGGGAATATTTCGTCCCGAAACCAAAATCAAATTACCATTTTTGTTATTCAAAAAGCGTATCAAAAAACGTCGATTTCTTGACGGAATCAAGCGAAATACTCTTTTCGGATAAAATAAAGTACCATCCAGATCCGTGGCAATGGTTTGTATCATCAAATCACCCAAAAGTACTATAGCATATTTTGTATGGAAAATACTATGAAATCAAAAGCAAAGTTTTATTTTTTATTGCCTTTGATTTTTCAAAATAAATTTTGAAAATAAAAATTATCTTTTTAAAAAAAGATTTCTTTCACTGAAATTCCACATTCTCTTCTTTTTGAAATCCGCGAAAATATCTTTGAATTATTTTTCTTTTAATCAAAAGCGTCTGCGATGTCTCGGGAATAAAAAAATAGCTATGTTTTTCTATCTTTTCTTCTTTTAAAAGTGTATGCGTACAAAGAAAGAGTTCCTTTAATTCTTCTTTTACTTTCATCGGTTCTTTACAAGCTATCCGAAATCCTTTGTCTTTTATAAAAAGACCGAACGCATTTCTTTTTTCTTGAGAATTTTCGTCAATACTTGTTCCTTTTTTCAGTGTCTCAAAAGGAAGAATATAAAGAAGAATCTTTTTTTCTTTTGCAAGAAGCAACGCATCATACGAAACAATATTCGCACCGGAATTCAAAAGAATTTCCATTTCATCGTAACTTAAATGTTCGTATGGTTTTATTTTTTTTATTGGCGAATGCAAATAAGGATAAACACCTTCGACATCTTTATATAAAATTACTTTTTTCAAGGAAAAAGCAGCAGCCAAAGCTACCGCAGTCAAATCGGAATTTCCTCTTCCCAAAGTAATAATTTCGTTTTCTTCATTAAAAGCAATAAATCCGGGAACAAGAAGGATATCATATTTTTGAAAATAACAAAGTATTTTCTCTTTTACCACATCCACGATTTTTCCTTTTCCATATGGTCCTTCTGCTTTTATTCCACTTTCAAGATAAGAAAGTGCCCGGCACGAAAACCCTCTTTCGTTAAGAAAAGAAGAAAAGGTAACAGAAGATAGAATTTCTCCACATGCCAAAAGACGATCGTTTTCTTTTGAAGATATTTTTGTGCCTGCTAAATTTTGTAATGTATCGGTCGCATAAGGGAATCCTTCTCTTCCCATGGCAGAAACAACACATAGGATTTTCTTCTTTTCTTTTTGTTTCAAAAGAAAAGCGGCTTTTTCCATTTGTTTTCTTGTTGCTAAAGCCGTACCTCCGAATTTTACCACTTCTAGTTCCATAAAAAGGTCACCCAAAATCAAGATATGAAGGGAGAACAATTTTTAGAAGAAAGATAGATTCATTGTACTTTCCGAAGGTAATTCGACAAAATTTTCCATTCTTTGATCAACATAACAGGTTATACCCTCTTTATTTTCATTGATATAAAATGCTCGCGCCGCAGAAAAAGTATTTAATATCTCTTCTCTTTCTTCCCCAGAAGAACACATAAGAGCGGTAGAAAGCGCATCGCATATTGCTCCAGCATTTTCTTCATCAGGATAATAAACCGTTACCGAACGGGTAACATTATCATTTTCTTTCCTTGTTTCCGGATCGATACCGCTGGGATAACCGGTAAATGGATCGATAATATGATGAAACCGCACCTGATCTTCCGATAGGTAATAGTTTTGATAATCTCCGGAAGTGGAAAAAGAAAAAGATCCTTGTTTTTCAAAGCGCAAGACATCATTATTGTTATAAATATTTCCCGGATTATGGATAGAAATATTCCATGTATCAAAAAACGAATCGCCATAACTCGATAAAGACGATTGTCCCATAGAAATCATCGTGGATTTATCTTTCAAAAAAGAAGATAACAAATCCGTAGTTCTCCCTTTTCCGATTCCTCCGAAAGTAATTTGAAAAGGATTTATACTTTCATAATGAATTTCCACCATATTGGATTCATCGTGAAATTGAAAAATTTGTTCCATTTCTTCAATACTCGGAATAGAAGATAATGCTTGATTTACTTCTTCTTCGGAAGGGTTCTGGATATCTTTTTCTCTTGAATTTCTTTCAATATAATCATCCCATAAAGAAGACAATACTCCAATTCCGCAATGAAATTTTCCCTTCGTATCTATCGTCAACCGATAAGCAATTTTCAATAAATCATACGTTTCTTTTTCCAAAAAAATCTGATTTTCATGTCCGATCTTAGAATTTAAATACGCCACATTATGCAGTATTTCGCCTTTTTCATTTTCAAAAAATGTGTGACGATCAAAACACATCGATAAATGAAGAATATATTTCTTGCACTCCGTGATTTTTTCTTGTAATTCATCTTTTTGACTTTCGAAAAGATAATTATAAAACATAATTTCCGCTTGATCAAAAGCATAATATCCATCGGAATATATCTTCTTTTGCTCTTCATCATATTGGAAAGCACGATACGAAGTATCAAGCATAGAACTTTCCTCCATCATGGGAACAACCCAAGACATTTTTTTATCCTCCAAAGAACAAGAAGCAAAAATAAAAATGCTTGCAAGAAAAGCGATTCTCTTCTTCATGAAATCCTCCTGCAAGCATTATACACGATTTTGATTAAAAAATTTTGTTTTTCTTTTTTTCTTTTTCAATTAACGGGGTAAAACTTTGTTTTTTACTTGAATAACACCATACCCTCCGTCATTTCTTTTATATAAAACACTGATCAATTCATCTTCGGAATCATAATAAATATGAAAACTATGCTCCAAAGCTTCCATCTGATTGATGGCGGTTTCCATATCAACCGGTGTCAACTCGATTTCTTTTACCCGTACAATTTTATCGTCTTTCGAACTTTCTTCTCCTTCAAATTGATCAAAGGCAATCGATGCACTGAGACTCGAACGATGTTTTTTACTGATTCGCGTCTTTAATTTCCGCATCTGTCCTTCTAATTTATCAATTGCAATATCCAGAGCTTCATAAAAATCATCGGCTTTGACTTCTACACGAAAATCCATCATTTTGGTAAATATCGTAATCTCGATTTTTTGAGCATCCCGATAAGTTCTTGCCAAAACCTTTGCCATAACACTTTCATCAATAATAAAATACTTATCCATCTTGGCAAGTTTACTTTCCGTTGCTTGCTTCATCGCTTCGGTAATCGTAATGTTCTTCCCGGTAATTTGAAATTTCATAAGTTCTTCTCCTTTCAATATTTCTTATGTCAAAGGATTTTATCCTTTTGTTAATTTTATTATAAAGTATTTTCCTTTATTTGAGAAGTACCCTTTTGAAATACAAAAATGAAAAAATGCCTGAAAAAAGGTTATTTTCATCGGATATCTTGCATAATTTTTTTTAATTGTTTACTATAAATAATCGTGGAGGATATTTTTATGGCCGATTATGTCAATATGGGTGCCAATATCGTGGCATTTGAAAAAGAAAAGAAAAAATACGGGATGACTTGCGCTTGGTGTATGCAATGCGATTATGAAGAACTGTTGCTTTTGATCGGATCACAATCCTGTACCGGTCATCACTTAAATGTCGGTGATCGCGTCGGCATTTCCGCTTTAAGCAAAGGGCAAGAAGAAATTGCCAATCATTTCGGAGATCATCATTCGGATAGTTATGATAAATTTGCCAATCAAAAATATCATCAACAGGATAGTGCTTTATTAATTGATGGCGCCAAAGTCGCAATGGTTTGCGAAGTTAAAAATATTTCTCATATTTTAGGTAATGAAGAAGATTTTTTGGCCCATGTCAAAATATTATCCGCGGAAGTAATCGAGGATATTCCCTTTTTATCTCGCGAAGATATGCGATAATTTTTTCATCTGATTATCAAAGATAAGCTTTTTACTGATTTTTTCCGTATTTTTTATAATGCAAAAGAAGAATCATTTCTCTTAAAACTTTACATGCTACTGCCGTGGATACTCCGCTTGGATCATAATGAGGCGATAATTCTACCATATCCGCACCAACGATATTGTTCAGTTTTCGCATATCCAAAATAGCTTGTTGAAGTTCTTTATAAGAAATTCCCCCTGCCTCGGGAGTTCCTGTCCCGGGGAAAACGGAAGGATCCAGAACATCCAAATCTATGGTAATGTAAACAGGTTCATCTTTCCAAGCTTCAATTCTTTCTTTTAAACCATCCAGATCATATTTATGAAGATAGGTATGTCCTTCTCTCGCCCAATAAAATTCACTGGAATCTCCGGAACGAATTCCGAATTGAGCGATTTTTTTATCGCCCAACAAGTCATAACATTTGCGAAGAACCGTAGCATGGGAAAGTTTTCTTCCTAAAAATTCTTCTCTTAAATCGGTATGTGCATCAAAATGAAGAATATGCAAATTCGGATATTTTTTGACATATTCGCGAATTGTTCCGAGTGTAACCAAATGCTCTCCGCCAATCATCATCGTTTTTTTCTCATCCTTTAACATGATTTTCGTAACGCGGGATATTTCTTTCAAACTTCCTTCGACATCTCCCAAAGGAAGATCCAAATCCCCGATATCACATGTCGGAAGCGTTTTTAAATCCATATCAAAATACGGAGAATACCATTCTAATCCGATAGAATCTTCCCGAATGGCACTCCCGGCAAAACGCGTCCCGGGACGAAAAGAACATGTTGCATCCATCGGTGAAGAAAAAATCACCACTTCGGCATCTTTATATTCTTTATCACAACTTTGAAATACACAGGTATTTTTTTTAAATTTCATCATTTTCTTCTCCTTTTTTCCAATTATCCTGATCAATAATCTGAATCATTCCCAAGGGGGAATCTTTAATAATCGTTCCTCCGCTTTTCGCATAAAAATCAAAAATTTCGATAATATTTTTCGAAATAATTTCTCCGGGAATAAGTAATGGTATCCCCGGAGGATAAATCATTACCGATTCGGCACAGATTTCTCCTTCGGCTTCTTCCATCAAAATTCTCTTATTCGGAGCATGATAAGCCTCTCGAGGACGAACACAAACATCTGCGTAATCAAAATGAAAATTCTTCAATATCGGTCTTTCTCCGTCTTCAAAAAACATTTTGGAAATCTCTTTGAATGCCTGAATTAATCGATCCACATCCTCTTTTCTGGAACCGATAGCTAAAATAGCCAACACCAAATACGTTTCCGCTAATTCCAATTGAATGTTATATTTTTTGCGAATCAATTGCATAATTTCAAATCCCGTGTGGCCGAGTTCTCTTACGGCAATGACCAATCTTGTTCTGTCAAAATGAAATTCTCCATGGGATTCGTTTTGTCCATATTCCGGATTCAAGCACTGAATTCCCGGGATAAGATTCAATTCTTTTCGTGCATATTCGGCTAATTTTATATTTTCTTCCAAAATTTCATGACCTTGCAAAGCCATGAATTTTCTTGCCGCGTCAATGCTTGCCAAAAGAAGATGATTCGGAGATGTTGAACCAAACATAGAATACACTTTTAATAATTGTTCATAACTTACTCTTGTTCCCTTAATCAGTAAAGCCGAGGATTGCGTCAAACTTCCCGCGGTTTTATGTAATGAAACTGCCGAAATATCCGCACCGGCTTCCATCGCGGAAAGCGGCAAAGCTTCATGAAAATGAAAATGAGCTCCGTGTGCTTCATCGACCAAAACAATCATATTTCTCCGATGAGCCTGTTCCACAATCGAAGCGATATCGCCGGCAACACCGAAATATGTCGGATTAATGACAAAAACTGCTTTGGCATCCGGATTTTCATCCATAGCTTTTACATATTCCGTGACCAAAACATTATTGGCAATTCCTAAGTATTGATCATATTCCGGCTCCACAAAAATCGGATAAGCACCGGAAACAATTAATGAATTAATGACCGATTTATGTACATTTCTGGGAAGAATAATTTTTTCTTTCGCGGCAACTGTTCCCATAATCATCATCATGATGCCCGATGTCGTTCCGTTAATCAAAAAAATCGATTTATCCGCACCATATGCATCGGCCAATAAATCCGCACTTTGTTCAATTACACCTCCGCCTTTATAAAGAATATCAATTCCGATAGGAGCATTGATATCATAACGAAAAACATCAATACCGATTAAATCCGCCAATTCCGTATGAATTCTTCCCATTTTATGTCCCGGAACATCAAAAGGAACCGGATCAGAATTCACATAATTTTTCATTGCAGTCAAAAGAGGAGTTTGCTCTTGTCGTTTTCTATCCATATTAAAGCTTCTTTACTAAAGCAAGTATATTATTCACTTGATCTAATTTTTCCCACGGACAATCCACATCCGGGCGACCGAAATGGCCGTAATTCGATAAATCCCGATACGCAAAAGTCGGTTTGGTAAGTGAAAATTTTTCAATAATTTTTCCCGGTCGCAAATCAAATAGTTCATGAATAATCGTTAAAATTTTGGAATCGGCTATCTTTCCCGTTCCAAAAGTATCCACAGCAATGGAAATCGGCTTACTCACACCGATCGCATAACTGATTTGCACTTGCAATCTTTTGGCAAGTCCCGCGGCAACAAGATTCTTTGCCACATAACGTGCAGCATAGCTTCCACTACGATCTACTTTGGAAGGATCTTTCCCGGAAAATGCTCCTCCTCCGGAACAGGCTCTGCCACCATACGTATCCACGATAATTTTTCTACCCGTTAAACCCGTATCTCCGGCAGGTCCACCCAATACAAATCGACCGGTCGGATTGATTAAATAATTAAAATCGGTATTTAAATGAAAACTCTTTGCCACAGGAATCATAATTTCTTCATGAATAAAACGTTTGAATTCTTCAAAAGAAATATTTTCATCATGTTGGCAAGACATTAAGATCGTATCAATGCGGATTCCATCCGTATAATCAATCGTTACCTGTGCTTTCATATCCGGACGTGAACCTTTAAATTTTCCTTCTTTACGCAGAAGCGTGGCACTTCGTACCAATTTATGTGCCAAAACAATCGGTAAAGGCATATAATTTTCCGTTTCCGTCGAAGCATAACCGAACATCATTCCTTGATCGCCGGCACCGATATCTTCCATCCGCTCATTATCGACACCCTGAGCAATATCCGGGGATTGACATTTTATTTTATTTTCGATTTTACAAGTATTCCCATTAAAACCATATTCGTCTTTATCATAACCGATATCCAAAAGAACTTCCCGAGCGATTTTTTCATAATTCAATTTCGCTTTCGTGGTAATTTCTCCTCCAATCAAAAGATAGTCCGAAGTTGTAAAACATTCGCAAGCCACTCTTGACATAGGATCTTCTTTAAGACATGCATCCAGGATAGCATCGGCAACTTGATCGCACACTTTATCCGGATGACCTTCTGATACCGACTCAGAAGTAAATAAAATTTTCCACTTTTCCATAACTTACTCCTGCAAAGCAGGAGAAGTTAAAACGAGTTCTTTTTCTTTTTCCTACTTTGTGCGACTAAATTATTACTTTTTTCATCATCAAAGTCAATCATATTAATTTTATTTAAAAAAAGTTCCTCTGAAGTCACACCTGTTACCTTTTCGATTACTTCATAATCCATTCCCAATTCAAAGAAGGTTTCCGCTAAAGTAAATTGTTCTTTTCGTTTTGTCGTTTTCATATCTATCACCAATCCCATTATGTGAAGATAAGAAAAAAATAAACAATTTTTTATAAAATACGTTGCATGATTTCCCGCGCGATTTTTATTCCGTTTGCACCGGCCTGTGCCAATCCTCTTGTGATGCCGGCACCATCTCCACCGACAAAAAGATTTTGAATTTTGGTTTCAAAATGTTCATTGCAATCTATCCGATCACTATAAAATTTTGCTTCTACTCCATAGAATAAGGTATGATCATTGGCAATACCCGGAGTAACAACATTCAACGCCGTCATCATCTCAATCAACGATTGCATCGTTTTGTAAGGCAAAATCAATCCGAGATCTCCCGGTACGGCCTCTTTTAACGTCGGTTTTACAAAGCCTTCATCAATTCTTCTTTTTGTCGATCTTCTTCCCGCTTTAATATCCCCGTATTTTTGGACGATAACCGATCCGCCGCTCAATTTATTGGCCAAAGAAGAAATTTCTTCGGCATATTGATTCGGATCTTTAAAAGGCTCGGAAAATTCATGAGAAACAAGCAAAGCAAAATTTGTATTTTGACTTCCCAACTCAATCGAATGATACGAATGCCCGTTGCAAACCATAATTCCATTATGATTTTCGATAACCACGTGCCCGCTGGGATTGGAACAAAACGTACGAACTTGTGTTCCCACGGATGTGTTATAAATAAATTTACCTTCGTAAAGATAACGATTGATATCATCCATAATAATATTATTGGTTTCCACACGAACCCCGATATCCACACGATTATTTTTCACATCGATTCCATGCTTTATCATTACTTCCGAAAGCCACTGTGCTCCCGGTCTTCCTACGCCTAAAACCACGGCATTCGCATAAAGAATCGTTTTATCTTTCAACATGACGCCTTGTACTTTATTGTCTTCCACGATAATATCGATAACTTCACATTTAAAACGATATTCGATATGATCTTTCATCGCTTCAAAGATATTTTTCAGTACATTTAAATTAATTTCCGTTCCCAGATGACGAACTTCGGAACGTAGTAATTTAAGTCCCACGGAAATAGCTTTCTTTTCAATGGCAAAAACTTCCGGTGTATTTGGATTCGTCAAATCCTGCGGGGCACCGTATTTTAATTGAATTTGATCGACATAACGAATTAATTCCAAAACTTCATCCGTAGAGATATAATCCGTCATCCATCCTCCGAAATCACTCGTAATATTGAATTTTCCATCCGAAAAAGCACCACATCCACCAAAACCGGCAGTCATGGAACAAGCCGGTTTACATCCGGTTTTACCATAAATATCTTTTGGACATTGTTTGATTTTCTTTTCCAAAATCGGGCAATTCCGATGATAAATATCGTTTCCTTTATCAATCAGCAAAATCTTTGCCTCGGGCTTTTTTAACATCAATTCGTACGCGGTATATATGCCCATCGGGCCGGCACCAACAATAATGACATCATATTGCATCAGAAAATCTCCTTTCGAACAATGGTTTGATATTTATCTGGTCCCACCGAAAAGACACTCACGGGAATTTCCAGTTCTTTTTCCAAAAATTCAATATATTTTTTGGCATTCTCCGGCAATTCATCAAATGTTTTTACTTTAGAAATATCCTCTTGGAATCCTTTTAAAGATACATAATTCGGTGTGCATTCTTTCAAAACCGAATTTGATGCCGGCAATGTCGAAATTTTTTCTCCTTTGTAAGAATAACTGGTACAAACTTTGATTTCCTTAAGTCCTCCCAAAACATCAAGTAAAGTCAAACAAATCGACGATATGCCATTAATTTGAATCGAATACTTCAATGCCACCAAATCAAGATAACCGATTCTTCTGGGACGATGCGTCACTGTTCCGTATTCATGGCCGCGTTCGCGAAGAAGATCCCCGATTTCGTTTTTCAATTCCGTAGGGAAAGCACCTTCACCGACACGAGTTTGATATGCCTTTACAATTCCCAAAACTTCATCGATTCCTTTTAATCCAATTCCGGATCCGGATATGGCACCACCACTTGTTACCGAGCTGCTGGTAACATAAGGATAACTGCCAAAATCAATATCCAATAAAGCACCTTGTGCTCCTTCAAACAAAATATTTTTCTGTGCTTTTCTCGCTTCTTTTAATAAAGCAATGGTATCGAAGACATAAGGACGAATTTTCTTTGCCATTTCACTATATTCTTTTACGGTCTTTTCATAATCTATCGGTGTTCCGTTAAAAGAAAGAATCTCTTGATTTTTTCTTTTCAATAATTCTTTATAAAGAGAAGGAAAATCATCACTTATAAAATCACACATCCGCATTCCGATTCGGGAAACTTTGTCGGTATAACATGGTCCTATTCCTTTTTTCGTCGTACCTATTTTCTTTTCTTTTAAAGCTTCTTCGTTCAGTCGATCGAGTTCCAAATGATGATCGAAAAGAACATGCGCCCGATCCGAAAGATACAAATTGGAACAAGAAAAACCTGCTTTTTGTAGTTCTTCTATCTCTTCAAAAAAAGCTCGGGGATTAATCACCATGCCATTTCCCATGACACAGCGAATTTTCGGATTGAAAATACCCGATGGAATCAATCGCAAAGCATATTTTTTTCCATCGAAAACAATAGTATGTCCGGCATTATTCCCTCCTTGATAACGGACCACATAATCCGCTTTCTCGGAAAAATAATTGGTAATCTTTCCTTTTCCTTCATCGCCCCATTGCGCACCTAAAATCAACAAGGATTTTCCCATAGTTACCACCCCAATCTTTTATAAATATCATCCACATGTTTTAAATAGTAAGATAAATCAAAGCAGGATTGAATTTCTTCTTTGCTTAAATTTTTCAAAATAAACTCGTTTTCCGATAAAAGTGTTTGGAAAGAAATCTTTTTTTCCAATGCTTCAAAAGAGATCTTTTGAATGGCATCATATGCTTCTTCTCTGGAAAGACCTTTTTGAATTAACTTGGAAAGAACATTCCCGGAAAAAACAACATCTTGAGTTAAATGAATATTTTCCAACATTTTTTCTTTGAAGATACATAGATTATCCAAAATTTTTTTCATACGTTTCAGCATATAATAAAGCAAAGAAATCGCATCCGGGAACATAATTCTTTCCGCGGAAGAATGAGAAATATCTCTTTCATGCCATAAAACATTATTTTCCAAAGCCACTTGCACATAACTTTTCATTATTCGCGAACAGCCGCAAATATTTTCACATCCAATAGGATTTCTTTTATGTGGCATTGCCGAAGATCCTTTTTGCCCTGAAGAAAATCCTTCTTCCACTTCTTTTATTTCACTACGGGATAAATGACGGATTTCCGTAGCTATTTTTTCTAAGCAGGAAGCTATGGCACTTAAAGAATACATATATCCCGCGTGTCGATCTCTTGAAAGAACCTGAGTAGAAATCGCGGAAGCATCCAAGTGAAACTTTTCCGCTACAAATTTTTCCACATCCATAGGAATATTCGCATAATTTCCCACGGCACCGGAAAGTTTTATCACTTCCACATTTTTTCTTTCCCTTTGAAATCGTTCATAGCCACGTTTCAACTCATCATAATAAAGTGCCCATTTTAAACCAAAAGAAGTAACTTCCGCATGCATTCCATGCGTTCTTCCGATTATCGGTTGATCTTTATAAAGAAGTGCTTTTTCTTTTAAGGATCCCAACAGGTTTTCCACAGCTTTTTTTAAGTATTCATTCGCTTCATGAAATAATAATGCCCACGCCGAATCCACGACATCGGTAGAGGTTAAAGAATAATGAATCCACTTTTTTTCTTCACCCAATTGCTCGGAAATCGAACGAGTAAAAGCGATGACATCATGTTTTGTTATTTCTTCCAATTCTTGTATTCTTTTTACATCCACATGTGCTTTTTTTTGAATTTTCATCCAATCCTCTTCTTGAACAAGATGCAAATGTACATACGCTTCTACGACAGCTTCTTCAATTTGTAGATAGGCTTCAAATTTATGCTCATCCGTGAAGATGGATTTCATTTCTTTTTCTAAGTAACGGTCAATCATAAACTTCCTCTTTACAAATATTTTTCATTCAGAATACCGATATAAGGAATATTCCGATACGCCTCGTTATAGTCTAATCCATAACCGATAACAAATTGATTTCCGATTTCAAAACCGATATATTTCGGATTTATTTCCACTTGTCTGCGGGATTTTTTATCTAACAAAGTACAAATCTGTACCGAATGACATTTTTGATTTTTGAAATAATCAAAAAGTTTTGCACAGGTATGCCCGGTATCGACAATGTCTTCCACAATCAAAATATCCCGACCCTGAATCTCAAAATTCATTGATCTGGAAATCGTAACATTCCCCAACGTCATTGTTGTATTACCGATATAACTCGATGCCTTGATAAACTCAAGACGGCAATCCAGTTTTAAATTCTTCATCAATTCCGTAAAGAAAAATACTGCTCCCTTTAACGTACATACCACCGTCAACGGAGAATCTTTATAATCTTCATTTATTCTTTGTGCCAATTCTTTGGTACGTTTTGCTATTTGTTCTTCGGTAAATAAAACTTCCGACATAATATCTACTGGATAATTCATAACTACCTCCAAAAAGAAAAACACGTAATCATCATAGCATAGCTTACGTGTTTTTAAAATTGAAACAATAAATTTTCAATTATTCCGTTACTTTTAAAGTTTCCCCATTGGGTCCCGGAGTTGCATTTAAATAAGTGATAACTTCCTGAGCCTTTTCTTGTTTAATTACTTTACAAGTGCGGATTTTGGTAACTTTTCCTTCGATAAAAGCATCCACCAATCCGGCACATCCGGGATAACCACAAGCACCACAATTGGCACCGGGCATATTTTTTAAGACCTCGGCTTTTCGCGGATCTTCCTTTACAGACAAAAATTTATCCGCAAAGGCAAGAATGATTCCGAGAAGAACAGCAATACCTACTAAAATTCCTCCGGCGATTAACATTGATTGCCAATTAAAATCCATATTATTTTTCCTCCTTATTTTGATTTACCGCATCTTCATCGTTTTTTTTATTGAAGCGACAAAAGGAATTTTTACATTCCAAACATTCAATATCCTCATCACAACCTTCCGGTTTCGGTATTTTTTTATTCAATAAATACGAAACAACAAAAATGGTCAGAAGGGCAAGAGCGATTCCGATCGCAGCCAATATTTCCATTTTAGAAAATTCCCGTTAAACCATTCATGAAGATCATTGCCATGATCGCGGTGCAAAGTAATCCGACAGCAACACCGGCAAATCCCTTCGGAACAGGAGCAATTTCCAATCTTTCTCTTAATACAGAGAAAATATACAGGGCTAAAAAATAACCTAAGGCGGTACCTAATGCATAAATAAGCATAAAGAGGAAATTACCGAATTCTCCTCCGATAGTATTGGAAAGTCCCAACCCACCTAATAAAGTATCCATATCCACGACTTGTTTACAGACATAAAGAACAACACAATTCGTGGTAATTAAAGGTAAATATATTCCTAAAGATTTATATAAGGAAGGGGAAAATTTCTTGATAAACATTTCCACAAACTGTACGACGCTTGCCACAACAAGAATGAAACATATCGTGGCCATATATTCAATGGACAAAACTTCCAATAACATATTAATCAAGTAACAAATGACCGAGGCAAGAATCGTAACAAAGGTAAGAGCAAATCCCATACCAATAGAACTCTTCTTTGATTTGGAAACTCCCAGATAAGAACAAACACCATAAGGAAGTGAGAATACCACGTTACTTGTTAACATGGAAATCATGAGTACTTTAAATAATTCCAACATATTTATTTTATCTCCTTTCCTTCAGCGGCTATTTTTTTATTTTCCGCTTCTTTTGCTTTCTTTTCTTTTTCCTTCTTTGATTCTTCCATCATAATCCGGATGCAATAGAAAACTCCGAGAATAAGTCCGAACATCATAAAGCCACCGCTACTTTGTACAAAGATAGGCATCTTAATGGCTTCGAAAGGTAAGAAAGAGAACAATAATTCATTATTAAACGGATTATTGATGGTAAATCCACCGGTTCCCAACAATTCACGGAAGAAAGCCAAAATCAAACACGAAATCAAAAATCCGACTCCGGTTCCCAAACCATCCAGCATAGAATCCACCACGCCGTTTTTGCTGGCAAATGCTTCAGCTCTTCCCAAAATGATACAGTTGACCGTAATCATGGGAATAAATAGACCCAAACTGCTTGCCAAATCCGGAGTAAATGCTTTCATTAAATATTCCACCATGGTAACAAAGCAAGCAATAATAACAATAAACACCGGAATACGTACTTCCGAAGGAACCCATTTACGGATTAAAGAAATAAAGGTATTGGTAAAAAACAGCACCAAAATAACGGCCACACCCATACCGAGAGCGTTATTTAAAGAAGTTGTGATACCTAAAACCGGACAAAGTCCCAAAAGGTTTACCAAAATCGCATTTTCGCGAATCAAAGGATTAACAAAAGTGGCAAGTTTTCCATCTTTTTTCATTCGTTATTTCCTCCTAAAGATAAAGATTTAAAATGATTCAGTGCTTGATCCACAGCCTTCTTCATTGCATTCTTCGTCTTTGTAGCTCCCGAATATACTGGGAATGTACCGGTACTATCGTAACTTTTCAATTCTCCAAGTACCGTCTCATTATTTTCATATTTACTGGCATAGCCGGAATTATTATTGGAAATAATCGCATAAGAATCAATTTTTCCCGTATCTTTTTGAATTCCCATCATAAAGGAAACATTCCCGGATTGAGGATTATCCGTTTCCAAGGAATAAACATACGAAGAAAGATTATCATGAGGTACTTCGACCACACCACGGATATTTTTATAATCCGCAGAAGAAAAATCATACTCTAATTCCTTGATGGATGAAACATCAACATTCGCATAAAGATTTTTATATGCTGCATTCTTCTTTTCCAATTCATTCTGTTGAATAATCGGATTGCAAACATTATATACGGCGGCAAGCGCAGTACCGAAGAATAAGCAGACACCGCCTAAAAATAGCGGAAGTTTAATAAATTTATTCATTTTATTTACCCTCCACGACATCAAGTACACGATTCATTCCAAACATATATCCCGAAACCGTATATGTGGCTCCGCAATATAAATCTGGATTTACATCGGAAAATTCTTTATAAGCATTTTGGTCAAAGTAGCTTAAGTCATATTTGCGGAATTCATCGAAAGATATCGGATTGTCAAAAAGAACATAGGTATCTCTTAATTCCGTTAATTTTTCGCCTTTATCCGGACGATATCCCAAATATTCGCTTTTTTCAGCAACAAGACCCAAGAAGTAGTCACCATAATTTCCTCCGGCACCAGTATCATTGATCTTTACACTGACTACCGTTTTATTTTGTGCATTGACTTCTACGTCCATATCCACGGTAATATAACTTGATCCGGGACTCGGTTGCGAAGCATAAGGTAAAACCTTCACGTTATAAAGGTTATCTTCTTTTTTCGTCACTTCATAACCTAAAGTCGGAGTTGTATGCGCAACTTTTCCCATATAAGCGCAAGATACTAAAATAAGTAAAGTGCAAATGCCACCGGTTACTCCTGCTTTCAAAGCAAAATTATCGGTTGTACGTCCCTTGAAACAATTATCAATCAAAGGAGTAATCATATTGGCAAACAAAATGGAAAAAGCAACACCTTCCGCACTTGATCCCATAAAACGAATCAACATGGTAAGGAATCCGGCAAATACGCCATAAATGATTTTCCCCAAAGGAGAAGTAGGACTCGTCACCGGATCGGTCAAGCAGAAAACGGCACCGAATAAAATTCCACCGGCAAGCATTTGCCCCACAACAAATGTCATCATATCCGGAGCACCATTAACGGCAGCAACCAGTAAAGCACTGAGAAGACATGTTCCCAAATACGAGCATGTAATACGGAAATCAATGACCTTTAAAACAATAAAAGCAATTCCGATTAAAATAATTAATAAGGAAAAAGTTTCTCCCAATGTTCCACGATAATTTCCTAAGAACAAATCCAACAGACTCGTCTCATTGAAGGAAACCAATGTGTTCCATCCTTCATTCGCCCAATTTGTCAATACCGTCGGACCGGAAAAAACATTGAAAGACGAACCATTCGAAACATTTCCGTAATGGAAAGAACTGCCAAAGCAAAGTGTGGCAAAAATTCTTCCGAAAATCGCAGGATTAAAAATATTATATCCAAATCCGCCAAATAACATTTTGGAAATGGCAATCGCGGCAATCGAAGTAAAAATCAATTGCCACCAAGTGACTCCCACCGGAAGTAATAAAGCTAAAATAATACCGCTGATATAGCCAAAAGAATTTTTTTCTTTTTTTAACAAATAAAGAAATAAATTTCCGGTTTTTTCCTTATCTTCTTTATATTCTTTCAAAGCTTTCGGTAAGAAGAAAAGCATTTCGCAGACAACACAGGTGACAACACAAATAACAACATTCAAGATAGCGAAGAGTCCGTCGGTTGTCGATCCTTGTATGAAATAATAAATGATGGATGCAAGCCATACAAGTCCCAATCCACAAAGAAGCATCATCATGATTTTAAAAGTGCTGTTCTTTGAGCGGATATATGGTGCAGGGTTAATTGCTAAATTCATGCTTATTTCCCCTCCTTTGATTTTTGAGCTTCCATTTTCTTTAATTGCACGGAAGTCATTAATTTTGCCTTTTTCACAAAATCATTTACATCTATTTTACTGGGACAAACGTAAGAGCAAAGTCCGCAAGCAATACAATGCCACGGAGTTAAAGCCAACATTCGATCCATATTTTTTGCTTGATAAGCTTGTTTAATCTCGACCGGTTGCAATCCGGAAGGACAATGTTCGGTACAAGCACCACAACGCAAACAAGGAAGTGTATCCAATTTAATTCTCGGTAAAATCGTTAAAGCATTGTTGAATGGTAAAATCACCGCTTTATCGTCCATAACACCGCGAGAACACATCGGCCCTCCAAAAGAAACCGAAACACTTTCACCGACATAGCCACCTAAAAATTCAATCACATCGATGGCTCTTGTATAAATCGGTAATTCCACATTATTCGGATTCTGAACTCCGTTTCCCGAAACCGTAATGACTTTTCGTGTCTCCACTTCCCCTTTCATTGCCTTTGCAAGCATAAGACAAGTGGTGACATTATTCACAATCACATTTGCTTCCGCGGGAAGACGATTATATGTTCTTTTTAATGTTGCTTTTACAATGTAACGTTCCCATCCTGCAGGATAAACATTTTTCACTTTTCTGACTTCTATATTCGGATAAGAACTTAAATCCGCATAAGCTTCATCCAAATCCGGATTTCCTTTCTTATAGACAATATATGCTTTCTCTGCTCCCGCAACTTTTATCATAAAAGAAATTCCTTTTAAAATTTCTTCTTTATTCTTAAGCATTGCTTCATGATCCGTAGTAAGAAATGGTTCACATTCTACGGCATTAATCAATATGGTATCAATATTTTTTGTTGTTACACCTTGATACTTGATGAAAGTCGGAAATCCCGCTCCACCATGACCCGAGAGCCCTACTTCTTTCATTCTTGCAACAATTTCTTCGCTTGTTGCATCATCGCCTAATTCTTTCAAAGGCTCCACTTTAACATGCTTTAAATCATTTTCGATAACAAAATGTTTTACATTCCGACCGAGATTCGCATGGAATAAAGTTTCCTCTCTAACGATTTTTCCAGAAACGGAAGCGAAAACAGGTAGTCCGTTCTCGGGACGCGTACCGATGAGTTGACCTTCTTTCACTTCATCACCGACGGCGACTTTCAAATCCACCGGTTTGGAAGTTACCGGATCAACAACAGGTACAAAAACTTCTTTCGGTTCAAAAGAAAGAATTTCTTTTCCCATCGTAAGTTTCTTTGTTTCTGCGATTCGATAGAGATGTTTTTGTCCAAACGTTGTAAAAATAGACATAATAAAATCTCCTTCTTTGATATTATATCATTTCTGATTTATGAAACATAGTTATTTTTTCTTTTGGATTTTACTTTTGTTAATTATAAAAGCAAGTGCAACAAACAAAGAGAGAAACGAAAAGAAAATGTTGCAAACAGAAGTAAAATTAC
>CANRDP010000019.1 GCA_947629415.1 uncultured Bacilli bacterium
GTAGGTGTAGAACAGTTTTTATTAGAAGATTTTTTACGGGATTAGAATATAGAACTTTATTAAAAATTAAAGTATGCTTTGTATTAAAATGGTACTCTTTTGCCATATTGAAAGAACCAGATGGATATAATATGTCCGTCTGTTTTTTATAGGTTTCGAACCCAAACGTCTAGATAATTTTAAAAAAATCTGCTTGGGAAAATGCTAAAATGACATCTCTTCTGGGATATTTTTATCTACATTAAAACCAAATGACGACAGAAAATGACGTTGGGTAATAAAAATTAAGTGCCAACATAGCATTCATGATATTACCAATTTTCCATAAGCAAGAAATCCACTATATGTACCACTTTAATTCCATTGATATTTTGCACATCATTACGATTTGTGGTCACTACATACTTGTGATGAAAATCCTTTATGGCACTCAAGTTTTTGATTTCTCTATCCGAATTCTCTGGCAATCGAACGGTTGCCTGAATTTGTATTTCTTCATCTCTTCTTTTTGCTATAAAGTCTATTTCCTTATCTCCATTTTTACCAACATAAACCTCATATCCTCGTCTTTTAAGTTCAAGATAAATGATGTTTTCAAGTATTGAAGCATCCATTTTTTTGTTGTATCCGAATATGGCAAAACGAAATGATATATCCGAAAGATAATATTTTTCTTGCGTTTTGAGAATAGACTTACCCTGTAAATCATATCGATTACATTCATAGATGATAAACGAATCTTTAAGCCAGGTGATATAGTTATATACTGCTTCAACCGAAATTTCTCTATGCTGTCCTTTTAAATATTTGACTATTGAGTTTGCAGAAAATGTCTTACCCATATTGTCCATGAGGTATTTCACCACTCTATTAAATTTTTCAATATCCTTTATAGGATGATTGCTTGACACATCTTTTGCTATTATCGAGTGATATATATCATCCACAATTTGATATGTTTGTTGAAGATTCAGTTTAGAGGAAGCAATCAACGGAAAACCGCCAAACTTGGCATATTCTCTATATGCTTCATCCAAATTATCATTACCTATTCCTTTAAATTGAAGATACTCTTTAAATGAAAGTGTATAAGAAGGTATAAGAATATAGCGACCGGACAGATAAGATGAAATATGCTCACTGGTTAATTTAGAATTTGAGCCAGTTACATAAATATCCACATTGCAAGTTTCAAATAATGAGTTTATCGCCTGTTCCCATTCATCAACTTCTTGTACTTCGTCTAGTAAAAGATAGTATCTTTCTCCGTCTAACATTTGATTTTTAAGTTCATGAAACATATCTTTTTTGGAATAACCTTCTTCAATTTCGATACTAGTGAATAATCGATAAATGATATGGCTGAGATCTACACCATTTTTCAGCAGTTCATCTCCTAGCATATCTAGAATATAAGATTTACCGCTTCTTCTTACGCCGACAATAATTTTAACCATTTTGACATTAATAAATGGTCGAAGATAATTTAAATAATCTTGTCTTATTATCAAATCATTTTTAAGCATCGTGTAATCCACCTTTCATTTATCTATTATTATACACTTTACAAAGAAATTTTCAAGATATTAAACCAAAAAACTAATGCTGTTATATAAACTTTTTTGGTTTTAAACTTAAAAATTTATATTCAAATATTGATTTTTATATGGGTTTGAATACGCACTCTGTCTTCATAATTCGTCTTTTCCTCTGATAACATTCTTTCAAAAAGATAAATGAAATTTCCGAATTGTCTATATCTTACTTTCATTACGTTAATTTTGTTACTTAACACTTAATTTTAATATTTTTTACACTTGAAAATTTTCATGATATAATCAAAACACAAGGAGAAAAATTATGTATACTTATTACACAATTAAACTATATTTCACTGATGGTAGTTCTTGTTATTTAGCTTGGACAATGGATGGAACAGGCGATTATGAATGTGTTACCAATATCAATAATGCAACATTTTACGATACTTATGACGAAGCCAGAAATTATTATTATTCCCACATTCGAGGAAAACTTTCTCATGGTGGAGGAAAAGTCGTCGATTGGAGCAGATCCACCATCGTATCTGTAAATTCACGTGAACCTTTATAATATTTAAAAATCATAAGAAGAAAATTATGTTTAATGGTGATTTTATCTATTTATAGATTGCATGCATTATATCAAAATAGTGCTCTTTTGCTATGTTAAAAAGGTCAAATGGATAAATCGGCCTTTCTTTTTATTATAATCTTTATCTTTTCTGATAAGATTTTGATTTCAAAACTTTCATAATATTGAAACTCACTTTATCGATGACTATTTTATTGTTTTCTTTATATTATTTGATAAAATACTTTTGATAATTCTTTTCCGAATCTTTATCATAAACTTATATAAGGAGATCTTACATGGAACAATTTATTCAAATATTAAAAGCAATTTTATTTGGTATTGTAGAAGGAATAACCGAATGGTTACCCATTTCTTCGACAGGACACATGATTCTTTTAGAAGATTTTTTGAATGTTACGAATATGTTTCAAAAAGAGGGATATGAAAATTATGGTTCTGCCTTTTGGGGAATGTTTCTTGTTGTTATTCAATTAGGAGCTATTTTTGCTGTACTGATTTTCTTTTGGAACAAACTATGGCCCTTCAGTAAAAAGAAAAGCCCGGAAGAAAAAAAGGAAATCTATCATACATGGGGAAAGACACTTGTTGCTTGTCTTCCTGCGGCAATTATCGGTTTTCTTTTTGATGATTTTTTAGATAAGTATCTTTATAATGCGCTCACGGTTTCGATAACCTTGATTCTATATGGTATCCTTTTTATTTTTATGGAAATTTGGAATAAAAAACGAACATTTAAAATCAACGAAGTAAAAAATATCACATATAAATACGCTCTTATCATCGGAGCCATGCAACTTTTGGCCCTCATACCGGGAACTTCAAGAAGCGGTGTGACGATTTTAGGTGCCATGCTTTTAGGATGTAATCGGGAGTCGAGTGCCGAATTTTCTTTTTTCCTTTCTATACCCGTGATGTTTGGTGCATCTATTTTAAGAGGAGGCAAATTTTTATTGGAATACGGTCTCCCGGGAACAAGAGAACTCATCTTTTTACTGGTCGGATGCCTTGTCGCATTTTTTGTTTCTTTCCTCGCCGTTCGATGGCTAATGAATTTTGTCCGTAAACACGATTTTCGTCCCTTTGGTATCTATCGAATTCTTTTAGGAACGCTTCTTCTTGTTTATTTCTTCTGCACAAGTTTTTAATACTTTTTCAGCAAAAATTGAAATACACATTCATTTCAGTTAAACTGAAAAAGACGGAGGATTGATTTTATGAATATTGTATCTCAAGAAACCAAAAATGCTTTGGATCGTTACATTCAACGTCTCATGAGCGAATCTACTCCAGAAATGCCAATCTGGAATATTGAAACAATTAAGTCCGGCAAAAAAAATGGTTGGAATTATATTGATGGTTGCATGATGACCTCTTTATTAAATTTATATAATTTAAACCATGATGAAAAATATTTTCAATTTGTCGAAAATTTTATTGACTATTATGTTTACGAAGATGGTTCAATTCGTGGCTATGATAAGGAAGCTTATAATCTTGACAATATCAATGAAGGTCGAGTATTATTTGAACTTTATTCCCGAACAAAAAAAGAAAAATATTTTAAAGCTATTGCTTTACTTTATTCTCAATTAAAGGATCAACCTCGAACAAAAGAAGGAAATTTCTTTCATAAAAAAATATATCAAAATCAAATATGGTTGGATGGTTTATATATGGCACAACCTTTTTATACCTTATATGCTCTTCATTATGATCCGAATCTTCTTGATGATATTTTACAACAATTTCAAAATGTTTATGATATCATGTTCGATAAAGAAAAAGGATTATATTATCACGGATATGATGCTTCCAAATCGATGTTTTGGGCGGACAAAAAAACCGGATTATCCAAAAGCTTTTGGTTACGTTCCATTGGCTGGTATACCGTTGCTTTAGTCGATGTTTACGAACTTTTAAAACACGATTATCGCAAAGAAAAAATCGAAAAGATTTTTCGGGACACCATCTATGGTATTTTAAAATACGAAGATCCGAAAAAACATATGTTTTATCAGGTTGTCGACTGTGGAAACAAAGAAGGAAATTATTTGGAATCTTCCGGCTCTGCTATGATTGCTTATGCTGTATTAAAAGGTGTACGTCTCGGAATTTTGGAAGATTCTTATCGGGATCGAGGATTAAAAATTTTCCAAGGTATTTGTGATGAATATCTCAGTGAAGAAAATGGTGCCTTGAATCTTGATGGTATTTGTCTTTCTGCCGGTTTAGGCCCTGAAAAATCTTTGAATCGCAATGGAACTTTTGAATATTATATTTCCGAGCCCATCGTTAAAAATGATGCAAAAGGCGTAGGCCCATTAATTATGGCTTACATTGAAGTTTTACGTGCTGAATAATGGATATCGTGCATATAAATAAATATGCTCGAAAAAGATTATCAAGAATTGCATAAAATTCCCGAATTGGGATTTCATGAAGAAAAAACAAGTGCATATCTGTGGAATCGATTGCATGGAAAAAAAGCAAACATTTTCCGAAATCGTACCGCAATATGTGCTTTTTTTAATTTTCATAAACCATATACAATCGCTTTTCGTGCCGAAGAAGACGCACTTCCCATTCAAGAAAAAACAAAGCTTTCTTATACTTCTTTACATAAAAGAAAAATGCATGCTTGCGGTCATGATGCACATATGTCCATTCTGCTTTCTTTAGCGGATTTTGTGAATAATTTTCAAGATTATCCCTATAATATTCTTTTTGTTTTCCAACCATCGGAAGAACGTTACGGAGGTGCATTATCTCTTCTCCCCTTTTTAAATTCTTTCTCTTTTTTTGCTTTTTTCGGTATGCATGTTTTTCCCTTTTTAAAAGAAGGTGAAATTTATTCTTCTTTTTACCCTCTGTTTTCATCGGCCAATGAAATCGATATACTCAGCAAAGGAATTTCCACACATATTGCAAATTATAAAAGACATAACGATGCCATTGACCAAGGATTTAAAGTAATTAAAAAAATGGAAAAAATGGCCAAGGAAAGAGACATCTTTTTTCATATCGGAAAAGTAAAAGGAGGAAAAGCAAGAAATATCGTTGCCGATCAAGTGATTTTTCAAGGAACAATTCGTAGTGATTGTGAAGAAAAAAATCTTTCTTTTATTGAATCCTTGCAGACTTTTAACAAGCAATGTGAAATAAAAGTTTCTCCCACAATTCCGGCCTTAAACGTAGATAAATCTTTATTGGAAAAATTAAAAAATCACAATATTCATTTTTTAAAAAAGACCTTTTTCCAATCGGAAGATTTTGCTTTTTATCCTGAAAATTATCATCCTGTTTTCTTTTTGCTCGGAATGGGAAATACTTCTCCTTTGCATTCCGACACTTTTTATGTTCCACTTTCGATTATGGAAAAAGGGTTACATTTTTATCAGACATTATTGCATTTTTTCAAATAAAGTTTCATCTTTTTTAAGCATCTTTTCAAATTGGATTTTGTTCCCGCAAAAGAAATTCTTATATAATTCTCTTTACCGAATAAAATACCCGGTAGAACCACCAAGTGTTCTTTTTCAATAAGTTCTACAGCCATCTTGAGCGAAGAATTTTTTATGGCTATAAAGGCATAAAATGTTCCTTCTATGGGTGAAAATTCCAAGTGATTTCGCTTCAAAAATCGTAAAACGATCTTGCGATTTTTTTGATATCTTTTATAATGTGATGCTTTGTTTTCTTTTAATGCTCTTCTGCCTATTTCCTGAATAAAACCCGGCACGGAAATTAAAGTTAATCGCTGCATTTTTTTTAAAAATTGAATATTTTCTTCACTACTCAAAATATAGGCCAAGCGACAACCGGTCATATTGTACGTTTTGGAAAAACTTTTTATTCGGACAACAAAATCTGAAGGAACCCATTGTCTTTTTTCTTGAGAAAAATACCTTATATCCTCATACACCTCATCAAAAAGAAGTAAAATTTTTCTTTGTTCCGCGATTTGAATGATTTTTTGTAATTCATCTTCCGAATATACTCTTCCTGTAGGATTATTGGGTTGATTAATAATGCATATTTTGGTTTTTTCCGATATGGCATTCAAGAAGGCTTCTTCATTCAACAGAAAATCATGATTGGAAAGATCATAAATTTTAACATGAAATTTTCTTTGTTCACCCAATTCTTTATATAGAGGATAATATGGTGAAAAAAGAACAAGTTCTTCATTTTCTTTACCTAAAAACATGGATAAATATATTCCAAAAGTCGATCCGGAAGTAACACAAATGTTTTTTTCATTTATTTTATTTTTTTCTTCATTCTCTTTTTTTACAATTGCTTCAAGTAAAGAAGGAATTCCCTGCACATTTTCATATTTTATTTTTCCTTGAAAAAATGTCTTCAATAAAGGAATTAAAAATTTTCTTTTCATCGGTGTCGGATCTTCTCCGATGCTTAAAAAATATTTTGCCCCTTTTTGCTTTGCCAATTGATTAAATTCTTGTAAATTCATATTTTCACCTAACTTTCTTTTATGCAAAATAGACTATTTTCATGACGCCAGGCATATTTTGAAAGAGGTGAAGAATATGGATTTGTACCTTTACGATGCAACAGGAAATACTTTTCTTGTCGGCAAACAAAAACGGCCTCGCAAAGAATATTTATCTCTTATGAATGCGTATCAAGTCGATGGATTTATTTTATACGAAGATAATCCTTTGAAAATGACCATTTATAATCGTGACGGCAGTGAAGCCACGATGTGTGGCAATGGTTTACGTTGTTTTTTAAATTACGGCTTGGAAAAAAGTGATTTAAGCAAAGGAAAATACGAAATCATTACCAAAGCCGGGAAAATAAAAACTACGATTGATGAAATATCTCCTTTCTGTTGTACGATTCATTTTCTACCGGATCCAAGGATGATTATCCGAAAAAATATTGTCATGGTTGACGGAGATTCTTTTCCCATTTATACCATTTTTTTAGGCACTCTCTCCCATATTTGTATTTATAATTCTCCAACATTGAATCCGGAAAGGATTATTGTTCGTCTTCAAGAACTTTTCGGAAAAAAGAATCTTGGAAATATTTCTTTTGTTCACCTCTTAAATCGTGAAGAATTTGAAATTTTGACATATGAACGAGGAGTTGGGTTTACTGCATCTTGCGGAACTGCAAATGCAGCAGCATTTTATCTTTTGAAAACAAAAAATTATGTTGACAATAATGTTCAAGGAAAAAATCGTGGAGGTACCTTATTTTTATCTTATAAAAAACCTTATATTTTATTATCTGGTGAAGTAATTTTGAAAGGAAAATTCGAAGGATGAAAGGAATCTACACTGCTTTGGTAACTCCGTTTTATGGAAACCAATTGGATATACCATCTTTTCGAAATCTTTTGAAAATTCAAGAACATTCCTCCGTAGAAGGAATTGTACTATTAGGCACAACATCCGAATCACCTACGCTGACAAAAGAAGAATGCACGACAATCATAGAATTAGCAAAAGAAGAATTTCATCGGGAAATTATCCTTGGCATCTCCGAGAATAGTTTAAACAAAGTTTTTGAAAAAATGGCATTCTATGATTCTTTTGCTCCGGCAGCATATCTTATATGCGCCCCATTTTATAATAAAATAACCAAAAAAGGTATTCTCTTTTTTTATCAGGAAATTGCAAAAAAAAGTAACTACCCTATTTTACTTTATAATGTTCCATCACGTACCGGATATGATATACCTTATAAAGAGGTAAAACTTTTATCAAAAAATCCCAAAATTATCGGAATAAAAAATGCTTCAGACTCTTTAAAATATGCCTCCTCACTTGCATGTCTAGAAACAGAAAATTTCAAAATTTTCTCGGGAAATGATGAATCCTTTTTTACGACTTTAAAAATAAGTCATGGTGGTTTAATATCGGTATTATCCAATTTGATTCCGAACTTTATCCACAAGATTTATGAAAATATTCCACAAAAATCGGAACAAGCGCAAAAAGATTTTTCCTTATTAATTCCTCTATTTTCTTTTTTATCTTCCGAAGTAAATCCGGTGCCGATAAAAGCATTGATGAGCGTTTTTCATTTAATAAAGAAGGATTGTCGTATTCCTTTATCCGCATTAGAAAATCACTACGATTCAATCATCGATACTCTAATCAAAAAAAATAAGGAGGTTTTCAATGAATGTTTTGCTCGTAGGTAATGGCAATATAGGTCAAAAAATTCAAGAAATAGCAAATAAAAATAACATAGAGATTACAGGAATAATCGATAAGAAACACTTTAGTTATAATGAAAAAAATTGTTATGATGGAATTATTGATTTTTCTTCCCCGAAATTACTTGATACTTCCTTATCCATCGCCCTTAAAAAAAAGATTCCTTTGATATTAGGAACAACCGGTTATGATGAATTACAAAAAGAAAAAATCAAAACCGCATCCATAAATATTCCAATCGGTTTCGATGCCAATTTTTCTTGTGGATTTCATTTTCTGAAGAAATGTCATGATTTAATTAAAAATGATCCCCACATTCAAGACGAATATTTAATGGAAACACATCGAAGAGATAAGAAAGATACTCCAAGTGGTTCTTCGTATCTTTTAAGTGACTCAAAGACAAAAATTTTATCTTTGAGAGGAGGATCCACGCCGGGAGAACATATTGTACGCTTTTTCTTAGATGGAGAAGAATTTATTTTAACCCATCGAGTTTATGATCGCACAGTATTTGCACAAGGAGCTATTGACTTATTAAAAAAAATTTCCTCCTTTAAAAAAGGACTCTTCCGCATGGAAGATATTTTGGAGAATACATGAATTATTTAATTATTCAAGAGAAAATAAAAATTTCTTTTCCTTCCAATTTAAAAGTTTATGGCTACTTTCCTTTCCACATTCTTTTTGGCGAAGAATCATCTTTAAATGCTTTTTTATATGCAAATAAAAATGCTCTTCTTCAATATGATTTTATTTCGGATACCAAAAATGCATTATATCCTTATCCTGATATTCAATCGTATGAATGTCGAATAGAAAAAGGTGCCATTATTCGTGAAGGAGTAACATTATCCAAAACTGCGATTATATTAATGGGTGCTATTCTCAATAAGGATGTTTTTATCGGAGACCACACTATGGTGGATATGAATGCCGTTGTCGGAAGTGGTGCCATGATTAAAAATCGTGTTCATATCGGTGCCGGTGCGATAATAAGTGGCATTATGGAGCCTCAATCAAAAGGTCCAGTCATAATTGAAGACGATGTTTTTATCGGTGCAAATTCGGTAATATCCGAAGGTGTTCATATTGGAAAAGGCTCCATCATCGGAGCTTCCAGTTTCGTTCATAAACATGTTCCTGCACACCATGTTGTTTATGGTGTACCGGCAAAAATTATACGAAAAGCAACAGAAGAAGATTACGAAAAATTATCCATAAATTGGTCCTTAAGAAAAAATTCATCGGATTAAGGAAATGGTATTTTTCGTCTTACATATTTTTTGTTCCCGAATAAGCATGGACAATACACGGGATACCGATGGTCGAGGTAAAAAAAGTTCTTCCGAGAGTTTTTGAACGGTACAATGTAACGAATTATTATGAATCGATAAATAGTATAAAATTTTTTCCGCAATCGAATGTTTTGAAAACATTTTAATTTTTGTTTTTGCTTCATACATTTCTTCTGCATATACTTTTAAATAATCGGTTAAAAACGGCTTATTTTGCGATAGTAATTGAATAAATTGACCTTCATTTAACCGAAAAATCTCGGTTTTTTTCATCGTTATCACATTTCCCAAATATTTTTTACTGCTGGCAAAAATCAAGGCATTACCGAAAAAATTTCCTGTGTTCAAATAGTTATAAATATCTTCTCTTCCCATTTCATCATACGATACGATTTTTATTTCTCCTTCCACGATAAAGATAATTTCGTTGCAAACATCTTGTTCTTTAAAAAGTATTACTCCTTTTTTTATCCATTCCCTTTTTCCTAGTTTCCAATCTTTTTCGCTTAAATGCAATAATAAATTCATTCTACACCTCTGTAACATTTGTTACACATTATTTTATCAAATAAGAATTATAATAGAAAATAGTTTTGGAGGAAAATATGAAAAATTCACTAAAATTATTACTCATTTGTACTATATTCTTTGGATGTAATTCCTGTTCCAACCATTTGGAAAATGTTTCTGCGACATTAATAGCTCCTACGGGAACTCCTTTATTTGCCATAAGTCCTTATTTACATGAACGTGAAGCAATTGAAGAAACAATTGTGGATGGTGCTACTCCTCTACTTTCTGCTTTTACCTCAAAATCACATGATTTGATTGTGGCTCCTATCAATTTAGGTGCACAAATTTATCAAAAATCAAAAGATTATCAACTTTTTGAAACTATCGTATGGGGAAATTTATATGTTGCATCGAGAAACCCACTTTCTTCTTTTCAAGATTTAGCAGATCAAAAAGTGACTATTTTCGGCACAAATCAAACTCCGGATATTGTTATAAAATGTCTCTGCGAATACTATCATATTTCATTAAATATTGAACGTGTTGATGATGTCACAAATGCCAATGCCTATTTACTTCAAGGAGTTTCGGATTATATAATCTCCGCGGAACCATCACTCAGTAAATTAAAAGAAAAAATACCAAATTTATTTACGTTGGATTTACAAGAAGAATGGAAAAATTTTTCCGGTGTAGCATCCTATCCTCAGGCAGGAATATTCATAAAAAAAACGCGACTCGATGATTTAAAAGGAGATCTAAATTATTTAAAGGACAGTATTGAAAATATTTTAAACGATGTAGATTATACTGTTTCTTGCGCGATGGAGCAGGAAAAACTTGCTTCTTTAGGAGAAGATACATTAAAAAATGCTTTGCCAAATTGCCATATTGGTATTGAAGAAAAGCAAAAAGAAGCTATCAATTTTTATTTTACAAAATTAATGGATATCGGTTTGGGAAATACGATGGGAGGTCAATTACCGGATGATGATTTCTACTGCACGTTATAAAATTCTTTTTTTCATTTCCGGTTCTCTTACATTTTTTCTCATTCTTTTTCTATTGACACAATTTCCGGGAGGATTTCTTTTTCCCTCTTTATTTGATGTGTTGACTCGTTTCTTTTCTTTGTTTTCCGATACTACTTTTTTGACAAAATTTTTTATGACCATTCTTCGTTTATTTCTTTGTCTTTTGATGGCTTTCTTTTTTGCTTTGCTTTTATCCTATTTAAGAGCCATAAAAAGAGAAACAAGTGATTTTTTTACACCATTTTTGATATTTTTAAAATGTTCTCCTCTAGCGATTCTTTCGGTTTATTTATTTTTGATCTTTGGTGCAAATCAAGGACCATATTTTATCATTCTTTCGGTAATTTTTCCTATCATGGTTGAAGCTTTTTTCACGGCACAAGATGAGATACCTATGGGAATAAAACAAGAACTTGCGATTACAAATGTTTCTACTTTTTTTAAGTATTTTCAAGTAATTTTTCCTTTGATGTTTCCCTATCTTTTCATGAGCTTTATTATGTCTTTTGGTTTAGGCCTAAAAGTCGCAGTCATGGGCGAATATTTAATGCAAACGCCTCGTTCTTTTGGTGCATATATTTACGATATACGTTCGAATTTAGATATTGTCACTTTACTGGCATCTCTTATTTTTTGTATTGCATTTACACTAATTCTCGAAGGTATTTCTAAATTCTTTTTCAATATATTGAAAAAAAACTATAGATAATCTTTTCCAGAATTTATCTTTGAAAAAATAATTTTTTAATAAATTATAAATAAAAAAGCCTACTTTCAGGCTATTTCAATCTCTTGGTGCGGCCTATGAGACTTGAACTCATACAAGTTGCCTTATACGCCCCTCAAACGTACGCGTCTACCATTCCGCCAAGGCCGCAAATGCGTTATTATTGTAAAATACTTCTCTCTATTTGTAAAGAGAAATTAAAGAATTTTCCACTTTCAAAAATGAAGAGACAAATAAGAAAAATAGAGGATGTTTTCCATCCTCTATAAATCAATAGATTTCAAATAGCCTTTTAAAGGTTGAACAATTTTTTTCACCATTCCTTCTTCAAAAGGATTTTTAAGATGCGCTCGTTTCAATAATTCAGTGAAAGGATATTTTCCACCCAGTTTACATAGTCGCACATATTTTTTCCATGCTTTATCATGATTCTTTCGATCTTCATTGAAAAATTCAAATGCTACAACCTGTGCTAAGGTATAATCAATATAGTAAAATGGGGATCCGAAAACATGTGTTTGTTTCATCCACCAACCCCCTTTTTCAAAAACGGGTGCTCCGTCATATTTACGATGAGGTAAATATTTTTTCTCGATTTCACGGAATTTGGCACAGCGTTCTTGATGCGTAGCTTCTGGATTTTCATACACCCAATGCTGAAATTCATCGATGGTTACACCATATGGAATGAATTTTATTGCATCTGCGGTATGGGAATATAAATATTTTTCGGTATCTTCTTTAAAAAACAAATGCATCCAGGGATGTGTTAAAAATTCCATGCTCATCGAATGAATTTCACAAGCCTCAAGCGTTGGCATACGATAACTTGGGCAAGGAATATTTCGCGACATATAACCTTGGAAAGCATGTCCGAACTCATGCGTTAAAACATCCACATCTCCGGAAGTTCCGTTGAAATTGGAAAAGATAAAAGGAACTTTATACTTCGGAATATAGGTCATATATCCACCGGGAGCTTTTCCTTCTTTTGCTTCCAAATCCATAAGATGATTTTCGTTCATCAAACGGAAGAAAAAATCTGTTTCTTCCGAAAGATCATGATACATTTTTTGAGCATTTTCCACGAGATAATTCCTATCTCCTTTTGGTAATGCATTTCCATCTTCAAAATTCAAATTATAATCAAACCAAAGAGGTTTTTTTGTTCCGTTCATTTTGATTTGTGCTTTAAACAATTTATTTGTAAACGGCACTAAATCTTGAAATATTTGTTCCCGATATTTGCGCACCATTTCTGCATCATAATCCGTTCTGCCCAGTGAATAATATCCCATTTCAACAAAGTTTTTATATCCCAGTTTTCTGGCACATGTTGTTCTCAATTTAACCAATTGATCATAAATATTTCCGATAACTTCATCTTTTTCTTCAAAAAACTTTTCTTGAGCAAATGCCGCCTCTTTACGAGTTTCACGATCTTTGTCGGAAACAAATTTTCCCAATTGCGCTAAAGTATATACTTTACCGCGAAAAGGAATTTGTGCGGAAGCCATCACTTTCGTATACTCACTACATAAGCGATTGATTTCTTGTAATTCCGGAATAATTTTTTCATCAAAACACTTTAGAGATATTTCTGCCATTTTAAATAAGTGACTTCCCCATTTTTTTTCTAATTCCTCTCTGAACTTTGCATGAATCAAAGCCACGGAAAAACGATTTTCAAGGCTTTCGATCATAGGAGAAATTTCATCAATATATTCCTGATCTTTTTGATATTTTTTATTTCTTGTATCAATAGAATAATGAATTTGAATTAAAGTAAAATCCGTGGAAATCTTATCTTCCAATTTAAAAAGTTTCTTTAAAGCCTGATTTTGTTCTTGAAAAGTAACCGCACCTTCAAATTCTTGAATTAATTTTTCATATTGTCCTTCAATTTGTTTTAAGTTAGGGCGATGGTATTTCATCTCTTCAAATCGTTTCATTTCTATTTCTCCTTTTTGTGTTCAATTAAACTACTTTGATCCATTTCTTTTGGTTTATCTGCTCCCAAAAGATCCAAAATCGTAGGAGCAATGTTCGATAATTTTCCGTTTTTCTTTAACTTAATTCCTTTTTTAGAAATAGCAAAAGGAACCAAATTTGTCGTATGCGCGGTAAATGGATTTCCATTCTCATCTTCACATTGTTCTGCATTTCCGTGATCGGCCGTAACAATTAATGTTGCATCGTTTTTTTCTACCCATTTGATAATTCTTCCAACACAAGTATCTACGGTTTCCACTGCTTTAATCACCGCAGGTTCTACCGCAGTATGTCCCACCATATCGCAATTGGCATAATTTAATATGACAACATCCAAATCTTTCTTTTCCAATTCTTGCATTAGACGATCCGTTACTTCATAAGCTGACATCTCCGGTTGTAAATCATAAGTTGCTACCTTAGGAGATTTAACTAATATACGACGACAATTCTTTAATTCCGGTTTCTCGATTCCATCATAATTAATCGTTCCGTCAAAGAAGAAAGTTACATGTGCATATTTTTCCGTTTCCGCAATTCGTAATTGCTTATATCCGTTTTCCGCCAAATATTCACCAAGTGTATTGGTAATTTCCGGTAAGGCAAAAGCAATTTTTCCTTTCACGGAATCCGCATACTTCATCGTACATACATAACAAATGTTTTTCAAAATATGATTCGGAACATAGGATTTCCATTTTGGAGTACCATCGGCATTCAATTCCGGTTTTTGATAAAATTTCGGATTTGTAAAAAGCGTCGAAATCTGTATCGCCCGATCCGGTCGGAAATTCATAAAAATAATAGCATCATTATCTTTGATTCTTCCTTGAGTTGTATCATTATAAGCCGGAACAATAAACTCATCGCTTGCTTCTTTTCCCGTAGTAGGAAGATAAGCATATTGATCTTTGAGATATTGACGATAAGAAGAAAAATGATTACCGACATGATCGACCAACATTTCATATGCCACATTGATACGATCCATATTTTTATCACGATCCATAGCATAATATCTCCCGGAGATAGAAGCAATATGGCCGAATTCCAATTCATTCATCGTATCTTGCACTTGATCTAAGAAAGTAACACCCGATTGAGGGTCTACATCTCTTCCATCCATAAAGGCATGGACATATACATCATCTAATCCCTGTTGTTTAGCCATTTTAATCATGGCGCAAATATGATCGACATGCGAATGAACTCCACCGGAAGACATTAAACCGAAAACATGCAAAGAAGAATGATTCTTTTTCACATGTTCCATCGCACTTAAATAAGCTTTATTTTCAAAAAATGTTCCTTCGCGTACAGCTTTATTAATTAAAGTCAAGGATTGATAAACAACTCTTCCCGCTCCGATATTTAAATGACCGACTTCCGAATTTCCCATCTGTCCGTTCGGTAATCCGACAGCTTCACCGGAAGCTTCAATTAAAGTTGTAGGATATGTTGCAAAGAATTTATCCAGATTTGGTTTTTTGGCAGCTAGAATACAATTTCCTTTTGTTTTTTTCGAAATTCCATAGCCATCCATAATACACAATATCACCGTATTTTTCATTTTTGCCTCCTATATCTTCTGAAATAATTATAGATATTCTTCTCTTCAAAATAAAGAATTATTGTTCAAAAATCTATTGGATCGGCTCCTTTTTTCGCATATGGAAAATAAATGCAATCAAAGCAAAACTCCAAAATCGAATCCAATAATTATAGGCATAAATATCTTGATTGTATAAAATCGTTTCCTGCCGATATTGATGATGAAATTCTTCCATAGAATGTTTTAATTCCACATATTCTTTTTCATCGCTGATTTCAGAAGCATCCGCTAATAAAAGCAATGCTCCTGCTGTTTTCGTCATAATCGTTTTCATTTGCAAACGCTCTACCGTTGAAACCATTCGCATTTCTTTTTTTTCATGCAAATCCAAAGAAATCATTAATTCATCGGAAAAAGGAATTTCGTTTTTTATTAACAATTTTCCCAAGAGCATGGTCAAATCATAATGTTGTGCCATCAAAGAATTTATCGTTATCTCTTTTCTTTTTATGCGTTTTTTCAAACGAACAACATTGATAAATATGAGAATATCCAAAATAAAAATAATTCCGAAAATGCAACTAATAACAATAATAAATATTTTTAATTCGTTACTCATGATTATCCTCCAAAAAAAAGATAACGAAATCCTCTTTTTTTTTCAATACCTAATCATTTCTTTTTAAAAACAAATGATTTTTTCTTTTATAATCATTATAATAGAACTAGAGATTAGGTGAGGATATGCAATATCAAGTCGGAAATATCGTAGTCGGTGAAGTAACTGGTATTCAGTCATATGGTGCCTTCGTACGCTTAGATAATAAAGAATCCGGTTTAATTCATATCTCGGAAATTTCTTCTCTTTTTGTCCGTAACATAGAAGATTATGTGAAAATCGGACAAAGAGTTCGGGTCAAAATCATTGACATTTTACCTGAAAAATCTCTATATCGTTTTTCTTATAAACAAGCTCAAGAACGAAGAAGACAAAACATAAGGAAAATGACAACAAAGAGAAGAAAAATTTATGATCACGACTTTCATGCATTGCAAGATCACCTAGAAAAATGGATAGAAGCAGAACTCGAAAGAATAAAGGAGGAGAAAAAATGATTCATGTCGATTTTAAGCACACCATTAACCCAATTCCGTTAAAAGATTATGAAGAGCGGGTCAAAATCATTAACAAAATGATTGATGACAAATCCGGCAAAGGAAATGATTTCCTCGGTTGGACCACTTGGCCAAGAGACTATGACAAAAATGAAGTAGCAAGAATACTTGAAGCGGCAAAAAGAATTCAAAAAGAATATGAAACTCTTGTTGTATGCGGTATCGGCGGAAGTTATCTCGGTGCTAGAGCGGCTATTGAGGCTTTAACCGGTCTTTATCCGGATAATCGCTTGGAAATTATCTATTTGGGACAAACCTTGTCTCCGAATTATATTGCTCAAGTATTAAAACATTTGGAAAATAAAAAATTTGCCGTTAATGTCATTTCAAAATCCGGTACCACAACAGAAACAAGTGTCGCGTTCCGTTTATTGAAAGAATTGATGCTTAAAAAATATGGAAAAGAAGGTACGGCAAAAGCCATTTTCGCTACCACGGATAAAGCACGCGGCGCTTTAAAACAAGAAGCCGATTCCGAAGGTTATGAAACTTTTGTTATTCCTGATGATATCGGAGGAAGATATAGTGTCATCACTGCCGTAGGACTCCTTCCGATTGCTTGTGCCGGAGGAGATATCGTACAATTACTCAAAGGCGCGGATGATGCTCGAATTGCTTATGATAATGGTGATTTATCGAATAATGTTTGCTACCAATATGCAGTGGCAAGAAATTATTTTTATACCCATGGTAAAGCCGTAGAACTTTATGTCACTTACGAACCTCATCATACACAAATTGGAGAATGGTTAAAACAATTATACGGAGAATCCGAAGGAAAAGAAAAGAAAGGTTTATTGCCTGACTCGGTAACTTTCTCCACCGATTTACATTCTTTGGGTCAATTTGTTCAAGATGGTTCTCCGGTATTATTTGAAACCATTGTTCGTGTAAAAGAACCAAATCAAGATATCGTAATGAAAGAAGAAAAAGAAAACTTAGACGGACTAAATTATTTAGCAGGTAAAAAACTTTCTTTCGTAAATGAAAAAGCTTTTGAAGGAACATTAAAAGCACACGAAGAAGATGGAAAAGTACCAAACATCGTTATCACAATGGATAAAATGGATTCCTATAATTTAGGATATTTATTCTATTTCTTTATGAGAGCTTGTGCTATGTCCGCGTATTTGATGGATATCAATCCTTTCAATCAACCGGGTGTTGAAATTTATAAACATAACATGTTTGTTCTTCTCGGAAAACCGGGTGTAAAATAATCCAAAAATAAGATGTGAAAATTACAATGAATCAGAAGAATCAAAAGTCAACAGAACGTACGTGGATCAGTCCACTAGACGAAGTACTTATGAAGCTTGGTTATCCGATGGCGACTTACAGAAAATCAAATCCGGGGGAATATGTGATCATGTTTCCTAAGAAGGGTTCACCAATATATAATCATTTTCACAAAGAAAAATAAGCGAGAATTCTCGCTTATTTTTTTATTTGATTTCTTCTTTTACTTTTCGAACATTTCTTTTTATCAAACCTTTTTCGATTAATTCCACAATTCCTTCATAAGGTTCATAATAATCGATATTTTGTGTTTCTCCCTTTTTCAATCCATTTTTATTCATCACTTCTTCGATTAATTCTATGGCATATTTCATTCGTCTTTCATTAATGATTCGATACATTAATCCCGTATCTTTATATGCCTTTGTATCATGAACATCCTGTACTTTGTATTTACTTTCCGTATAATCCTCTGCATTTAAAGGAAGATAAAGACAAATCGTTTTTCCTCGTATCGATAACTTTGCCAATACTTTTCTTCCGTTTTTATAAGTTTCTCTTTTCCAACTTCTTCGAGAATGAACTTTATCATAGCTCATAATTTCATTTTTTATCAATATATATCTTCTTTTACTTTCATCGCTTAGTTGAATATAACGAGCTTCAAAGCTGCGGTCATAGACTACAATCCCGGCTTTATAACTCTCTTCATCTTCTTTCAAGATCTCTTCTTTTTCTTCTACTTCGCCCTCTTCTTCTTTTATATCTTCTTCCTCTTCTTCTTTTTTATTCAAAACGAGAAATAAAATTTCCACAAAAATAAGTCCGAAGATGATTGCCATTATCAGGACAATCAAAACAATAGCCAGAATTTCATTTATTTCTTGCCAATTTCCAAAAATCTTTATCGCATTAAACATTTTTCTTTCTCCTTACGATGATGAATATACCTAAACCCGCGGCAATAAGAATTTCTCCGCCGATAATTCCTATAAATGGTCCTACTTCAAACACATTTTCATTATTGACAATTTTAAAGGTATACACTCTTTCTAATCCATCATAATTGTTTGTTTCATCAACGGTAACTTTAACATAATACGTTCCGACATCTTTGATATCTTCTTTTCGGATTTCTTGTGTACATTCACTATCTTTATAGTATTTTATCATCGGATCTCCGAAAAGTGTTTCGACTTTTCTTTCTTCACTTGGTTCACTTCCGTAGGTATAATCACTTCTGCTATATTCCGAAAGAAAAGCATTGGTCGCTTTGTTAATGGTAAAGGTATAAACCTTTTCCAGTCCACCATAATTGTCTGTTCCCGGAATCGTGACTTTTACATAATATGTCCCGGCATCTTTGATATCTTCTTTTCGGATTTCTTGCGTACATTCACTATCTTTATAGTATGTTATAACCGGTTCTCCGAATAAAGCTTCTGCTTCTTCTTCTGTGCTCGGTTCACTTCCATAGGTATAATTGCCTCTACTGTATTCTTTGGTAAAGACGTTTGTTGCTTTCGTAATATTAAAGGAATAAACTCTTTCTAATCCGTCATAATTTACTGTCTCGTTAACCGTGACTTTTACATAATACGTTCCGACATCTTTAATATCTTCTTTTCGGATTTCTTGCGTACATTCACTATCTTTATAATATGTTATGACCGGTTCTCCGAATAAAACTTCTGCTTTTCTTTCTGTACTCGGTTCACTTCCGTAGGTATAATTATCTCTATTATATTCTGTAAGGAACGTATTCGTTGCTTTGCTGATGGTATAGGTATTATCCTGCAAAGTTATTCCGTAATGTTGATGTTCTGTTCCTTCCTGATTATTTTCTTTATATCGTAATGCGATATGGTAGGTTCCCACTTTTTCTTCTGTTACTTCATGTCCTTCATCATCAATCAAATACAATTCAATTACATTTCGTAATAATGTTTTTGCTTCTTCTAAAGGCATATCTTCCGACGCAGTTTCTTTATAATGCAAGCCTTCAACACTCTTTATTGCATTCCATAATCTTTCTTCATTTATTCCGTTTCCATCGTATGGTCTCGCGGAAGAATTGAAAGAAATAATTCCTTGATCTTCTGCTACTTTATAAGTCACCTCGATGATTAATTGCTCATGATTCTCTGCTTCAATCTTGACATAATATTTTGTCATTCCGACTTCTTTTACCGCATCAATACTCTCTTGCCAATCGTAAGGATCATTGTTCAAAGAATACTGGATACTTTGTACTTCTTTTCCATCTTTTGTTTTGAACCAATTTTTCTCCAAGATTCTCGGATGTTCTCCGCCTTCATGATGTTCAGTATCACTATCGTAATAATGCGTAATGGTCAATTCTTTTTTTGATTTGTTATACGATGCTTCTCCGGTAAACTTTTCCGTATCGACTTCTATTTCCCCCTTACTTATGGTAATTGTACTTACAACGATTTCTTCTTCTGTTCCATCGGACCACACATAATCTGCCTTCGGTTTTATACGGAATTCATAAGTTCCCGCATCACTATTCGCCGCAACTTTGAATGTTATATTCGTCGATTCATCGACATAATTACTTTTATCCGTTTCTTCTACTCCGTCTTTGTAGATTTTATACTCCATCGTATCGCTATTATAATCAATGATGGTTGCTTTTTGTTCACCACTTGGATACGTACTTTCCACATTACTACTCGCATTTGGTTTTGCTATTACCGTCTTCGCCTCTGCTGTTGTTAATTGCAAATTTAAATGAAATGCGGGACGGATAAAATAACTATGCGGAACACCATAAAAGATTTCCTCATTGCTTTCATTAATAATCATCGCTTGTCCAGGTTGAGATTGACTTCCGCTTCTTAGCCAACTTCCCGTAGGAACAAATTTTTGTTCCCGATCCAATTTCCATATTCCCGAAGTATTACCGACTTCACAAACACTCGGTAACCATAATTTATCTTCTTTCCAATCAAAATAATGTTCCTTGGATACATAATTCTGGTTGGAAGAAAAATTCACAACATCTTCGGAATACGAGTCATTAGGAAACGAATAAGTATATTTTTCCGCGAATAAAGACGCGGCATTTTCTTGACTTTGGTAGGAAACTTTAAAAGGCTCATCGATATAAGCTCCAAAATTATCGATAAATTGTCTCCATTTTTCATTTTGTCTTACACTCTGGAATAGCAATTGATCTTCACTTTCCGGAGTCCAAGTTCCCCCTTGCGTGGTAACATAAGTACTTCCGACCAAAAAGCTTCGAATTAAACTTGTTCCATACATATTTGATGGATATTGCCAAGTATTATCCTTGGAATTATTATAATATGCATTAAAAACATCTCTATCTTCACTTTGAGCAAGCCATAAAGTTAATATCGGTTGTTCTTCATTATTTTTGGTTAAATATGTCGCTGTAAAGATTTGTTTTCCCATCTTTACATAAATATTGTTTCCTTCATTTCCGGATCGTAATGCATCCGAATCTTTATCGGCAACAGAAGAAAGAGAAGAATCGATTCCCAATGCATTATATAATTGATTCATCCCCTCTTTTAATATGGAAGATCCAACGGTCAAAGGTATCGCCTCGATTGCTTGATTCACTTTTTTTAAATTTAAATGAAATGCCGGACGTACCACATTTTGTTCCGTGCCATTCTGTGTAATAACATTGGTTTGATCTTCTTTTAATTTACAAAGAATACCGGTATATGTATAACAACTTTCTAAACTGGTTCCATTTCGGATCCAAATAGAAGCATCCTCAAGATTTGCATCATGCTGCTGATCGATAGTTAATTCCCACAATCCGGATATTAATCCTCGCTCGGTGAGACTTATTCCGGTTTCAACCCATGAAGGTAACCATAATTTATCGTCTTTCCAACTGTCATAATTTTCTTTATCAAAGTAATCATATCCTTCAAAAGCGGAAAAATTATCGGGTTTTTCATAGGAATCATTCGGATAATTCCGATTTAAAGCTAATTGAGTTTTACTATCTTCTTTCGCTTGATAAGTGGCCTGTGCCGGTGTATCAATATAACTTCCATAGTTTTCGACAAAATTTTTCCATTGGTTACTTTGTATGGAAGCTCCGCTTTGCAATTGAATTCCTTCTTTATCCGTATCTTGCAATTCATTTTCTTTTTCACTATATGCATAAGAACTTCCTACCAAATAAGCTCTTACTTTACTTGTGCCGTACATATTGGAAGGATAATCCCAAGTATTACTTTTCAGGGAATACCAATTATTATATTGCTCCATATCTTCGCTTTCATAATCCCAAAGAGTAAGTATCGGCTCCGCGAATTTATTCTTTGTCACATAAGTGGCAAGAAAAATTTTTCCTCCGACACGAACTTTTACTTCGGTACCGCCATTATTTTGAGCAATATCTTTCGTACTTTTTGCTTCACTTAAGTCCGTAGCAAAATCCTTATATGTTTTTCCACTTCCCAATAACTTTCCATATAACTCCTGAACAGAAGATTTTATAAAATTATTATCCTCATCGGTCAGAGTCAATATTTCTTCTTCCCCATGCAAAATCATCCATCCGTTTGCATTTTTTGCCACATTGGAAATTCCTGCAAGTCCGAGCGCGGAGAAGAGAATTACGGTTAATATTCGGGAAAGTTTTTTCATTGTTCCTACCTCACTAGTTTAATACATACCATATCTTTTAAATTATACCCCCCCCCCGTTCTTTTTTGACAAGATTTATGCTTTCTTTTTGTTTTACAACACAAATAGACAAAAAATGAAAGCATAAAAAAAGAAGATTTATCGCAAAATAAAATCTTCTAATTTTCAAAGAAATCTTATAACAAAGAAAATATTTATCGTTATCGTTTCACCTTTTTATTTGTCTTTTAAAAATTCTTTTGCTTTTTTTATTACTTCTTCTACGGATAATTCTTCTTTGCTGTTTTCTTTTCTTTTTTTGAATTCCACGATTCGATTTATAGCATTTCTTCCGACGATAATTTGATAAGGAATTCCGATTAAATCCCAATCCTTAAACTTAAATCCCGCTTTTAAATCCCGATCATCGATAATAACATCCGGATGGATTTTCTTTAATTCTTCATAAAGCAAATCGGCGACTTCTTTTTGGATGGGATCTTCATAGGAAACAGGAAGAATAACGCAAGGATAAGGAGCCACTTCAAAAGGAAAACAAATTCCGTTGGCATCATGATGTTGCTCCACAATTGCAGCAAAGGTTCTTGTCACCCCGATACCATAACAACCCATAATCATCGGAGATAATTTTCCTTCCGAATTTAAAAAAGTACATTGCATCGGTAAAGAATATTTTGATCCCAATTGGAATAATTGGCCCACCTCAATACCTCTTTCGCTTTTTAAAGGTTTTCCACATCGAGGACAAAGTTCACCGGCTTTTGCAATATGCAAATCCCGTATCTCTCCTTGAAAATCACGGGAAAAATTGACATTACAATAATGATATCCTTCTTTATTTGCTCCCATTATTCCATTGGAAATTTTCGTTACCGAAGCATCCAAATAGACTTTGATTTTCACATCTTTCGGGCCGATATAACCTTCATATAAACCGAGTTTCAATAATTCTTCTTCTCTTGCCAGACGGACAAATGCCTCGGAAGAATGAAAAACATTGATCACCGCGACAGGATTAATATCGCTATCCCCTCTTACGATAAACATGGCATATTCTTTGCTTTGCTCATCATAATAAACCATGGATTTGAAAACTTTCCGTAAGGGAACATGAAAAAATTTTGCCACTTCTTCGCAAGTTTTCGTATTGGGTGTTTCTTCCAGACTTAATTCTTTCCATTCTTCGATTTTTTCTTCTTCAAAAGAAGATGTGGCTTTTTCTTCATCCGCGGCATAAGAGCAATTTTCACAATAAAGAATATTGCTTTCCCCGACATCACTTAAAGCCATGAACTGATGAGAAACACTTCCTCCGATAGCACCGGTATCCGCTAAAACCACTTTATAATTCAATCCCAAACGAGTAAAAATTCGTTCATAAGTTTCATACATATTTTGGTAAGACAATTCACTTGCTTTTTGATCCACATCAAAAGAATAAGCATCCTTCATAATGAATTCTCTTCCGCGCATTAAGCCGAAACGAGGACGCATTTCATCCCGATATTTGCTTTGAATTTGATAAATATTTAAAGGCAAAGATTTATAAGATTGAACCATGGAACGAACAAGATCCGTAAAAATTTCTTCATGCGTCGGGCCTAAACAAAATTCCCGATCATGACGATCTTTAAAACGGAATAATTCCGGACCATATTTTTGCCATCTCCCAGATTCTTCCCATAATTCTTTCGGTTGAATGGCACTGGATAAAATTTCCTGTGCACCACTTGCATTCATTTCTTCCCGAATGATATTTTCTATTTTTTGCAATACTCTTAACCCCATAGGTAAAAAAGTATATACTCCGGCAACAAGTTTTTTTATTAATCCGGCACGCAACATATATATATGTGAATCGATGATGGCCTCCGATGGTGCTTCCTTTAAAGTTGGTATCAACATTTTTGATGCTTTCATAGTAAACATCTCCTCTTTTATCGCAAATTTATTCTACCTTTTTTTCTATCTTGTGACAAGCATTATATAAA
>CANRDP010000020.1 GCA_947629415.1 uncultured Bacilli bacterium
GTGTCAAAAATGATTTAATTATGAACTATATATCCAAGTTTTATTTAACTGGTATAATTGCAATTGTAAACGAATGGGTTCATCATGATTGTCAAGATGATATTTTATTTATTGTTGAGATAATCATTACATGTATACCGCAAACAGCAAATATAGCTTAATATTCTTTCGATACCGATTGCTTTCATTTTGATTACATACATCAAAAATGTGATTTTTGTACTTTCTAAGATCTAATTTTAAAACCTATAATTTGACTAAAATACAAAACAAAAATCCTATAAAAAGACTCTTGAATTCAACTGGAAAAAGAATTCCCTTTTGATACAATGCGCGTAAATGCAAGCAGCTATAAGGCAAAGAAAAACAGAAATATGAATTTCATACACTATATTTTTCAACAATTAACATATACGTATGATTGAGGAGCACTTTTTAATCCAAATTCAACTAATTCTTTTGGCTCATCATATACTTTAACATTACCCAAACGATATGCATATGCTACTTTTTTATTTTCAAAATACTTGTCATAAAAATCTTTTGTTATTCCAGAAAACATTTTCGTTTCATCCCATAAATCATTAGGTTTCATAGCCAAAACTTCTACAATTTCTGCTTCAGCTACAATTTTTTTAACTGGAAGAGTTTCATAAATAATTATTTTATTAACATCTTGTTTTGCCGCTCTAGTTCTATATTCATATTTTTTTGTTCCATTAATAATGTTATTTACATGTTTTGGATTAATTGAAATAATTATAGTTTTTTTCATAGATTACTTCCTCCAAGTTTTTTTAACTTATTAAATGATGATTCACTAATAAAAGTATTAATTCGTGGCCCTGGTCCATCTTTTTGTATTATATCATTTTCATACAATTTTTTTAAGATGATTTTATTCTTGAACCCTTCTAAAAATAAAACTTTTATGATCGTACGATATTTTCCATTTCTAAAAAAATTACGAAGCTCATCTTCATTAAACACTGATTTGTTCTTACACTCATTAAAAAAATCAATTTCATTAGAAGGATATTTTACTTCTTGTAAAATACCAATACCCGTCACAGCTGATGTATATCTTTTATTATAATCTCCTATGCGATATATACATATAACATCTCCAGATTTTGCCTCAACGTTGTGCCATCCACAAATATATATCTTTTCTATTGCATATCTACAAGCGACTTCGTCATAAATTTTAAGTTTTTCATTTTTTAGGTATAAATCAGGAAATAGTTTTGTGTGATATTGAGATACAATTGGTAAAAACATATATTTTGGATTATTCATTAATAATGGATAATTATATTTGGGTGATTTAGAATAATCATATTCACAAAGGCTTTTAACTAGAACCACTTCACCATTTTTTTGATTTATAGCTTTTTTAATAAATCCCCATTCTTCCATCATTGTTTTCAAATATATAACTTCTTGTCTTTTTTCGAACATGGTTACATATACTTCATCAACATTACATTTCAATGCATTATCGAAGATGATTTTTAAGAAGCGTTCTCCCAATCTTAATCCGGATTGAGCAATTTTGAACGTTCCAACCTTTAATCTTTTTGCCGGTTTAAATGGTGGCTTAAAATGTGAATAGTTTTCATCTTCGTTTTCAACTTTCAAATATAAAAAGCCTTGTAGTTCTGACTTGTTTCTAAAAACATAAGCCTTCTCATTGCTTTTTCTCTTTAACCAATTATTAAATTTAGCTCCTTCATAATCTTCTCTAAGAGTATCAAAAAATTTGTCATTAACATCTAATGTACCTATAGGAACTAAATCAATGGATAATACATCATATTCTATAAGCTGAGGAATTTCTATCTCAACTTTCCTTAAATATGAGTTGGGAGTAAATACTTTATCATCAAGATAAAGCCGCTTTGCTTTCTCTATTATGACTTGGTCAGATGTAATCAAAAAATCGACTTTTCCACTATACAAATGCTTTAACATTTCATTATCATTTTTACTATTTTCATCTTGAGAAAATAAAAGACAAACTCTTTCAAACTCATCGGTTGTTTCATTTGAAGGTATTAATTTTTGATATGCGTTTAATTTAGTTAGTATATTGTCTCTTGTTTTTATATCTTTATATTTGTTTATTTCTTCAATTGTTTTATCATGAATAAATTTTTTACCATTAAGTTTATCAATAGATGCAAATACTTGAGCAACTTCTGAAGACACATTATTAGAACTTTCATGTTCAATTATTGTATTTGTATCAAATAAATATCGAGCATTTTTTAATGGCACTCTAATTTCTTTTATCGTATAAACATTTATTCCATATTGATTAATTTCTTCTTTTGTATAAAATCTATGAAATTCCTTCAACACTTCATCAAAACTTCCAAACAACCCTTTAAAATCATTTTCCCACCGATTATTTAATGCGTCATTCAAATTTGAAAATTTCTCGATAGAATCAATGATAACTTTAACATAGTTTTCGGAATCTTGATTTGAAATAAGAATTAATACATCCCCAATATGAATGTTGTCATATTTAGGATTAACTACCCTATATTCATGAGTTTTCGTTCCTTTACGAATTAGAGATATAAAGTGTTCTCTAATTTTCATTTTTATATATTTCATATCGATTCTCCTTTTTTCAAACATTCATATTTTAAACATGTATATTACAATCTTGTTGGTTCTCACTTAATTTTCAATATATGTTTAATGTCTTCTAAATCTGTTGAATCTTCCGCAAAAATAAACTGTTTGACTCAATAATCTTTCTCCTACGATTTGCTTTTGTTTTTGACGTGAAACTCTATTGTTTTGTCTTCATTAATAATGCATTTACTCTATTTCTAGATCCTTGGTCGAGTATGGTGTTTTCTTTAAAACTACCTTACCATTCTTGACCACGTCATTTGTGACCAAAATCTTTATTTTTTTCTTGGTGAGGAGATCAAGAATTTTTTGATTTGGATGCGTATCCTTTGCCTGTCCGAATTTAGCATTCCCATGCGAGATGATGGCAATTTTCGGAGATATATACTGTAAAATTTTCTCATCCAAATTTTTACTACTGCCATGATGCGGAATTTTGAAATAATCTGCATGAATTGACCCATTTTGAATCAATCTGTAAAACACACTCTTGCTTGCATCTCCACTCAAAAGATAAGATTCGCCTCCGTGAAAAAGCCTTGTGACAATGCAGGCATCGTGAGCAGTTATTTTATATTGTTTGATAATATTGTTGAGATTTGTCTTGCTAGGATAGCAATTAAATGTACTCATTATGTTATAGTTGTTAGAAATGAACTCCAATACCATTTTGCAACCAGCACGTGCCATTTTTATAATTTGCGCATAATCATCTTTGACATGATTTAAGAGAAATTCACGAGAAAATGCATGATCATTACCATGCGATTGCCGCTGTGCCTGTACATAATTAAGAAACTTTTTAGCAAATTGCTCTTCAAATAATTTATTAATTTCTTCTTCTACTTTGTGAAATTCGGCCTCGCTCAACCAATTCTTTGAAACCGAGCAAAGAGGTGGGTTTAAAAATTCAATATGATTGCAAAATGGTATTCCTTCATAGACAAAGGTAAAGCGTATATGTTGATTTTGCAAACAATCGCGTAAAATGCATTGGATTGAATCAATGTCGATTAGTTCCCTTTTCAGTTCTTCGCACGACGATGCCATACGCATCCCCTTCAAATTCAAGATAGCCTTTGCAATTAACCATATTTCATTAAAACAATATGGTAGAATGACTTCCCTTATTTGATTAGCATAAGGCAACAGATATAAAATTCCATTAAAATGGTCCCTGTGGCTATGAGTTAAAATTAAATGAATATTATCCCCGGTCCTTATCTCCTTGGAAATGTCATATAGGCCGTTTCCAAGATCAACATAAAAAAGTTCGTTCTCAAACTTACAAAATTTATTTGGACGGAATGTAAGGCAATCTCCTTGTTGAACATTCAATACTTTCAAAAAAGCCATAATATTTCTCCCTTCTAATTAATTTTAATAGTTCACCCATGTATCTTTTGTATTTATTGTAACGTATTTTTGAGTAAAAAAAATATAATTATAACGAAACATATTCGATGTGTTAATTAAAAGTCCAAGTGCAACAAAAGAGGTTTTAGAAAAATATAACTTCTGCACTTTCCGAAACCTTATTATCTTTAAAAACACCTAGACGTTTGGTGTCGAACTCTACAAAAAAAGACGGGCACATTGTATCCATTTAATTTTTTTAACATGGTAAAAAGTACTATTTTAATACAATTCAAACAGTATAACAGAAAAAATTTTTATTACTTATTATGGTGATTTTTACAAAATACTGCATGGTTTATTTTATAATTCCAAACAATTTGGATTAAGTAAAAAATCTAAAATATTGATAATCAAATATCCTTTGTCATTATGCCAAGGTGCAACATTATCTTGTACGACAATTACTTTTTTAAATGAATCATTTATTCTGTTAAATGACTCCTGTTCCTGAGACATTTTATTTATATCCGGAATTGAATATGCTGATTGAATATAATAACGTTGACTACCTTTATTACAAACAAAATCAACTTCTAAAATTGCTTTTGTGTTTTGTCCTTTACTATTTTTCGTATATTTTTCGACAACACCAATATCAACATTAAAGCCACGTATAATTAATTCATTATATAGAATATTTTCCATTGCATGAGTTGGTTCTATTTGTCTAAAATTAAGTTTTGCATTACGTAAGCCAATATCTTCAAAATAATATTTAAAAGGTGATCCTATATATTTTTTTCCTTTGATATCATATCTTTGAGTTTTTGAAATTATAAATGCATCGATAAGATAATCTATATATGCAGATATAGTATTGGCATTGGTTTTGATAGCGTGAGATACAAAACTATTCGCAAGTTTAGTAGGATTTGTTAGCGTTGCTGTATTCGAAGATAAGATATCGACTAAAGTATCCATAACTGCATCGCCTTTTAAGTTATGTCGCTCGATAATATCTCTTAAATAAGTATTTTTAAAAAGATTATTTAAATATGTAATTTTATCCTCTGTATTTTCAAGTGCAATGACATAAGGTAATCCACCATAAAGTGAATAATCACGATAACCGGTATAAGAATCATTCGGATATACCGACATGAATTCTAAAAAAGATAAAGGATGAACCTTGATTTCATCACCACGACCTCTGAATTCTGTTAAGATATCCGAAGATAGAAATTTCGAATTACTACTTGTGATATAAATGTCGACATTTCTATGTTTTAAAAGGCTATTAAGAATACCATATAATTTTATCCTATCCTTATTTTCATATTCTTCTTTTGTAATGGCGAGCTGTGCCTCGTCCAAAAGAATATAAAATTTATCTTCATCATTCGTAATTTTAGATTTCAGATATTCCGAAAGGTTTGAAGGATCTCGGTACTTTTCATTTTCATCATCGCCCAAAGATAAGGCAATAACATGATCAACTGCAACACCATTATTGAGCAAATATTTACGAAATAATTCAAAAAGCAAATAACTTTTTCCACATCTTCTTATACCTGTAATGATTTTCACCATTCCGTTTCCTTGTTTTTTTATTAGCTTATTTAAATATAAATCTCTTTTTATCTCTTGCATGGTCTCGCCTCTATTTAGTTTTTTGTCGGTAAACCGACTTTTTACGAAATAAAAGTATCATAAATTGTATATTTTATCAATACATATAAAAGTAAAAATTTGAATTTCGTAAGACAAAAACTAATTTTTAATGTTTCTAATTTTCAAAATATTCTTCATTTTGCTATTTTTGCCATCTTATTTTAATACATGAAAAATAGTCCTGAAAAAATGTAATTTCTGCACGTCATAATACCTGATTATTTTAAGTATCCCCATATGACTGTGTATTTATTCTTATAAAAAAAGGAACCCATTGTGTTTATCTGATTCTTTCACTAGAATTTGATTTAAGGAATAACCTCTTTTAATCACAATTTAACCCTCCCATTGGAATCTCTTTTCCAATTCAACATTTTTTAATAAATTTTACGTTCAAAAATTCTTTTAGTCATTTTAAACCTCATATTTTTGGCATCACTATATCGTGCTTTGCCGAAAATTTCAATTTTTAATAATTTTAATCGGAATTCACAATTATTTTCTCTCCTATTGGAGGTCACGTCTACAAAGTTAACGACTACCGCGAAAGTGCAATAAAAAAAATCGTTCTATTATTTTTTCATAATAGAACGAAATTCTCTTTCATGTGTATGGTAAGTATTGTTAATACAATGCACCCTCTGTAGACGAAGGTGCACCATCTAAACCTATATTTTAGATATATATACTAAGTGACACGTGACTGGCGTGACAGATGTGACACTTAAGTATGAATTACAAATTTAATACAAGAAAAAAAGATACTATATCTATTTGATACAACATCGTTCTTTCTCTCACATTTTAGTGTTTTCTCGTAAAACAGCTTGCAAAATGAGAGTAACTATAGTTTAACTACATAATATGTTGTTTTACCAGAACCCATTTTTTCAAGTCTTCCTTCTTCTACCATTTTAGCGATTGCTTTTTCAATAGCGCTAATTGATAGACTTGGACATAGTTCTGCAACATCTGATTTTGTAACTTTTCCAAGTTTCTTTTTTATAGCATTATCTACTAATTCATATGCTGATGCCTTCTTAGATATAAGTTTTACCCTATCTTCAAAATCTTCATATGCCATTTCAATAATACTTAATAAATATTTGACAAAAGGCGTAGGATCATCATTACCTTCATACCATCCTTTTTGAGATTCAAATAAAGCATCATAATATAAATCTTTTATTTTAGATATCTTTGCTTCTAAAGATATATATTTACCAACATAATATCCACTTCTATATAAAAGTAAGGTTGTAAGCAATCTAGACATTCTTCCGTTTCCATCATTAAATGGATGTATGCATAAAAAATCATGAATAAAAACAGGAATTAATACAAGCGGCTCAACATCTCTTTTTTCTATTGCTTTATTATATTCATCACACAAATTTTGCATTGCCATAGGTGTTTCAAATGGAGAAAGTGGGGTAAATAATGTGAAACTATTCCCATTTTCATCAGTAGCACTTATGTAATTTTGGACATTTTTGTATTTACCGCCATAATTAACTTCATCATTATGAGAACATAAAATTGAATGAAGTTGCAAAATATAATTAGGAGTTAACGGAATATATTCAAAACTATCATGTATAACAGATAGAGCATCTCTATATCCGGCTATTTCTTTTTCATTTCTATTTCTTGGTGTAGTTTTTTCACTAACAAGTTGTTTTAATCTTGAGTCTGTTGTTCTAATTCCCTCTATTGCATTACTAGCTTCAGTACTTTGTATTTTAGCAATCTCTACTAATCTATTTAATTCCTCAGGTTTTTGAACTAAATAGAGTTCTTGTCTTCCTTTGGCTTCATGGATATTTGCAACCTTAATTAGAATCTCACTATTCCATAATCTATCTTTTAATTTACTATAATCAAATTCTCTCATATCTAACTCCTTTCTCGTAAAATATACCATAAAATGAGAGAAAAATCAAGGATTATGAGTAATATCTGTTAGAATAGTATTGATACTTAGGAATGAATTAGTTTTCAGATACAATAAAATTTAATGCAGCACCTTTTCGATACAACTTGACTTTAAGCTTCTTTAGAGTGATAGATAGACACAACTTTAAGGAGGTTTTTATTATGCGTCATAAACAAATTGAAGGCGAAATAAAATATAGATTTGCATGCCTTCTTCTAAATCAAATGCTTAAAGATAAATTTATAACAAATGATGAACTTATATCATTTAAGAAAAAGCTCATTAAAAAATATAAACCTATAATTAGTGTGTTGGAGGAAATCGATGAAAAAGATAATTAAAGAAATTACTCCAATAAAGAAAAAAGTTGAAAATGTACCTACTAAAAAACGAGTCGCAGCATATGCAAGAGTATCAACTGAACAAGATGAGCAGCTTCATTCTTTACAGGTTCAAAGAGATTATTATGAAAATTATATTAAATCTAATCCTGATTGGGAACTCGTTAATATTTATTATGATGAAGGAATTACCGGTACTTCTTTAAAACATAGAAAAGGATTTAATCAAATGATAACAGATGCACTTGATGGGAAAATAGATGTTATATTGGTTAAGTCGGTATCTAGATTTGCTAGAAATACAATTGATGCTCTTCAAAAAACAAGAGATTTAAAATTAAAAGGCGTACCTGTATTCTTTGAAAAAGAAAATATTTATACCTTTGGTACTGGCGGTGAGCTACTTCTTACTATTATGTCTAGTATCGCCCAGGAGGAATCTAGGTCAATATCAGAAAATGTTACTTGGGGTAAAAGAAAAGCATTCCAGGATGGTAAAGTTGCCCTACCCTATAAATGCTTCTTAGGATATAAGAAAGGTGAAAATGGACTTCCTGAGATTGAACCTGAAGGTGCTAAAATCGTAAGAAGGATTTATAGAATGTTTATTGAAGGCAAAAGCCAATCTACAATCGCTAGTACATTAACTAAAGAAGGTGTACCAACTCCAAGCGGTAAAACTAAATGGCAATATAATGTTGTTGATTCAATATTAAGGAATGAAAAATATAAAGGTTCTGCTCTTCTTCAAAAGAAATACACTGTAGACTTCTTAACAAAGAAACTTAAAAAGAATAATGGTGAAGTCGCACAGTATTATGTTGAAGATTCTCATCCAGCAATAATTAATCCTGATGAATGGGAATTAGTACAAGCTGAACTTGAACTTAATAATCAAGTTAGTAGTCATGGTAATAACGTATTATGCGGTAGAGTCAAATGTGCAGATTGTGGTTCTATATATGGACCTAAGGTATGGCATTCAAATGATATCTATAGACATGTCGTATGGCAATGCAATAATAAATTTAATGGAACTAAATGCACTACTCCTACTCTTGATGAAGAAACAATTAAAAATGCCTATTTAAAAGCATTAAACACTCTTCTTAAAGATAAGGACCTTCTTATTTCAAATCTTCTTCTGGTAAAAGAAAAACTACTAGATGTTAATCTATCCAAGCCTATGGAACAAGCCAAGAATGAAATGCTAGTAGTTAGTGGTTTATGTGACCAACACATCTTCAACAAAGAAAAGAAACAAATGAAGTATGAAGCTTACATGGAAGAATATGTAGATCTGGTAAAAAGATTTACTGAGGCTCAGGATAAATACAATAAGCTTATGGCTGAACAAGTTGACAGGAATAGACAATCAATTAAACTTCAAGCATTCATCAATGAGATTAAAGCTACCGATACACTGAATTTAGAATTTAACGATAAACTCTTCAATTTAACAATCATCAGCATAAAAGTATATAAAGATAGCCACCTCGAATTCAATTTCAAAGATGGCTCAGTAATAAATATTGAACTATAGTTTAGCAGGCTAGAGTTTTTTATTTATATAAAACTGTCACGTTTGTCACGTGTCACGTGGGGGTATTTATAAATTTTGATATTTCTTCTCTTATATGTATTTATATATAGTAAGTAGTAGTTTAACGATTAATAATAATTTAACGATTTAATTTTATATATAAATGCTATATATACTACTACTTCTATAATTATTGTAAAAATACCCCATAAATTAATAATATTTGCAGTATTTATGTCTATAAAAGAAAAAATAGCCAATACTTACGTATCAGCTATACTTAACTCTAATGGAGCAGGCGACGGGAATCGAACCCGCGTAGTTAGCTTGGAAGGCTAAAGTTCTACCATTGAACTACGCCTGCATATTAATGCATTTCATGGCGGATCAGACGGGAATCGAACCCGCGGTCTTCTCCGTGACAGGGAGACATGTTAGCCGCTACACCACTGATCCATGATGATGGCGGAGCAAGAGAGACTCGAACTCTCGCACCGGTTACCCGATCTATATCCTTAGCAGGGATACCTCTTCACCAACTTGAGTATTGCTCCATTTGGTTGCTTGAATAATATACCATAAACCTTTTTTTGTTTCAATAAGAAAATAAAAATTCCACTTACTCGTGATATGTTTCTATTTCTCATAATTAGCATAAACTTCTTGATAAATTTCTTTTAATCTTTCACCAACTTTTTCTATAGAACGTTCCTGAACGACTTTATAACCATTTTCTTTTATTTCTTCTTGGGGATTCTTTAAAATATATTCTATTTTCTGAATAAATTCTTCCGTTGAAGAAGCTTTATAACAATTTACGCCATCGGTTAACCAATCATTATAGACTCCGATATCCCGCACCAGCGTGACACATTTTGATGCCAAAGCTTCCAAAACAACAATTCCTTCCGTTTCCTCGTAACTCGGGAATAAAAACAATTCCGAATATAAATAAGCACCTTTAATGATGGAATTATCCATATATCCGGGGAAAATCACATTTTTCGGTTTTTTACGCATCGCCTTTTTTACAAAATTTGTTCGTAAAATGGGAGCTAAATCTCCAAACCATATGAATTTTATATCGGGAAAATGACGGGCGATTTCAATGAAATCATGAATACCCTTTCTTTTGAAAAAAAGTCCCACACCCATAATTACCTTTTGTCCGTCGTTAATTTTAAATTTTTTCAAAAAATCTGCGATTTTTTCTTTACTGTATTCATATTCTTTTAATTGAATGCCATTGGAACATGTGTAAATTTTTTTGGAAAAACCATAGCTATTAATTAATTTTTTGGAATATTCCGTCGGAGTGATGATAGCATCGGCATTACTGTACATTCGATTAATCTGGTGATTGAACCAATACTTGGCAATTTTCCAAAATGCAAAAGATTCACGAAAATCTTCATAAGTACTATGGCCATGAACAATCACGGGAATATGATGTTTATGGCACCATTTTAAAAGGCGATAGCTATGTCGATAAAGTGTATTGATATGTGCCAAATCAAAAACTTCATGTGTTTTGATTGTAAAATCCTGATGCACTATTGTACATGCATTCATCTGATGTCTCATTGCTCTTCCGATACCGCTTTTTCTCAGTAACCGTCTACTTTGAAAGTAAATCAAGACCTTCATATGAGCCTCCTGGAAAACATAGTTTTATTATAAATTTTATCAAAAGAAGAGTCAAACAATTACAAAAAGTTCACTCCTTTTTTGATAAATAAAAATCATAAGCAGGATTCTTCTTGCAAACATCGCATGGTTTTAAATCCAAACGTTGAAATAATGGGAGATATATCTTCTTTTTCGTTGCCATTTTTTTTGCACATTGCGAACATAATTTTCGAAGCAGAAAATGATTTTCTATTGTTTTTAGATGTTCTTTCATGGAATGAGCATAAAGATCGCTTATATATTTTTCTTCCATTTTTTCAAAATCTTTCTTTTCTTTTCCTTGACACTCTTTTTTTTCTTTCGTTACAAGGTGAAAGGAAAGAATGGTATTTTTCTTTAAGGCTTGATTGGATAAAATTCTTCCCAAAAGATATTGTTCTTTTTGAAAATGAACGATTTGTTCTTCAAAAGTACCCGGGAAAGAAATGTATCCTTCTTCCATTAATTTCTTTTTTTCCAGTTGTATTTTCGGATTTTCCTGGTCCAAAATCAGTAAAGGAATATGATCATGATGGCAAGAAGAAGGTAGATTTTGCAAAGTAAGGATTTCAAGCCAGGAAAAATCAATAAAGATTTGCAAATAAGGAGAAAAAGAGGCCTCGACGAAAGGCAAAATTTTATCTTTTTCCATATAAACCAAATAGGCTCTTTTTTTATCGTATCGATAATATTCTTGAACATAACACCCGAATTTGGAGAAAAAGATCTGCAAAGCATTGAGCATAGTAAAAATTTCTTCTCTTCCTTTTTCCAAACGAGTTTCACTTTCCATAAGAATATAACTCGTTTTTAAATCCTTTTCTTTGCGTATATAGGAAGGTAGACAATCTTCACTTACGGCACGAATCAAGTCGGATTTTTTCTTTCCTACATGCCCATATCCCTGCAAAGCAAAAAATTCTTCTATTTTTTGGATTAAAGAATCATAAATAGCAATCTTGCCGCGCGATATTCGTGCTTCTTTTTCCATATTTTTTCCTCCTTTATCAGTATAAACTTTTTCCAAAGGAAAGAAAATAATTTTAAAATGTCATAATAATGCTATAATAATGTCGGTGGTGTTAAAAATGCGTATTCGTCAAATAACGGAATTAAGAAATACACAAAAAATAAGCAAATTGGTTCATGAAAGTTCCGAACCGATTTATATTACGAAAAACGGATTCGGAGATATGGTGGTTCTTTCTCTTGAAGCTTATGAAGCTTTATTGCAAGAAAAAGGCACCCCTTTTTCGAAAGAAAATACTTCTTACAATGTTTTATTTGAAGATAGGAACGAAAACTTCGGTTATTTAAAATGTTCTTGTTCCCCGATTAAAGTACAAGTCGGAAATCCGTCTTTCCATGCCGAACAAATTTTAAGCGTTCTGCAAGAAGCAAAGAAAGAAAATATTTCCTTGGTTGTTTTCCCTGAATTAGCCATATCATCCTATACGGCCGGAGATTTATTTTTGAATAGTTCTTTTCTAAATGCATGCTATAAAGCTGCTTGGAAAGTAATCAAAGAATCCGAAAATTATGACATCTTTTTTACTTTCGGTGTACCATTTTCTTACCAAAATCATTTGTATAATACAGCATTTTGTTGTTACAAAGGAAAACTTCTCGGCATTGTTCCAAAAAGTTTTCTTCCCAATTACAACGAATTTTACGAAGGCCGCTACTTTGTATCGGGAAAAGATATACATACGATGGTAAAAATAGAAAATCAAACCATTCCTTTCTCCGATTCTATTCTTTTTCAAAATACACTAGATAAAAAACTGGTCATCGGCGTGGAAATTTGCGAAGATTTATGGGCCATGGATTCTCCTTCTATAAGACACGCCATGAATGGTGCCACTGTTCTTTTAAATCTTTCGGCTTCTAATGAGACATATGATAAAGAAAATTATCGCAGAGAACTCGTATCCACGACATCCAAAAAATTGCAAGCAGCCTATATTTATTGCTCTTCTTTGCAGGAAGAATCAACGACCGATTTACTTTTTTCCGGGGCAACTTTTATTGCACAAGATGATGAAATTTTGAGCGAATCTTCTTTTTCATTAAATGGTGCAACGGCATATATTGATTTGAATTTAATTGAAAATAGAAGAAGACAAGCCTCTTATCTGAACTTTCAAAATAAAGAAACACGCCTTCCTTTTTCTTTGGAAATGAAAGATGAAGTGCCCATGTTAAGTAAAACTCCGTTTATACCTAGTAAAAACAAAGTAGAAATTTATGAAAAAATTTTGTATATGCAAGCACTGAGTTTAGTAAAAAGATTAAAACATACAAAACAAAAGAAAGTGGTACTCGGCTTATCCGGTGGACTTGATTCTACCTTGGCTCTTCTTGTCGCAGTAAAGGCTATGGATATTTTGCAATTTTCCCATCAACAAATCGTTGCTATATCCATGCCATGCTTCGGAACGAGTGAAAAAACAAAGCATAATGCCATGGAATTAGCAAAACAATATCAGGTTACTTTCCTGGAAATTTCCATCAAAGCCAGTGTCGAAAGTCATTTTAAAGATCTTGATTTAAATCGCGATGATCCTTCCATTGTATTTGAAAACGCACAGGCAAGAGAACGTACCCAGCTTCTTATGGATTATGCAAACAAAGTCGGAGGGATAGTTCTCGGTACCGGAGATCTCAGTGAAATTGCTCTTGGTTGGTCCACATATAACGGAGATCATATGTCGATGTATGCGCTCAACGCTTCCCTACCGAAAACATTGATTCAAGATATGCTTTCTACATTTGCGGAAAAAGAGCACCGAACAATATTCATGGATATTATTAAGACACCGATTTCTCCTGAATTACTACCATTAGATTCCCAAGGAAATATAAAGCAATATACGGAAAATGTACTGGGGCCTTATATCGTACATGACTTTTTTCTTTATCATTTCATTCACAATCAGTTTTCTTTAAAAAAAATTTATTTTCTGGCAAAAAAAGCATTTCAAAAAGAATATGATGAAAAAAGCATTCTTACTTGGCTCAAAATTTTTACCAAACGATTTTTTCAACAGCAATTTAAACGTTCTTGCATGCCGGATGGAGCAAAAATCGGCCCGGTTGCTTTATCACCGCGTGGGGATTTTCGCTTGCCGTCCGATGTAAATTATGAAGATTTTTTGAAAGAATTGGATTCACTTTGATCCCAATGTGCACAAGTGGCATATTCTTGACAAGAAGGAGTACAACTTTTATGAATAATATCGCGAAGGCGTGGTAAAAAAATTTCAATTTCTTCTTCATCATATCCTACTTGTATTCGATGATCACTTACAATAATCGGTCGTTTTAAAATCGAAGGATGTTCCAAAATAAAATCGATAAATTCATTAAAACGCATGGAATTTAAATCTACTCCACATTCTTTAAAAACATTGGATCGGGTAGAAATAATATCTTCTGTACCATTCTCGGATTTTTGTAAAATTTCTATCAAATCTTCACGTTTCATCGGCTTTGTAAAAAAATTTTGTTCCACGAACGGAATATTTTGCTTTTGCAACCATTTTTTTACTTTACGGCAAGAAGAACAAGAAGGAGAACTATAAACTTTCAGCATAATTTGACCTCATATTTAGTTTAGCTCTCTTTTTTCTTTCCTATGCAGAAAAGAAATCGGGAAAATAATCTTTTTCATTTTTCCTCTTCGGAAAATCCGATATAATATCTCTAGTTATATTTGCGCTTTTCTTTTTGTTTCTTTCTCCAAAGATAAAATCTTTTCCAAAAAGGATCGCAAAAAGTAGCAATCAATAAGAAGAAAAGCCCAATCGGAATAAGATAAATTTCTTTACGGGATATGAGAAACAAAAGAAAAGGAAAAAAAGAAACTTGATTACCACCCAAAGAAACATAGATGAGAAAGAAACTGATTCCCAAAGATGTTAAAAATAAACCAAAAAAGAAAGTCAAAATGCGATAAAACATGGTATCACCATTTGACTATATGATGAAAAGAAAGGAATTCATACTATGAAACAATATTTAATCGCTCTGGATATGGATGGAACACTTTTGAATGATGAAAAAAATATAACTCCCCGGACGGAAAAAGTGTTAATCGATTTGAAAAAGCAAGGACATAAAATTATTTTTGCATCCGGAAGACCTTATCGTACGATGTTACGCTATTACGAACAATTGGGTTTAGATACACCGATCATCGGATATAATGGCGGTGCCATATATTCCATGAAAAGTACTTTTCCCACGAAAGAAACTACCTTTGACTTGCAAGATGTACTGAAAATATACCAATTCTATGGTAATGATGAACTGAAAAATATTATTTGCGAATCCAGTTCTTCCATTTATTTGCTGAAAGATGATGAAGTTTTTTCCACTTGGTTTTCCTATGAACATTTGCAAAAACATATCGGAGATTTAAAAGAAACATTAAAAGAAAATCCGATGACCATGCTTTTTCATTTTAAAGAAAACGCTTCCGCAAAACGCTTATCCGACATTGTAAAAAAAGTAAATTCCGATCTTTTTGTCCGTGTATGGTCCGGAGGCGAATTTGCGGAATTAAGTTATATTTCAATAAGTAAATATAAGGCCATCCGGGAAGTTGCCGATTTTTATCAAATCCCTCAGGATCACGTTCTTGTCTTTGGTGATGCCGGAAATGACATTGAAATGCTTTCGAATTTCAAACTTTCCGTTGCCATGATCAACGGAACACCGGAAACAAAAAAAAGTGCCAAATACATTACCAAAAAAGACAATAACCATGATGGCATTGCCTTATTCTTGGAGGAATATTTTCAACAAGAAAAGAAAAAAAGAGCCTAAAGTTTTTCCTTTAGACTCTTATGTTTATTTTAATTTACAACCACATTTCGGACAGAAGTTATTTTCGCTTTTGATTTCTTCTCCGCAATTCGGACAAAATTTAAAATTTGCCGAATCTTCCATATAATGTTGTGACGGAATCGTTGAATTTTGCATCATCGCCGGGGAACCATTCACCGTATTTTGGGGAGAAACTTGTGATTTCATCACGGCACCGACGATTAATAGAATAAGACCGGCCAATCCACTGATAAAGGATAGTGTCAATAAAGAAGAACAAATCATAATTCTGTTTTGGGATGCAAGATCTTCCAGCATTATTTGATAATTGTACGACTGTTCATCAATATTCCCGGATGGAAAATATTGTTCTATAGCATTCATCGTGGTAGATATGATGATCACAAAACATATAATCGCCATGAGTATGCTGAGACAAAGAACAATAGCGCCGGAAATAATTAATTTTTTCTTTGCCGATGATTTCATTCTAAGTGTAACGCCTCCAAAATAGCCTTATGCAATGCTTTTGGTTTTTCCATTACTTGTTTGGAACTGGTACCGACGGCACCATAATAGAATTTACATTTCGGTTCGGTCCCGGAAGGACGAATACTTACCGTAGATCCATCCTGAAGATAATATTTTAAAACATCGGAAGTTGGTAAACCGCGAATCTCTTGAACATTATTTCCTTCATAACGTTTCAATAAAAGATAATCTTCTAAAGCTACAACTTTCAATCCTCCGATTTCTTTAAACGGATGAGCACGATTTTCTTTCATGATTTCTTTCATCTTTTCTCCACCTTCTTGTCCTTCAAAATAGATGGAGTAAAGCTCATCGTGATGGTAACCGAATTTCTGTTGCAATTCTTCCATAACTTCATCTAGACGTTTGCCACGGAGCAAATGATAATTTACCATCTCGGAAATCATTACCAAAGCTTGAAGAGAATCTTTATCTCTTACGAATGGTTTGATAAGATATCCATAACTTTCTTCATAACCGAACTCAAATGTTTTTTCTTTGGTAATTTCATAATGATGAATTCGATCTCCGATGAATTTAAATCCTGTCAACAAAGATTCAACGCTTAAACCATAACTCATCGCCACTTTTGCTCCGAGAGAAGAAGTAACGATGGTATTGAATAATACGCCATTTTTCGAAAGAAGTCCTAATTTTTTTCTTTCTCCCAAGACATAATCAATTAACAAAGCACCGGTTTCATTTCCCGTATAAAGGCGATATTCTCCTTTGGAATCCAAGAAAGCAATACCGACACGATCCGCATCCGGATCCGTTGTCAAAATTAAATCCGCTTTATTTTCTTTGGCATATTTCAAGGCCAATTCATAAGCTTCTTTATTTTCCGGATTGGGTGATTTGGTATTGGAAAATAATGGATCCGGAGAACATTGTTCCTTTACTGGTATGATATTGTAACCTAAATCTTCGAAAATTTTCATCGCATTCATATAACTTGTACCATGTTGCGGTGAATAGACGATTTTGATTTTGCTCTTATCGAGTTCCTTATGTAAGGCAATACTTTCCACTTCTTTTCGATATTCTTCATCTACAGAAGAATCTAGGAAGACAATTTCTGCCTTTTCGTTTCCTAATTTTACATCCAATTCAAAGCCCAAAGAATCAATAATTTCCACTAAGCGTGCTATTTTATCTGGCACCAATTGGCAACCGTTTTCATCATAAACTTTATAACCATTATATTCTTTTGGATTGTGTGAAGCCGTAATCATTACTCCACCGCAAGCTTTCATTTTTCTTACGGCAAAAGAAAGCTCCGGAGTCGGACGTAAGGCATCAAATAAATAGGATTTAATACCAAAGGAAGATAAAACGCGTGCCGTTTCCAAAGCAAATTCGCGCGAATATAATCGATTATCATGTGAAATGGCGACACCCATTTTTTTCGCTTCCGGAAATACTTCTAATAAATAGCGAGCAAAGCCCACGGTGGCTCGAGCGACGATTTTAACATTTAAGCGATTGCTTCCCGGACCCAAAATACCGCGAATTCCCGCAGTACCGAATTCCAAATCTCGATAAAAAGCATCATTGATTTGATCTTTCGTATAAGATTTTAATAGTTTTTTATCTTCATTTGAAACACTTGGATCATTTAACCACCTTTCATATTTTTCTTCAATTGTCATTTATTTTTCCTCCCATTCTTCGACGGATGCAACAATCGATTCAAAATCTGCTATTTCTTTCTCATAACCATTCAATTCCAGCCAAGCAAAGATATATTGATTCTTTTCAAAATCTCTTGCGAAATCCCGAATCATCGTTTCCGAAAGAATCATTTCAAAGAAAGATTTTGCATCTTTGTATCCTCTTCTACGATAAACGATTTCGCGTCTTTTATCAAGATAAAACCCCAATTTGAAGTATGCACGAGCTTCATTTAATGTAAATTCGTGCTCGAGTTTCAAAACAAAGGAATATAGTTCTTTTTGATTTTGATCATCACCGACATGACGCATATAGTAGCTCAATAATCCATAACGCAAGAAATCTCCGATATAGATATCCATTTTCGGAGCACCATTGATAATTCTTCTCCCCAATTGCTCGTAATTCAAATATTGATTTTTATAATGTTGAAGGGGCAAAACAGGAGCAAAAAGATATTGTATTTTGAATAAAAACGCTTCTTTTGCCGTCTCTTTTTTTCGTAATTCTTCTACTTTGAAATATAAATCCGAATCATATTTTTTTAATATCGTTAAAAATTTTTTCGTATTGATTAACGCAAAAGATTCTTCCGGATAAAGATACATTTTTGCTCCGAATTCCTTTAAAGAAGAGAATTCATATTCTTTCAAATGAATATTTAATTTTATTGTTTCTTTCATTTTAAAAATCCTCCTCGGATAAGGACGTAACAAACAATTAAATAAATCATCAAAAGAATAATCAATTCACAAAAAACTCCTTCATAAGAAAATAAGGTATCTTCCTGTAAGGGATCCTTATCATTGATTTTTACCATATATTGCAAAGCATAAAATTCATCATCCAAAATGGAATATGGTTTTAAGTTTCCGTGAAGTTCCGTCTTCTTTTGAACACATAGAAGAATTTTTTGATAAAGTTTTTCATTAATCCTATAAATTTTATCCATAATCTTCTTTGGATTATGAAAAAGAATATCTTGAGCCCAAAAATATTTTCTCATATGATATTCTCTTCGGGCAATGGAAATCATCCATAAGAAATCGGCAAAAAATACGAAAGCATATATTGCTAAAAAAGGAAAAGAAAAATACGGATAGGCAAAGTTGAAAGAAAAAATAGGTGAAATAATATCATCTTTTAAGAAAAACAAAGAAAAAAGAAAAACACTGGCAAGAAGTAAAAATATTCCGTAGATTTTTTTTGCAAAGGGTACTCTTTTTTTATGAGGTAAATTTTTAGGGCGAACCGTCAGCAATTCCAAAGGATCGATCATGACCTTTTGAACTTCCTTTTTCCATGAAATCATCGCTCGTTTGATGGCATCAATCTTGTAGTCATTGGAGTAATTTTCAAGCATGATGACATCGCCGAGGAACATTTCTTGACCATCGAATTTAATCGGAACTCGTGACAATAATATATTCTCTTTTTGTTTAAAACATAAAAACGGATTAATATAGCGTTGATTTTGAATTCCATTCCAGAGATATAATGCCCTTGCATAGGAAATAAAATACTTTTTTTCCGAATCAAATACCATATGCAATAAAACATCATATTCGGCCTTCAATAAAGTATATCGCGGGGAATTTCTTTCTTTTTCGGTACGAAAATACTCTTTTAATTTCAATAAAATATCCGAAGAAAAGAATTTCTTTTTCCTTTCTTCCTTTGTCGTCTTTAACGAAACTCCCATCAACTCTGCCAAAAGAATTAATTTTTCTTCCGCGGTCATAAATTCATCACCACACTTTCTATGAAAGTAAAGTAACGAGATAGAAATCCGGCAGGAAATTGCCAAAGAACATTAAATGCGGAACAGGCAAAAGAAAGCGCTGCACCGATAAAAAGAATATTGACAAAAGCAAAAATATTTTTTATGGCAATAAAACGTATCGGTGTTTTACTTTGAAAAGGTGATTGCTCTTTTATAATATATTTCAAAATAAGCAGAAAAAGAAAAAAAAGGAAGAAAAACAATGCAAATAAAAGAAAAAAGCGTATTAATTGAATTTTACTTTCTTCCGTCGGTAACATCATCGATAAATAATCTCGGGTATAAGGGAGAATGTGTGTTGCTACTTTTGTTAAAAAATTTCCTTCATTCAAACCAAAAAGAAGGCGGAAAACGGAAACAGAAGTAAAAGCCAAAAGAAAAGAAAGAAAGATTTTTATATTCTTTCGTAACGATTGAGCGATAGGAAGAACAATCAAAATGGCAAAAAATACAAAAAATATTAATGTTAAATACATGCTTTCTCCTTTCGAAGCTCTTCTAAAATTTTTTGTTCCTCTTTCGGTAATTCCATCGTGAAGGTTTTATTCGAGAGATAGCTTAATTTTCCTTCGATTTTTAAGAATGTCAATCGAAATGCATGTAAAAATTGATCATGAAATTGATATTTTTTTTCAAAAAGATGATTTTTATAAAAATCTCCGTATTTACTGTCTCCACAGATCGGATGATGAATTGATGCAAAATGAACTCTTAATTGATGCGATCGTCCCGTAATCAAGGTAGCCTGAACCAATGTTTTATCCTTAAAAACTTCTTGTATGGTGTATCTTGTGATAGCACTTTTTCCACCTTCATTCAAAGAAGAGACCGAAACCATTCCTTTTTTTTCATCTTTCATTAAAGGAAGATTGATTTCTCCTTCTTTTCGTAATTGTCCTTCCAAAAGAGCGAGATATTCTTTTTTTATTCCCTCTCTTTTTTTAAATAAAGAATATAATTCTTGTAATGCTTCTATATTTTTACCAAAAAGAACTATTCCCGAAGTATTTCGATCCAAGCGATGCGCGGGGCTAGGTACAAAGCGATTGGTAGATGCAGGATCATATTCTCCTTTATTAACCAAATAATTCAGTACTTGATTGCTTAACGTTCGACGTTTTTCTTTTTCATCGCCATGCACTAAAATACCTCTCGGTTTTTCTACAATCAAAACATTATCATCTTCATAAAGAACCTGAATCGATCCACTGCCCCGAATAAATTCTTTTGGTTGAGCAAATTCCTTCAATTGTTGTTCGGTAATATAAATTCTTATGCAATCCTTTTCTTTTAATATATAAGATATCGGAACCGGTTTTGTATTTACTTTGATATCTTTTAAACGAAATAACCGATAAAGAAAACTTAAAGGTGCTTCATTCAAATACCGGCGAACAAATTTATCGATTCTTTGTCCTGCTTCTTTTGTACTTATCTGTACCTCTATCATTCTTTTTACCTTTCTTTCTTACTCTGTTATTTATTATACTGAAAAACTCAAAAAAAGAAAATGCAAACGGAATACGATAGAAAAGAAATTATACGCTTCTTAAATTATAAATTTCCTCTAGTAGTATTTCCTTACAATAATATTGGATTATTGGGAGAAAACAGGATGAAATATAATTACTATCTAAATAAATACAAAAAAATTTTTTTGGA